>JBDGZZ010000018.1:0-36143 GCA_039588335.1 Gemmatimonadota bacterium | reverse complement strand
TGGCCGAATTGTAATAGCGGTACTTGAACGTCTGCAAGTCGGAGACTAGTTATCGCCCTACGTGATCATGGCCTTCCCAACTAGAAAACTAGCGTTATTGGCCACGGTGCTCGCAATAGCGGCCCGGGTACCGACGCCGGTCAGCGCGGCTTCGCTGCAGGGTGCCGACGAAATCCGTGACGTGCTGGACCCGGTGGTGACATACCGCAACATGGGTTTGCTGGTTGCCGGAGAGCCACTGCCGTTCGTCGCGAGTATTCGATTTCTATCTGGGTCGGATCCCGACTCCACACTCGTAGTGTTCGGCCTGTCGCTGGCCAATCGGGCACTGTCGTTCAGAAGAGAGGATTCTTACTTCGAGGCCCGGTACGTGGTGGACATGACATTCAAGGAAAGTGGTCGCGTCAAGGCTCACCTGCCGGACGAGGAGACCATAAGGGTAGCTTCGTACAGGGAGACTCTCCGCCGGGATGAAAGTGTCGTCTTTCAGAAGTTCTTCCTTCTGACCCCCGGCCCATTGGTTGCCGAGGTGATGGTCGTGGATGGCTACGGGGCCGATACGAGTCGTTCGGAGCTGCAAGTAGAGGTACCGAGGTTCGGGGTCCAGCAGCTGTCGTCGATTGTCTGGGTGTATCAGGGTGATGGCCGAAGCTCGGTGGACGCCATGCCCACCGTGGTCGTCAATCCTCGCGCCTCTGTGCCATATGGTTTGGACTCGCTGCGGTTCTACCTGGAGGGGTACGGGGTGCCGCAGGGTTCCGTTGCCCATGTGCGAATAACCGACTCGGACGAATCGGAAATGTGGGTCGATTCGGTGATTCTCGGCAGTAGAGATGCTACGCTCTCGGCGGCTTTGGTCAGCCTTCCCTCTGACAGGCTGGCCGTAGGGACACTGACTGTGGAAGTGACGCTGGGTGACCGTGGTGTTGCGATGTCCTCAGCGATGGTCGCCCTTTCAGACGATCGGCCAGTGCCGCATCTCACGGACCTGGTGTCCTCGCTGCGCTATTTTCACGACGCCAGATGGCCGGAGATTCTGCTGGCCGCGGCCCCTGAGGAGCGTGCTGACACATGGAGAGAATTCTGGATTGAAACCGACCCTGATCCTGAAACCCCCCAGAATGAGGCTCTTGACTGGTACTTCATTAGGGTAGACGAGGCGAACGTGAGGTTTCGAGAACCGGGTACGCCGGGCTGGCTGACCGACAGGGGCGAAGTTTTCGTGACACTCGGTGTGCCGGACGACGTTCGCAACATAGAGCCGGATCGGTCATCCGGAGGGCAACGGTTGGTACGTTGGCGCTATCTAGCGGAGAGGCTCACCTTGTATTTCGTAGATGAGGGCAACTTCGGGCGACTTCGCCTGACACCGGCTTCTAGGGCTGATTACGCATCCGCCGCGGAGCGGAAGCGGGAGGGTCGTGATGGCTAGAACCCGACTTCCGAGCGTCGTAGTGGTGCTGCTAGGTCTGGCAACTGCCTCACCTGTCGGGGGACAGGTGATACACGAGCTGGGGACCGAAGGTGCCCGATGGCACTCGGCCCAGCGGCTTCAAGCCGAACTGGAAACTGACTCGGCGCAGCCGGCGGCGGCCCTTCGCCTCGCTGTCTTGGAACTGTCGATCGGCCGCCCAGAGAGGGCGCGCGCCCTCCTCACCGCAGATTCAGGTTCCACCATTTGGCCTGTTGACATAGTCCTGCCTCTCCTGGCGAGTGCGGAGTATCAACTCGAGCGTTACGACACAGCTGCAAGGTTGTTTGAGCGCGGTGCCGACCTCGTACGGGGTACACGGAGAGGCGTTCTGTTGGTCCGGGCTGGAGACGCCCGCGAGAGGGCTGGCGAGAGTGATGTCGCTGCAGATCTCTACCGCGCAGCGGCAGCGGAACTGCCGGGAATCGGCGGTTGGCTGGCCCTGCGCGAGGCAAGACTCACCAAGGACACCACGCATGCGTTGGCTCTTCTGAGGGAGACTCCTGAGGCGGCTACGAAGCTGCGCCTTCATGCTCAGGCCAACATCCTGCTTGCGGTTGGAGATACGTCGGGCGCTGTGGAAGCTCTAGCGAGTTTGGACAGTACGGCTGAGGCAGCATTCCTAGCCTTGTTGGCCGGCGACAGTCTGCGTGCGCGAGGCTTGGCCTACGAGGCGATTGCGCGAAGAGACACGTCTGTGGTCAGGGCGGGTCTCCGAATCGTGGTCACCTCGTTTGAACCTCGTACGGCAGAGGAGTACCGGACTCTCGCCAGAGCCCATCACCGCACCCGACGTATCTCCAGGGCGGTGGAAGCGATCGAGGCGGCAGTGAGATTAGACTCGTCGGAGACCGACCTTCTAGTCTATTGGGGTGACCTGCTCGACGAGTCAGGGGCTCGCGAGAGAGCGTTGGAGGTCTACCGCAAGGCATCATCGATGGGCGATGAGGACGCCGAAGTGGCGGCCTTCAGATATGGCCGCCTCCTTTTCCGCATGCGGCGGTACAGAGCGTCGATCGAGGCACTAGCGGCATTCGCCGACAGCTTCCCGGGGAATCGGAGTGCTTCCGTTGCCATCTTTTTGGCAGCGCAGGGATACTCGAGGATCAAACAGGTCAATGCTTCCGATTCGACTTACGCTACGGTGTCGGAACGCTGGCCGCGCAGCTCATATGCCAGCCGTTCACGCTTGCTGTTGGCGTCGCGCGCTCTTGATCGGGGTGATACCACACGGGCGGTCGAGTGGTACCGAATTGAAGTGGAGCTGGGAGGGCCACAGCGGTTCGCGGCCCACTACAGAGTGGCAACCCTGTCCACAGATTCCTTGGAGGCGCGTGGTGTTCTCGCCGTGCTCGCCCGAGCAGACTCCCTTGGCTACTACGGGACTATTGCGCGCTCCGCAGCCGACTTACCTCCGCTCAACGTAAAGAGTTATGAGCCGGGACCGATCAGCCGGACCGCGCGGGAGACGCTTGCGGAACTAGACTTGCTTCGTGAGTCTCGGCTGCTCGAAGAAGCGAGCGCCTTGGTCGCCTACATCGCAGCACAGTCGACGCGGCCTCCGACGGAGTTACTCGATCTGGCTGAAGGGCTGATTGAGCGAGGGTTCATGTCGGAGGGTATCAGTTTGGGCTGGGCCGCCACGCGGGCGTACACCTTGAATCACCCGCGAGTGTTGCGCGTGATCTTCCCGTGGCCTGAGCGCGAGACGATTGAGGCGGAAGCCAGGGCGCAGGGCTTGGATCCCTATGTATTGGTGGGGCTGATACGTCAGGAGTCGGCATTTCGAGCGGAGGTGGTCTCCCGAGCGGGGGCGTACGGCTTGATGCAGTTGATGCCGCCCACGGCGAAACAACTCAGCCAGAGGCTTGGTCTGGGTTGGGATAAACGATTGTTGGTGGTTTCCGACGCGAATTTGCACCTCGGTGCAACGCATTTTGCCAACCTCGTGAGGCGCTACAACGGGGATATCCTGCCGGCACTGGCGGCGTACAATGCAGGCGCCACGCCGGTTCGGCGCTGGTTGCGGTATCCTGAGGCCGGCGATCCCGTCCGATGGATCGAGAGGGTTCCGTACGCGGAAACCCAGGGGTATCTGAGAACGATAGTCCGAAACCGGGCGCTCTACAGGGCTCTATACCCGCCGCTTGAAACGGCTGTAGCTGGCAACCCGTGAGGGGTGTAGGGCTCCGCCGCCTATTGCATGTAGGATCATCTGTCCTACTAGTGACTCCGATCGTGGCCGGCTGGGACCTGCTGCGCGCGTTGCTGATCGGTGGGGTGCTGATTGGATTGGTGGTCGAGACCGTTCGGATCAGGGAGCCTCGGGTGCAGCACCAGCTGGCGAGGTTCTTTCCGCTGTTCAAGTCGGACGAGGCCAATCGACCGAGCGGAGCCTGGTGGCTTTGCTTTGGGTACGCAATCGCTGTCTGGGTACCCCAGCCAGGTGCGGCCGCTGGGATCATGGTCGGGGCTCTTGCCGATCCGGCGGCGTCGCTCATCGGTTCGACTGCTCGCAGCCCCGCCGGGACGAAGACCGTTCGTGGCAGCGCCGGGAGCGCTGCCGTTGCACTTCTGGTTCTGGCTCTGTTTGGCCTCCCTTGGACGGCGGTCCTCGGTGGCACCATGGTTGCAACCACTCTGGAGCGGTGGCCAGGTCTGCTTGACGACAACCTGCTGATTGCCCCGGGAGTCGCTTCTACCGTCTGGCTCTTATCTTGACATCTGGGTGGCTCAGAGCGCAAAATTTTTAGGTGGGCCGGTAGCCTGGCCCGCAGTTGTCAGACCGCAATTCAAAGCCTTCGCAGGAGAGATGTACATGCCACGGGGCAAAGTGAAGTGGTTCAACGACTCAAAGGGTTACGGATTCATCGAACAGGAAGAGGGAGGTGATGACGTTTTCGTCCACTTCTCGGCCATTCAGGCGGAGGGGTTCAGGACTCTTCGGGAAGGCCAGGATGTGGAATTCGAGCTCCAGACAGGTGATAAGGGGCTGAACGCCCAAAACGTTGTCAAGGCCTAGCACTCCCGACCGATGACGGTACAGCCCCGCCCTTGCTCAGGGCGGGGCTTTTTGTTTCAAGCTATTTTCCGACATGACGGATCGGGATCGAAAACAGCTTTTTCTCATTGATGGATACGCGCTGATCTATCGGGCGTTCTTTGCCATGATCAGCCGGCCGCTTCGCACCAGCCGCGGAGAGAACACCTCGGCGGTTTGGGGTGTTGCCAGTTTTCTCCACAGACTATTCGAACAGCGGCATCCGCATTACGTAGCGTGGGTTCATGACGCCGGATCGTCGTTCAGAAAGGAGAAGTACTCCGAGTACAAGGCTACCAGGGAAAAGCTGGACGATGAATTGCAGGAAGACTTCGACCGCTCCGTGGAGCGCATCGAAGAGCTTCTCCAGGCATTCAGGATCCAACTCGTAGCGGTTGACGGTTACGAGGCCGACGACGTGATAGGCACGTTGGCAGTACGCGCCGCTGGTGAGGGCCTGCTCTCGATCATCGTCTCCGGCGATAAAGACTTCTATCAGTTGATCAGCGACGACGTGATGGTGCTGAATCCCGGAAGGGGTGGCCCAGCGCCTGTTGGCGAGTCACTTGCGGGGCCTGCCAATGCCGCAGAGAGGCTCGGCGTTCCGCCGGAGCGCATAGTTGACTACCTAGCTCTCGTGGGGGACTCGTCTGACAATGTTCCGGGGGTGAAGGGGATAGGCGACAAGACCGCAAGGGCCCTGATAGAAACCTACGGTGACCTCGACTCAATCCTGTCGCACGCTGGAGATGTGAAGGGTAAGAGAGCCAGAGAAGGGCTACTGCAGTATGCCGATGATGCTCGGTTGAGTCGCGAGCTGGTGACCATTCTGCGGGACGTTCCGGTGGGACTCGATCTCCCCGCTCTAGAGACCATGATTCCAGACGCTCAACGTCTTACACGATTGTATACCGAGCTGGAATTCTCCTCTCTGGTAGGCAAACTGGAAGACCACCAGCCTGAAGCGAATGAGGTGCCCGAGCCCGTGGTCGTCCAAGACCCGCATGGGCTCAAGGCAATCGCGGAAGTCGTGAGGCAGGCTGGCGGCGTCTCGCTGGATCTGAGGATGGATGAGGGCCCGTTGCGGACGGTCTGGTTGGTTGGGCTGTCTCTGGCGCTGCCGGACGGTCGTACGTGGTACATCCCCATCGGACACAGAGCACCGGACGGATTGCTCTCGGCTGATGAACCGCCACTAAATCTGCAGCCACTGGATGGACAGGCATCGCAGCCTCTAGTGGAGTTGCTTCAGGACCCGACGATCAAGAAATCGGGACACGACATTAAGAAAGCCTGGCTGGCGCTACGCGGCCAAGGAGTGTCCCTGGCTGGTGTGGACTACGACTCGATGTTGGCGAGTTTTGTGCTCGACCCCGGTCGCAGGTCTCACGCTCTCGACGTGCTTGCCCGAGAACACCTCAACGTCGAACTGAAAAACGAATCGGACCTGGCCGGGAAAGGGAAATCGGCCCGACCGCTCTCCGAAGTTTCCATTTCCGAGGTGGCAGACCTTTCGGCTGCCGCGGCTCATGTCGTTTACCGTCTGCGCCGACACTTTGAGCCACAGCTCGATTCTTTGGGAGCGGGCTCTGTGCTTGAGAAGATCGAGCTGCCGTTGATTGGAGTGTTGGTTGACTTGGAGTGGATGGGGATCAGCATCGATACCAACCGCCTGGGTGAGCTATCACGGCAGTTCACTGCCGAGCTTAGCGAGATCGAATCCTCGATTTACTCAGCCGCGGGATCAGATTTCAACATCAACAGTACTCCGCAGCTGCGGCACGTGTTGTTTGAGAAGCTACAGCTTCCCGTCATTAAGCGAACCAAGACCGGACCATCGACGGACGCCGATGTACTGAGTCAGCTTGCCGAAATGGGGTTCGACGTACCGCGCCTCCTGCTGGACTACCGAGAGCTGAGCAAACTCAAGTCGACCTATGTTGACGTCTTGCCGGGAAGTGTGAATGGCAGGACTGGGCGGGTTCACACCAGCTTCAACCAGACGGGTGCGGCAACAGGTCGATTGTCGTCTTCGGATCCCAATCTGCAAAACATTCCAGTGCGAACGGCCCGGGGGGAACTGATACGTGCGTGCTTTGTTCCAACCGACGGATGTCGATTCATCGTGGCGGACTATTCTCAGATCGAGCTTCGCGTACTCGCACACCTGTCACGAGATCCGGCTTTCATAGAGGCTTTCCGGCAAGGGGGTGACATACACCGTCAGACGGCCGCGATCATCTTCGATGTTGCCGTAGAGGACGTGACGCCGGAGATGCGTGCGAGAGCCAAGACAATCAACTTCGCCACTATTTACGGGCAGGGGCCGTATTCCCTTGCCCGACAGCTCGGTATCTCGCAGGAAGAAGCGAAGGAATTCATACGCCTGTATTTCACTCGCTTTTCAGGAGTGCGACGCTTTCTCGACGAGACGGTCGAGCAGGCGAAGGAGTTGGGGTATGTGGAGACTCTGTTCGGTCGCCGGCGCTACATACCCGAACTGAAGGACCCGAATTACAATGTTCGGGCGTTTGGAGAGCGAACTGCGATGAACTCGCCAATGCAGGGGTCAGCTGCGGATCTCATCAAGGTGGCCATGATCAACCTCTCGGCGGCGTTGGAAACGGAGGGCTTGCAGTCAGCTATGCTTCTGCAAGTGCACGACGAGCTTGTGCTCGAGAGCCCCGAATCGGAGGTTGAACTGGTGTGCGAAGCTGTGCGACGAGAGATGGAAGGTGCAGCCGAACTCGATGTTCCGCTGGTCGTCGACGTTGGCGTGGGCTCAAACTGGCTTGGCGCAAAAGGATAGCGCGTGGTGGCCCGACACTTGCGCGATCTGTGGTTTCTGGAAGTCTATTGCCTATGAGTATGATACTCTGGAACTCGTTGAGGCTGGTGCGGTGAATCGCAGGGGAGTGACCTTAATCGAATTGATGATGGTCATCGTCATCATAGGACTCCTTGCGGTTATTGCGATGCCACGGTTGCAGACCGCGCGTAGGCGAGCTCTGGTCGCCACAATGCGGAGTGATCTACGCTCGCTCGGCCTGCAACAAGAGTCCTATTTTTATGACACTGCAACATACACCGACGACATGGCTGCGTTAGCAGTGCGTGGATTCTACCTGAGTCCGGGCGTGACGGTTGCCGTGAACGAGGCAACGTTCCTCGGATGGTCAGCCACTGCCAGTCACGGTCAGGTAGGTACCAGTTGTTACATCTTCATAGGTGACGCGGCACCCGTGGGAACTGCAGTTGACGAAGGAACCACAGACTGCAGTTGACCATTGAATGGAGAGAGTTCGAGCGTCGCCGCGATGGCATGACTCACGCGCTGCGTGGGGGGCTCTGGCTGCATCGATTCAAGCTCTGGGGTGAGGAGATGGCACACCTCGTTTCGTCGGATCACGAGGTACTCTTGCAAGCGGGCAGACTGCTCGGAATGAGCGAAAGGTGGCTGCAGTACAAACCGCTCAAACACCCCAATACGGGAGAGCGGATCGAAGCTTGGCACTGGGATCTCAGGGGCGGCTATCTGGAACTCGGGGTGTTACTGGCGGCGCCTAAGGTTCTTCGGGAACCGCTTCGGTAGTTTCGGCTTTGACTTCGGCTGGCCTCGGAACTGCCCGGACTCCGGGCCACCAATTCCACTGGCCGGCTATGTGCATGAAAGCCGGAACCAAAACCATCCGGATCAGTGTCGCATCGAGAAAGACGGCAACTGCCAAGCCGAAGCCGATGAACTGCGCCACCATCACCCGAGAGAAGCTGAAGACGCCGAACACGATGATCATGATCGCCGCGGCGCTCGTAATGACCGATGCGGTGGCTGTGAGCCCCTCGATCGTGGACTGATCGTTCCGTCCCGATCGATCGTACGCTTCCTTTATTCGGGCTAGCAGAAAAACTCCGTAGTCCATGCTCAGTCCGAATACTACCGCAAAGATGAGTACTGGCACGACGACGTAAACCGCCTCCGTCGGACCATCGAGACCGAGCAGTCCAGCGCCTACTCCGTTCTGAAACACGAGAACGGTGACTCCGAACGCTCCTAAGACTGAGAGACAATTCAGAATCACGGCCTTCAAGGGAACGAGCAACGATCGGAATGCGATGGCGAGCATCACTAGCGTTGTGATCAAGACGAGCGCAATAACAAGAGGAAATTGCGCCAACAGTTGGTCCTGCAGGTCCACACTCGAAGCAGCGAATCCCCCGAGAAGCACCTCGACGGAATCCAGACCGGCTACTTCAGAGCGGACTTCGCGGATGCGACGCACGATTTCCATTGAGCTGGCGAACGAGGTCGTGTCTGAGAGGATCACATCCATCAGTGTGGTTCTGTCGTCGTTGGATAGGTACGCCGAGAAGAACTCGGGTGAACGGGCCCTGGCCGCTTCCATGTTACCGTACAGCATTGTATAGCCAAGTGCTGACGTACCCGGTTGGAGATCGACCACACTGCGCACTTGGACGACTCTCGCGTCGGCTCGCACCGAATCAGACAGACGCATAAGAGCTCGCAGGTAGCGGGAGCCGACCACGCGCTCTCCCTCCGGTGCCCGAATGATCATTCGCACCGGTTGGAGGGTGCCTGCAGCACCCATGCGTTGCAGTGTCTCGACTCCATCAGTCGATTCGGTATTAGCCGGAAACCAACCTGACCGAGGCAACCCGATCTTCATCTGCGCCAGTGGCCATGTTATGGCAGCGATCGCAACGCCTCCGAGAACGATCGCACGCCAGGGGTGGTGAACGAGCCACCTCGCCCAACGCTCCCAACCGGTTGGAGCGTGATACCAGGCGAGCCGCGTTGCCAACCACCGAGGGATGTCAATTGCTCTTCCCATGTAAGAAAGAGCTGCCGGAAGCGCAGTAACGCTGAGCAGTACAGCCGCCGTGACAACGAACAGGCCACCGATACCCACCGATCGGGTCTCTGACGTAGGCGTTATTAGGAGTGAAGCGAACCCTACGGCCACCGTAAGACCGCTGGTGACTACCGCACGACCGGCTGTGGTAATACTCCTGACTGCAGCGTCGCGAGGACCGCGGCCGCGGTTCAGCTCCTCTCGAAAGCGCGTTACGATCAACAGCGAATAGTCGATGCCGACGGCAAGACCCATCATCGAGATGATGGTGAGAACGAAGACTGACATCGGGTAGAAAGACGACGTAATCTGCACCAATGCGAGAGCGCATGTGATGGCCAGCATCCCTACCACTAGGGGGAGGAAGGCGGCTACTAGCGCGCCGAACGCGAGCACCAAGACAATTGCTGAGAACGGCAGAGCCTTCCGCTCGCCGTTCTCGGCGTCGTCCTTGCTCACCTGACGGAGGTCGTAGTCGAGAGCGGGAGTGCCAGTCACTCGGACGTCGTAGTCGTCAGCCCAGGGAATCCGGTCAACGGAGTTGTGCACGACTTCACGGAACTCCTCGACGTAGTTCGTCGGGCTGAAGTTCTCACGTGCCTCCACCGTTGCGATGAAGAACGTCGTCAGTCGGTCGTCGCTCAGCAGTGTGGAGTCAGGCAGCGACAGGTAGGAAACGACGCGGGTGACGAAGGGGAGTTGCTCGACGGCTTTGGATAGAGAATCGATCAGGCGTCCGGTAGGGGGGCTATCGATTGGCAAAGTCCCCGAGACGGTCACCGCGAAGAAGTGCGCCACTGGCTGCGGGAACGCCTCTCGAATCAACGTACTGGCGAGCTGCGACTCGGATTCTGAGAGTTGCTGTCCCTCGACCTGAAGTCCTTCCTGTACCCTGGAGGCTTTGGGCCAGGCCACGGCTGCCGCAACGACCCAGAAGACGAGCACAAAGACTCGAAATCTGATTATCGATTGAGCGGGCGGGGTGATCACCCCGACCTCGAGCTGGTCTCGGACCCGTCGCTACCCATTCCGACTACCTGTCAGTGCCGTCAACTAACATGGCAACAAAAGTGTGAAGGTCCTGATGGTATAAGGGGTTAGTATGATAGACGCCACATCCGCGGGATGCTAGGCAGGAGTGGCGGCCATTCCGGCGCATTTGACATATTCAGCAAATGAGACGCCTCTTAGCCGCGGTGGTGGCGCTGGTTTTGATCGTGGTCGCCGGCCTCACTCGCCGGTCCAGCCAACCGAACCCCGAGACTTCTGGACTCGCAGAGCCAGCCACACAACCCGCGCGCCCCCCGTTGGAAAGCATGGAAGCGGCTCGGGTGCGGGTGCGCAGCAGAATTGCCGAGTCCGATACCTACCTGGGTTACTCACTTGCTGAGGGTGACTCTATCCTGAAGCACTGGCGGGAACGGACCGTGCGGCCACTAACAGTGCATTTTTTGCCTGGAGCCATTCCTGGCCTTGAGCCCGCTTTGGAGAAGGCTGCCCGGGACGCGTTCGTGCGGTGGGAGCGGGTCGGAGCCATCCCCGTGGTCTTCGAGTTCGTGAGAGATTCTGCCGATGCTGAGGTGTTGGTACGCTGGATCCGGGCATTTACGATCCGGCGCTCCGGACAGGCGGATGTCACGTGGGACCGTGACGGGTGGCTGGTTAGGGGTACCCTCACGCTGGCTACGCACAACAACGATGGGTGGGCTATCACGCCCGAGGTGGCGTACACGGTGGCACTGCACGAGATCGGCCACCTGCTGGGGCTGGGACATTCGGACGATCCCGAGGACCTCATGTATCCGTCTACGTCAGTGCACGACCTGACCGGACGGGACCGGCGTACGGCGAGGCTGCTCTACGCCTTGCCTCCCGGCCCGGTGCGAGATCCATGACGTAGCGGTATGCCTTAGCCGGTCCGGCCTAGTTCTGACTGGCATCCGGCAGTAGGGTCGGGGCCGAATCAAGGGCGAGAGCTATCAGGTACCCGTACTCCGCGTATCTCGCCAGCCCAGAAAACGGGAAATCTTCAGTCCAGTGGTCTGCCGGTTGGTGATAGTAGCCCCAGCGTGCACGCAGAGCGTCTGAGCTATCTGCCGATAATCCCTCGTATGGCCCGGGCCCCGGAATCACGAAGACACCCGGCACTCCCTCTCTCACAAACGGATAGTAGTCCGAATTGGCTCGCGGCGGTGAAGTGGTGACAGTCCAACCCCGCCTTTCTGCCACGTCGATGGCCAATGCTCCCAAACCCGTGGAGTCGACTCCTGCTAGTCTCCAATTCATGAGTTGGCCGGGCGGTGCTCCAGCATCGATGTTGATCACGGCCAGTGTACGGTCGAGTGGCCAGAACGGCCGGGCAACGTAGAAGTCAGATCCGAGCAGTCCACGCTCTTCGCCCACGAGGAACAGGAAGATCGCCGAGTGTCTCATGGGTCTCTCGGCGTCGTTCTTCATTGCTTGAGCAATGGACAGCAACATTGCAACTCCGGCCGCATTGTCTGAGAACCCATTGTAGACAGCATCACCGGAAGAGTCCGGGACCCCGACACCGAGATGGTCATAGTGGGCGGTGAACACTATGGCTGTGTCGCTTACTGGTGTTTCGGTTCCGGGCAGCAAACACGCGACGTTTTGCGCCTCAATCTGCCGGTGGGTGAGCACGATCTCGAGTGCCACCTCGCGCCCGAGGGGACCGGGACTCAACTGCTGGCCTCTCTCCACCGCTGTTCCGGCAATCATGGCGTGGGAAAGACGAGGCCCTGCAAGTATGGATGGAATCGGAGGGAGGAAGGATGATTGCACTGTGGAGTCAGCGTGGTAGAGACGAGTCTCACCACGGCTGCGACGGTACAGGTCGTACCCGGCATCGTCTGCTAGGAGATGAAGAATGGCCGCCGCGCCGCTCTCACGCAGTATCTCCGCTCCTTCGGAGCTGACCCTGGCGCCCGCGACTACCGCAACGCTTCCATCGAGGTCCAGGTTCTGGACTGTCTCTCGCTCGATACCGTCGGCAGGCCCGACATAGTAGGCGTGACCGGCCACATTCACGAGAGTCGACCGGGTTCCCACGTCTGGCGTGAAGTCTCCCGGGTATCGGAACACCGCGGTCCGCCCTCCTCGGGTCACGGTGAATTGGGTGCCACTCTCTACTTTCGACTCCTCGAGCGGTACCTCCTGCAGGTAGTCAGGTCCGGCCGAGGAAAGACCCAAGGCTCGACATTGACCCGCGATGTACAATGCGGCGGTCTCGGCTCCCACTGTTCCCGTGGCCCTACCTTCGAGGAGGTCATGGGCCAGGAAGTATGTGTGAGCCTTGAGCGCCAACGTGTCCAAGGGTTGTTGTCCCAACAGTGGACCGCCCTCTAATCCGAGTGCCACGATCGTCGGGATTAGCCACCGCCCGTATTGCATCAGGATTCCCCGTTCGTCCGAGTTGTGTTTGGTGTCCAGGACCGTGAACACTAGAATAACTACACAGGAGATCCCATGGCGCTCGTCCTATTGTTCCTAGTAGCTCTTCAGGCCGGCCCTGCAGCCCAGATAGACAAGGCGGCAGAGGATGGTATTCGGTCGGGTGTGTATCCCGGTGCGGTAGTTGTCGTTGGCACCGGGGATTCAGTGCTTCTGGCCAGAGGGTACGGCCATTTTTCCTGGTCCGCGGCCAGTCGCGTGCCTCACCCCGACAGCACTCTCTTTGACCTGGCCTCGCTCACCAAAGTCGTGGCCACTACCCCGTCGATAATGCGACTTGTCGATGTCGGCAAGATCGATCTGGACGCGCCGGTCCAGTACTACCTGCCGGGCTTCTCCGGAGATGGGAAAGAGTTGGTGACCGTTCGGAACCTCCTCGAGCATCGTTCTGGACTCCGGGCCTTTCTCCCACTGAACGATCGAAGCGAGACTGCAGCAGAAGCACGCCGCTTGGTGCTCGAGGAGGAATTGAGGTGGACTCCGGGATCCAGAGTCGTCTACAGTGATCTGAACGCGATGCTGCTCGGGTGGATTGTGGAAAGCGCCTCCGGTGTGACACTCGACTCTTACTCTACCGCCGAGGTGTTTCGTCTGCTCGGGATGGAACAGACGATGTTCGAGCCGTCCCGCAGTCTACGGTCCCGGATGGCGCCAGTAGGTCTGTGGCGCGGCCACGTGATTGCTGGAGAACTGCACGATCAGAACGCAGTACGCTTGGGCGGAGTCTCGGGCCACGCTGGCTTGTACAGCACGGGAACAGATCTCGCTCTATACGCCCAAGTGTACCTCAATCTCGGGCGTGGCCCGAGCGATAATCAGCTCTTCGTTCCCGAAACCGTACTGGAGTTTACGCGCCGTGGGCGGGGGAACCGGGCCCTGGGCTGGGAGGTGCGTGACACGACCGACGAAGCGAATACTGGACGGCTTTTGTCCGACAGCGCGTACGGTCATGGTGGGTATACGGGCACTTCGATCTGGATTGACCCGGGTCGAGACCTGTTCGTCATCATTCTCACGAATCGTGTATTCGCTCCCCGAACCGGGCGCTCGATTACCCAGCTCAAGGCTATAAGAGCCCGGATCGCTGATGCTGCGGTGGCTTTGCGTGACGAGGCGTGCGCCTCAGTCGTGATAGGGGCCAGGACGAAACGCCGGTGCCCGTAGAGGGCAGGGTAGGCGTAAGCCCTCAGCCCCCGTCAAATCCAGTGTTGATCTACGATGCTACCTGCGGCTTCTGCAGTCGTTGGGTCGACCGCATAAAGGTGTGGGACCGCAAGTGTGCCATAACCTACCTCCCATTGCAGGACGCTCGAGCTGCGAATGTCTCGGGTTGCAGAATCCAGGACTTGGGACAGGCGGTTCATCTGGTGCGACCGGACGGTGCAGTGTTTGCCGGGGCGGCGGCAATAAGGGAGTTGTTCTCATTCCTTCCGAGGGACCGGTTGGCTGGCCAGGTGATGGACTTGCCGGGAGTGATGCCAGTCGCAGCACGACTGTACGCTTGCCTGGCACGCAGGTTCGGGCCGGTGAGCTGACGGCTTCAACTTGGTCCGCTTTGTGCAATCCGGTACCTTGTGGTTTGCATCAACGATGGGCTGGAGACAAAGCATGACGGTGGAGACAGAATCGGTCCGCAAGGCACTGCGGCAGGTAAAAGACCCGGAGGTCGGGTTCAATATCGTGGACCTTGGTCTCGTCTATACGATCGACGTGACTGAGGCGGATGTGCGCATTGAGATGACGCTCACCTCGCCAGGGTGCCCCGTCGGTGGACAAATCTTGGCAGAAGCCGATGCAGTGGTCCGTGAAGTGGAAGGAGTGAAGAATGTGTCGGTTGAGCTGGTGTGGGAGCCGTTCTGGTCGCCGGAGAAGATCGATCCGAAGATCCGAGCTTACCTGGGCTTCTAACTTACTCCACGAATTGCCTCTAGAATCCCGTCTCTTCCTAAGACTCCGGCCTGCCACTTTCTCAGCTCCGAGACGCTCCTGAGTTGTTTCTCGGTGGTGGGCTCTTTCCGCGCAATTGCCTGCAGCGTGCCGTTTGGACAGAGCATACCCGGATCCATGTTCATCTCCCTGGCCCTGCGGTCACGTAGCTGCTTGAGGTATTCGAGCCTTCGATCATAGGCTCGATCGTGTTTGGGTCGGGCGGGTCGCTTGACTGCGGGTAGATCCGTCTGTGGGGTCTCGAGCCCCCGTTTGACTGCTGCCAACAACTCTCGTTCGTAACGTTCCACTGCGGACGCGGGTAAGCCCTGTACTTGCCGTAGACGGTTCGCATTACCTGGTGCCACCCTAGCGACCGCCAGTAGCGCCGCGTTCCCGAGTACTCTGAATGGCGCACGGTCCATGTCCTGTGCCGTCTTTTCACGCCACTCGTGCAGTCCCTTTAGAACGGCAAGGTTCCTACGCGCAAGTGCCTTGGATCCCTTGATTCGTAAGAACGCCTGCTCGTTCTTTGCGGGCGGCGTCCAACGGATTCCCTCGAGCAGTCGGAATTCTTCACGCGCCCACTCCAGGCGTCCATCGCTCTCCAGCTGCTTCTCGAGACGATCACGTAGCGCCGGCAGGTAGCGAGTGTCATCGGCCGCATACTCTATCATTTCGGGCGTGAGCGGGCGACGGGACCAGTCGGCTCGCTGGAGCTTCTTGTTCAGTGTGATTTGGAAGTGCTTTTCCAGAAGGGCACCCAGCCCCACTGCCGGCTCGCCGACCAGTTGTGCTGCCAGTCGAGTATCGAACAAAGTGCGGGCGGTGAATCCAAAATCCCGGTTCAAGATCCTCAGGTCGTAGTCCGCATCGTGCAGTACGATCTCGACCTTCGGGTTGTCGAGCAATCGGCCCAGCGATCCGAGCACGTCGGTGCTCAGGGGGTCGATCAGGGCTGTCACGTGGTCCGAACTGACCTGAATTAGGTAGACTCGGTCAACATACCGATGGAACGAAGCGGCCTCTGTGTCGAGAGCTATGCGCGGCTCTTTTTCCAGCCGATCGACTAGCTTCGACAGAGACTCATCGTCGGCGATGAGCTGGGGCGGGTTTCTTGGCTGTTTCTTTCCCACGGGCTGATGAAACATCGCTAAGGACTGACCTATTAAAAAGCCGCAGGACCGGATGGTTTGGATGTCGAGTCTGTGCCAACGCACGGCGGCAGCATGATGAAGGAGCACTATGGCGATAGTGACATGATGGTATCGTTATACTTTGCTCGGCCCAATGATGGCCAACCTGTTGTAGACCAGTGAGTTGGGCGGGTATGGAGACCTGCCCTGGTCTCAATGCCACTCCGAAACTTCACATCGGCTCGTTCGGTAGGGTACGGTGGGATGCAACCCTCAACTGACAAGGGAGATAGTGCCATGAGAAAGGCCGCTTTCGTATTGGGCGCCGCCTTGCTGATCGGCCCATTAGCTGCGAGCGCACAGTCGGTGAACGATTCCGCTGCCGTGCGTGCCACAGCCCTGGACTATATCGAAGGCTGGTACTCCGGTGATGCAGCACGAATGGAACAGGCGCTGCATCCGGAACTTGCGAAACGTATCGTGCGGACGGGGCCAGACGGCGTGAGTGATCTAAACAACATGACTGCGGAGGAGCTGGTCGAAGCGACGAAGGGTGGCTATGGTAGGCAGACGCCCCTAGCCGAACAGCAGAAGGACTTGACGATCCTCGACATCTACGAGAACGTCGCGGTCGTCAAGATCGTCGCCCGGGATTGGATCGACTACTTGCAGGTTGCCCGGTTCGACGGACGTTGGGTAATCATCAACGTTCTGTGGGAGATGAAGCCAAGGGGCTAGCAGACGCGGCTTCGGTGGCGGAGTCATCCGCGAACTCCGTTATCATTTGGTCCAACGTGCGGGAGTGCTTCATTGAGCAGAACTTGGGTCCGCACATTGCGCAAAACTCGGCACTCTTGAAATACTCCGACGGCAACTCTTCGTCGTGATACTCGCGGGCCCGCTCTGGATCCAGGCTGAGGCGGAACTGCTCGTTCCAGTCGAACTCGTACCGCGCGCGTGACAGTGCGTCGTCGCGTTCGCGAGCGCCTGCTCTACCGCGGGCAATGTCAGCAGCGTGTGCCGCGATCTTGTAGGAAATCACTCCTTGACGAACATCCTCTGCATTGGGAAGTCCGAGGTGTTCTTTGGGAGTGACGTAACACAGCATGTCGGCGCCGTACCATCCAATCATGGCGGCACCGATGGCGCTGGTAATGTGATCGTACCCGGGCGCGATGTCCGTGACCAGCGGTCCCAGAGTATAGAAGGGAGCCTCATGGCACATCTCCTTCTCTTTACGGACATTCATCTCGATCTGGTCCATCGGTACATGGCCGGGCCCTTCGATCATCACCTGCACGTCACGGTCCCAAGCTCGTTTTGTGAGCTCACCGAGAGTCTCCAGCTCGGCAAACTGAGCTGGATCGCTTGCGTCATGTAGAGATCCCGGTCGAAGCCCATCCCCCAACGAAATGGTGACATCGTATGGCCGTAGGATGTCCAGCACGTCGTCGAATCGCTCGAATAACGGATTCTGCTTTCTGTGGGCCATCATCCAAACTGCCATCAGTGACCCGCCGCGGCTCACGATCCCGGTGACTCTTCCATGAACGAGAGGCAAGTGCTCGAGCAAGAGTCCCGCGTGTAGAGTCATGTAATCGACTCCTTGCTGGGCCTGATGTTCGATCATGGACAGCAGTCCATCGTGCGTCAGTTGCTCGGTCTGATCGACGTTTAGGATGGCTTGGTAGATCGGAACGGTCCCGATGGGAACGGTTGCGTGGGCAATGATTGCCTCACGTGTTTCGTCAATGTCGGCACCAGTCGAAAGGTCCATGACTGTGTCGGCACCGTACTTCACTGCCAGTTTCAACTTCTCGACTTCCTCGCCGATGCAAGAAGTGACCGCCGAGTTACCTATGTTGGCGTTGATCTTGACACCGGCGACATTGCCGATGCCCATCGGCTGCAGCTCTCCGCTGAGATGGTTGATGTTTGCTGGAATCACCAGGCGGCCGCGTGCTACTTCATCTCGCACGAGCTCTGGCGACAGACGTTCCCGCTCTGCTACGAAAGCAATGGGTTCGGTGACGTCGCCCCGGCGGGCGTAGGACATTTGGGTCGTACAGTCGGACATCGGTATGGGACTCCCTCCGCCGGTGCTAGCCGGATCAGGTTCAAAGGGTTTGATCTCAGCCCGTCTCGAGACGAGCACCCCCGTCTACGCCAGAATCTAATTAGGCCGTTTGTGCGCGCGCTACACAGTGACAGGTCAGAATACGAAAACTAATCGCAGCATTCTCTGGTTTGTGACTCGCTGTAGCGTCCTTGATTGGCGTATTGCTTGTTCCACTCTTCCCGCAAACAGAACGGATCGAGGCCGAAGGGTCGATCAACGATCAGAACACCGTCGAGGTGATCGATCTCGTGCTGCAATAGCTCAGCCAGAGCACCGTCAGCCTCAAGCACCTGCTTCTCGCCAGCCAAATCCTGGAACCCGACTCTGATCCGGTAGGCGCGTTGGACGCGCACCAGTAGGTTGGGAATCGAGAAGCAATCATCCCAAACGGTGAAATCCTCGGTCCCGATGTCCAGGATTTGCGGGTTGATCATGAACATCGGCTCCTCGACTTCTAGATAGAGGAGTCGCATCGGTGCGCCGACCTGAGGCGCCGCCAGTCCCCGTCCCATGACGTGTCGAGACCGGAGGTCGCGGATCGTCTCCTGAAGGTCGTCGGCCACCAACCTGACCGCGGCGGACCGAGGCATCTTGATCGGCTCACACTCACAACGCAGTACTGGATCGCCTAGTAGGCGGACTGGACGGACTGCCATCGCTCCCTCCCTGATGGAGGGGAACCAATGTAAGATTTTAAGATGATCGCGGCCACAATCCTCGCCGCTGGCGCCTCGTCGCGCATGGGGTTCCCCAAGGCCCTGCTCAGTTTTCATGGCATGACCTTCCTTCAATCCATCCTCGACGCAACCGAAGCGCTGGCCGTTCAACGGTACGTCGTGGTTGGGCCAGAGTCAGATAAGATTCTGTCAAGACACGACTTACGCGATGTTACGGTGCTGCACAATACCGAGATGGAAACCGGGCCGATTGGATCGATCCGGGCATCTGTCCAGGCCGTACTCCACCATCCTGTTGACGGTTTGGTGGTTTGGCCGGTGGATTTTCCTCATGTCGCGGTCGAGACCGTTGGCAAGCTGATCGACCGCTTCAGGGCTGTAGATACAGCCGTCGTGGTACCGGTTCTGGACGGGCGGCGCGGTCATCCGGTGCTGTTCGGACGAGCCGTGTTTCAGGAGTTGCTGGCTCCGTCTGGCAACGAAGGTGCCAATGTGGTAGTGAGAGCAGATCCGACTCGGGTGACGGAGGTCCTGGTAGAGGATCGGGCCGTTCTTGACAGTCTGAATACACCCGAGGCCTACCAGGACCTACTGCGGAGAGAAGACCAGTTCCGGTTCTAGCTGCCCAGGGACGGTCTGACTATCCTCAAGCGCATTACGTATTGCACGTCTGACTCGTCCCGCGAAACGCCGTAGATTTTGTCGCCCCTGAAAGTGCGGGGTGCGAAACGATCTGGCATTGTGACTGACCCGAGATATCTCCCGTCGCTGTCAAAGACGTTCCAGTCGGGACCTCCGGCGTCCTCGATCAGGTTGTAGTTCTCCATCTCTTCTTCACTCAGATCGGACACAGCTTGAACGTGCTGTACCCATATGCTGCCGTCAGGTCCTGATTGCAGGCTCGCGTACGCTGGGAAGTACTCACCGAAATGGACCACCGAGCGAAGTCTGGGCAATGCCTGTGGCGGGACACCCGCGTCCAGCCAGGCCTTCTCGAGATACTCCATCACGACGCGTCTGTCACTTTCGCCGACCGACCTTTGCTCGAACGGCATGGTTAGGATCAGCGAGAGGTCGCCCCCGGGACCATACACGCTTACACGGTACTGGTCGTTGAGTCCATATACGAGGTCCATTTCGTCGGATAGAGCCCACGCAGATTCAGGCGTGTACATATTGATCTCCGGTATGCCGTCTCCGATGTTGATGGTATTCCCGGACTGGAATTCCAGGATCGTGTCTCTCACCAATCCGTCGGCGCCCACTAGTGTGATCGCGTCCTTCAGGCCCGACGTCTCGGACTGTGAGGTGCTAGAAGCCGGAGAGATGCCTAGAGGGCGGACTTGACTCGCTATCACGCCAGAGGATGTCGACCGCCAGATCATTGGCAGTGCCTTCTCGATCTCCAAGGGCACGCTGGGTAAGGCAGAACCGTCAGGCGCGTATCGATTGATGCGCCGGTTCACCAAGTCGGGTACGAGCAGTGTATCGGCTGGGCCGGAGACGACGAAGATGGCTCCTCGACCGATCTCACCAGGTCCAGCTCCGGGTCCGCCGAATGTGAGCTCGTAACGCCCGTCGGCAGAAAAAGCTCTGACGCTCTGCGCTTGAGTGTCGAGAACGTAGATTCGGCCACTCGAGCCTACTGCGATCCAACCTATGCCTCCGAATTGGTAGTTGGGGTCACCTTCCACGATTCCGATCGTCAGTTCCGGCTCAACTCGCCATGCAGCGGATGCATCCCAACTCCCCTGCTCTGTGTTCGCGATGATCCTTATCCCTGAGCTGTCGTGGATCGTTCCCTTCCACTGTGCTTCCGCGGTCGAGCCGGCCGCGACGCTCATGAGTGTGGCAAGTAGCTGCAAGTTCAGGTTTCGTAACTTCATGGTCGGCACCTCCGATGACTTCAGGTCTTTATTGCGTTCTCGATGATGGTTGGTTATCGCTGCTGCGCGGTCGTGCTGCTCCGATGACGTCAAGTATCTCCAAAGACCTGCTCGATGCTTTGGCGGTACTTCTTGAAAGCACTGCGGCCGCGCTCAGTGAGCCGAAGTATTGTGTGCGGCTTCTTCCCCTTGAACTTCTTCTCCACTTCGATGTAACCCGCTGCCTCGAGCTTGCTCATGTGGGACGAAAGATTCCCCAGCGTCAGACCTGTCTGTCGTACTAGGAATAGGAAGTCGGCGCTGTCCACGACGTAGAGGTACGCCATTATCATGAGCCTGGCCGGCTCATGGATCAGCCGGTCGATTTCAGCCGGAGGCTCGATGGCTTTGCCGTGGTCGTTATTGGTTTCCATCAACCGCAACCTCGGCTGTCGGGATCGGGTGTAGGCGCATGAATTGGGTGAGCCCCTTGCAGCCGATTACCACCATCACCGCCGCCGAGGGAACAGACACGACGGGAAGCCGGACGTTCGCGAACTCGATGAGCAACACCCAACTGGGAAACGCTGCCGCGTACAGAACTCCGTAGACGTACAGCCGGGGATAATCCAGGAAATGGGCCAGCATGCCGAACACCACCATGATGTTGGCTGCGAACAGACCCGCCGGCATCGCACAGCCGTCCTGGTGCACCGACTTCCACGCTTTTCGCTCGAGTTCTTTGAGGTCGACTGTATGGCTCATGTTGTTCCCTCGAAAGTTCAGGACCGTCACATCTTTCTTGATGCTCCTTTATCCTGCCCCTTGGCTGGCGTTAGTCGGCAACGGATAGCGTCGTAGGAAACGAACGAGCTGAACAAGGCCGGATGTGAAGGCTGTGGCTCCAGCAATGAGTAAGGGCAGCGAACTGTCCAGCAATTCCGAGGCTGTGATTGCGGCTGCGAATAAAGCTCCGATTGCATACAGGCGAGTGAAGTCCTGCATGTATGCCATCACAATGAAGACGAGCCAGACACCGACTCCCAGTAGGATTGAGAACGCCACGTGGTTTTGGCGAATCCATCCGACGCGACCGGTCAACGTCAGTACCAGCAGGCCCACGGTTGCCAGCACTGCGATGGAGGCAATGAGTGCCGTCTTCTTCTTCCTCGCCCTTCGCTCGGGTCCGAATTTCACGATGCCCATACGGGGGACAGTGATCCACTTCTTGGCTGCAATGAGGAAGAACGCGCAGGACAGTTGCAGAATGGGCCCCCCTACACGCCCGAGCCAGCCTGTATATGCTACGAAGCCGGCAACGAGTAAGAGTCCCAAGAACAAGTCGACGAGGCCGTCTTGGTGGTAAGACGTCCAGGCCTTCTTCTCGAGTTGTTTGAGGTCGGTCTTATCCGGCACAGTAGCCTCCACAGCCTTCGTCAGTTGATGATCAATCGGCTCGTTCGAACTGAGAGCCGCTCCTTAACCTATGCAAACTCGTGGGTATTGCACACTAGTTTGTACAGCAAACTAATCTGCACTGAAGGTAGCCCCAGCCGACATATGTGTCAAGCCGGAGTTCATAAGTATCTGTAAAAAGCTGATTTATGGCTCGCGATCTGGTTGTAGTGGGTACTTGGGTTGAATTGCCACACGCAGGTTAATTAACAAAATCCTTGAATTAGTTGTGAAATCCGGTTAGGATTCGCTCCTCATGGACGCAATTACACCTGGTCTGGCCGGGCACAGAGGTCTCCGTGGAGAGATCCTGCTCCAGCTCAAGAAAGCGCAACCCATTACTGCGAAGGAGCTTGCAGACTCGTTCGGAGTTTCTGCCAATGCTGTAAGGCGGCACCTGAAGGAGTTGGAAGCGGAGGGTCTCGTGGTATACGGGCGGGAGCAGCGGGGAACCGGTGCTCCAACCTACATGTACCGGCTTAGCGAGAATGGCGAGGGGCTGTTCCCGACTCAGTACGGTGAGGCGCTCTCCGACATACTCTCGCTCGTCGCCCAGAGCAACGGTCGTGATGCGGTTCGAGAGATGTTTGCCGAGCGGTTTCGTGGTCAGGCCGAGAAGATCAGAACGGACCTTGCCGATGCGACTCTTGAGGAGAAACTTGCAGCACTGGTGGAGCTGCTTTCCCAACAGGGTTTCATGGCAGCCTGGTCGACCGAGTCGGGTGAATTGAAACTGGCTCAGCACAACTGTGCGGTTCGAACAGCAGCAGAGCGATTTCCGGAGATATGCGCCGCAGAGGCGGACTTCCTCCGCGAGGTGCTACAGAGCGAGATCCAGCGCGATTCCTACATCCCTGAGGGGTGCAACGCGTGTGAGTACTCCATCGGCCTCGGGGCTGCGGACTCAGCGGGGCTTGAGAATGCGGCAGATGAACTGCCGCAGGAGAGATAATGTCGAGTAGCGTAGAGCAACATGTAAGTCAGCCATACAAGTACGGTTGGACGACCGATGTCGAGTCTGACGTAGTCCCAGTTGGACTCAACGAGGACATAATCAGGCTCATCTCGGAGAAGAAAGAAGAGCCCGAATGGCTGCTGGATTGGCGGCTGAAGGCATACCGGAATTGGCTGAAGATGAGCGAGCCCACATGGGCCAACGTCGAATACGATCCGGTCGATTACCAGGCCATCCACTACTTCGCGGCGCCGAAGAAGCAAGAGAAGCTCGAGAGCCTCGATGAGGTCGATCCGAAGGTGCTGGAGACCTTCGCCAAACTCGGGATTCCACTCGACGAACAGAAGCGCTTCACCGGAGTCGCAGTGGATGCCGTCTTCGACAGCGTGTCGGTGGCGACCACGTTCAAGGAAAAGCTTGCTGCGCATGGAGTCATCTTCCTGCCGTTCTCCGAGGCCGTGCGAGAACACCCCGACTTGGTTAGGAAGTATCTGGGGTCCGTAGTGCCGCCGACCGACAATTTCTTCGCAGCGCTCAACTCGGCGGTGTTTACCGACGGCTCTTTTGTATACGTGCCGAAGGGTGTCCGCTGTCCGATGGAGTTGTCGACCTACTTTCGGATCAACGCTGCCTCCACAGGCCAGTTCGAACGCACGCTGATCATCGCCGATGAGGAAGCCTACGTCAGTTATCTCGAGGGTTGCTCGGCTCCGATGCGTGATGAGCACCAGCTGCATGCGGCAGTGGTCGAACTGGTGGCAAGAAAGGACGGAGAAATAAAGTACTCGACCGTACAGAACTGGTACCCCGGTGATGAAAACGGTAAGGGGGGCATCTACAATTTCGTCACCAAGCGCGGCGACTGTAGGGGCGACAATTCGAAGATATCGTGGACCCAGGTGGAGACCGGCTCAGCGATCACATGGAAGTATCCCAGTTGCCTACTCAGCGGTAACAACAGCATCGGTGAGTTTTACTCGGTGGCCGTGACCAACAATCGCCAGCAGGCCGACACGGGCACCAAGATGATTCACATAGGTAAGAACACCAAGAGTACGATCGTGTCGAAGGGGATCTCTGCCGGCAAGAGCCAAAATACCTACCGCGGTGCGGTGAAGATCATGAAGAATGCCGACGGTGCACGGAACTTCTCGCAATGCGATTCAATGCTGATTGGAGACCAGTGTGGCGCCCACACGTTTCCGTACATCGACGTGCGTAATAGTTCGGCGATCATGGAGCATGAGGCGACGACATCCAAGATCGGTGAGGACCAGGTCTTCTACTGTCAGCAGCGCGGCATCTCTGCCGAAGACGCTGTGTCCATGATAGTGAATGGCTTCTGCAAAGAAGTGTTCCGAGAGTTGCCCATGGAGTTTGCCGTGGAAGCCCAGAACCTACTGGGCATAAGTCTGGAGGGAAGTGTTGGATAGCGAGTAAACGGTTCATTGGAGAGAAAACGAAGAATGCTCGAGATAAAGAACCTGCACGCAGGCGTCGATGGAGCGGAGATCCTCAAGGGTATCGACCTGACGATAAACGCCGGCGAGGTGCATGCGGTAATGGGACCCAACGGATCTGGCAAGAGCACCCTAGCTCTGGTACTTGCCGGCCATCCGGCGTATGAGGTAACCGAAGGCAGCGTCAGGTACGAGGGCCGAGACCTGCTGGAACTGGAGCCGGAGGAGCGGGCGTGTGCCGGCGTCTTCATGGCGTTTCAGTATCCGGTCGAAATCCACGGCATCACGAACGCGTACTTCCTGCGTGCAGCCATGAACTCCAAGCGAAAGTGCCAAGGCCTGGAGGAACTGGATCCAATTGACTTCATGGATCTTCTAGAAGAGAAACTGGAAGTGATCGGCTGGACCGACAGCCTGATGGAGCGCCCTGTCAACCAGGGGTTCTCGGGAGGGGAGAAGAAGCGGAACGAGATACTGCAGATGGCAGTTCTCAAACCAAAACTCGCCGTACTTGACGAGACCGATTCTGGCCTGGATATCGATGCTCTACAAGCGGTGGCTGAAGCGGTCAACAAGTTACGCCGTCCGGACAACGCGTCTCTGGTGGTAACCCATTACCAGAGACTCTTGAACTACATCGTGCCCGATTACGTGCACGTATTGGTGCGCGGCAAGATCGTCAAGTCCGGTGGCAAGGAGCTAGCCTTGGAGCTCGAGTCGAAAGGCTACGACTGGGTCAGAGAGCCGGCTCAGGTAGGCTGAGGTATGGAGAGATGACCAAAGTCCTGGATGTAAAGAAAAAGTACGTAGCCGACTTTGAGGCGTTCTCGGGAAACGGTGGTTCTGACGTTCCACCGTGGATACGTGAACTCCGGAATCGGGCAATCGAGCACTTCAGCGCGGTGGGCTTCCCGAGCACGCGTGAGGAACGGTGGCGTTTCACCAACTTCACGAGACTCGCCGAAACCGAGTTCCGCGTGGCCAACGGAGAGCGGCCGCAGGTTGCAGTGGATGAGATGCGGAAGCACGTGCTCAAAGCAGGATCAAACCAGTGCCTCGTCTTTGTGAACGGTAGGTATTCTGAGGAACTGTCGTCGACCGCTGAGATTCCGGACGGAGTGGTGGCCACGAGCTTGCAAGTGGCCACCAGAGATGGCCTGGGCTCTCTCGAGGCACACCTCGCGCATTATGCCAAGCCGGAACACAGTCCGTTTGCCGCCCTCAGTACGGCCTTCATGTTCGACGGGGCCTTCATACAGGTATCTCGAAATGTGGTTCTGAGTGAGCCGATCCAGCTTCTCTTTTTAACAGCAGGTTCTGCCAGACCGCTCGTCACGCATCCGCGCAACTTGTTTGTGGTGGAAAGCGGTGCCGCAGTCTCGTTGATTGAGAACCACGTTGGCATGACCGACGACAGCTATTGGACGAATGTGGTGACGGAGGCAGTCGTGGCGGACAATGCCCGGCTTCACATGTACCGTGTCCAGAGAGAAGGTGGACAGGCGAGCCACACAGCCACGACTCAGTCGTACCAGGGCCGGGACAGCTCGTATTCAATGACCACCATAGAGCTTGGTGGCACCCTGTGTCGACACGACATAAACGCGGTTTTGGACGGCCCAGGAGCGGAATGCAGTCTCTACGGTCTGACCCAGCTTGGAGGTCGCCAGCACGTAGATCACCACACGACGATCGAACACGCCCAGCCACATTGCAGCAGCTGGGAGTACTTCAACGGGATCTACGGCGACCGGTCGCGTGGCGTTTTCAACGGCAGGATCGTGGTTCGTCAAGGTGCGCAGCAGACCGATTCCAAGCAGACTAACAATAGCCTTCTCCTGTCAGAGAACGCGCGTGCAGACAGCCAGCCCCAGCTGGAGATCTACGCCGATGACGTGAAATGCACGCATGGAGCTACACTAGGCCCCATCGACGAACGGGCTTTGTTCTACCTTCAGAGTCGTGGAATCGAAGCTGAGCTGGCTCGCAATCTCTTAACCTACGGTTTCGGGGTGGAGATCTTGAACAAGATCGAAATCCCCGAGTTGCGTGACCGTCTCGACGACCTGGTCCACAGGCGGCTGGACGAGGGGGCCGAGAGAAGGCGCGCCGGCGGTTGACGCCGGTGCCAAGCGTCGTCCGGAGTGAGTGCGTGGACAGGACGCTGGATGTGAGGCGGCTCCGCAGAGACTTCCCTGTGCTGGATGGGACGGTGCGCGGTAAGCCTCTCGTCTACCTCGATAACGCTGCCACGAGTCAGAAGCCTCATCAGGTAATCGACACGCTGACTCGGTTCTACTCCTTCGAAAACGCCAATATCCACAGGGGAGTGTATCAGCTCAGCGAACAGGCTACGGCAGCTTATGAAGCTGCTAGGACAAAAGCCCAGAGGTTCTTGGGCGCCGCGAAGAGCTCAGAGATTGTCTTTGTCCGAGGCACTACAGAGGCCATCAACCTAGTTGCCAGTAGCTATGGTAGGTCAGTGCTGGGGGTGGGCGACGAGGTCGTGATCTCGGCAATGGAACACCATTCGAATATCGTGCCTTGGCAACTTCTTTGTGATTCCGTTGGAGCAACCCTACGTGTGGCGCCAATCAATGCGTCAGGTACTCTTCTGGTCGAGGAGTTTGAGCAGTGTCTTGGGCCCCGCACCAAACTTGTGGCAGTCGTGCATGTATCGAACTCATTGGGCACGATCAATCCTGTCAAAGACTTGGTTGCGAGAGCGAAGGAACGTAGCATTCCGGTCCTTTTGGATGGTGCACAGGCTGCGCCCCACATGCCGGTCGATGTTCAGGAGATAGGTTGCGATTTCTACACGATCTCAGGGCACAAGATGTATGGGCCGACGGGAATCGGCGTCTTATACGGTCGTGGCGAATTGCTCGAAGGCATGCCCCCGTATCAGGGTGGCGGTGAAATGATTCGGTCGGTCACCTTTGAGCGAACCACTTATGCACCACCACCGAGCAGGTTTGAGGCTGGTACGCCTCATATTGCGGGTGCGATCGGATTGGGTGCAGCTATCGATTACGTACAGGCGGTGGGGTGGGATCTGATTCACGACCACGAGTCAGCCCTGTTGGAGTATGCCTTGGGACAGCTTCAGACTGTGCCCGGGCTGAGAATGGTGGGTACGGCTGACGTAAGGGCAGCAGTAGTATCCTTTACCATGGATGGCATACACGCCCACGACATCGGGACGATAGTAGACCAGGAGGGTGTTGCGATCCGGACGGGGCATCACTGCACGCAGCCAGTGATGGATTTCTTCGGAGTGCCCGCTACGGCTCGTGCATCATTTGCATTCTACAATACGCTTGACGAAGTCGATGCGTTGGTACTGGCGTTGAGGGAAGCGAGGGAGGTATTCGGCTGATGGTGGATCTTGGGGACTTGTACCAGCAGGTCATTCTCGATCACAATCGTAGTCCACGAAACTTCCGTGTCATGGAGGATGCCGACAGGGTGGCGGATGGAGACAACCCGCTCTGCGGCGACAAGATCAAGGTCTATCTGAAGCTCACTGGGGATGTTATCGAGGACGTGAGCTTCCACGGCTCGGGTTGCGCTATCTCGCAGGCGTCGGCGTCGTTGATGACTACTTCCGTGCGCGGCAAATCGAGCGCCGATGCTGATGAGCTTTTCCGCAAGTTCCACGCGATGGTCACCGGTGCTGCGCAGGGACAGCCGGACCGGAAGGAACTGGGCAAGCTTGCGGCTTTTTCGGGAGTACGCGAGTTTCCTGCTCGCGTGAAGTGCGCCAACCTCGCCTGGCACACCCTGCATGCAGCACTCAAGCAGCAGATGGAGTCTGTGTCGACTGAGTGACCAAAACGGGCGCAGCAGTTTGAAAGCTCACCACAGAAGAGGGCGGAATGAGTGACGGCGATTTTGAGCGTGTTGCGTCGGTCGGCGACCTGGCCGAGGGCACACCGATGAACGTAGAGCTCGGGAATGATGAGCAAGTGTGTGTCGTGAAGATCGGCGCTGATGTATATGCCATCTCTAACAGCTGCCCGCACGCGGACTTCCCCATGTCGGATGGAGAGTTGGTGGATGACTACATCATTGAATGTGGTCTGCATGGAGCCCAGTTTGATGTCCGAGACGGAAGCGTGATCGAATTGCCCGCGACCGAACCGATCACTTGCTACGAAGTCAAGTTGGAAGAGGGCGGTGTCTGGGTCCGGCCCAACCGTTTCTGAGCGTCCTAGGTGTACTATAGGGAAGAGGCGATGGCCTTTTTCCTGCACTCCTCAGCCACAGCAGTTACCTGCTTTTCATCGAGGGCCGAGACCAGGGCTCGGGCGTTACCCGACTCGACCCAAGTCGCGATGTGATAGCCATCTGACGAGACAGTGCTGACATCCTCGTTAGTCAGGGCGCTGCCGAGCACCTCGGCAGTGGGCATGGCAAAATAGGTTAGCTGCTCCCCGTTCAGCTCATACCTGACGGCGGCAGTCCGAACGCCGTTCAGGTTGGCTACACTTCCACCGATCAACGAAGCATCTGAGATTGTCGGGATTTCGAAATCGTACCCGACCTGCAGCTGCAGCCAATCACCCAAGCGCGCCGGGTTGGAGTTCACCATGGCCTGGTCAGTAGCTAGCCCTACGATGGCTTGCTCGACCAGTGGACGGGCGAGTTCGGGCGAATGACCCGGAGTAGCCACTACTAGGATCGCGGCGGTAGCCGCCGCGGCCAGAGCTCCCCACCCGAACAACGGCCATACCCGCCGTGGCTGCCTGGGTGTCGGGATTCGGGCCCGGTCCTCAGCGTCGAGCGCGGCTATTATGCGACGCCTCAGCAGGGGCGGGGCCGTCCATTGCTTCAAATCATGAAGGCGTTCTGATACTCTCACTGTCAATCTTCTGGCTGCTGCAATGAATTCCGGTAAGTGTGACTCGCTATACTTAACGGCCTCACCTGTTGTGGGGTTCCTGAACGAAAGACAAAGGTCCTTTCCCTTGACCTGGTGCGGGATCGACCACGATTCTTGGCCCACCATCTCAGGACGAGGTCATGAGAGATCAATTAGTCGTTGAACTGGCCAACGTCACGAAGAGCTATGCCGGCCACACTGCGGTGCACAACCTCGATTTGGTTGTGCCTAAGGGTTCGGTCTACGGGCTCTTGGGCCCCAATGGAGCTGGGAAAACCACCACGATCAGGATGATCATGGACATCATCGTCCCCGATAGAGGTGATATCCGATTGCTCGGGGAACACAAGCGCGGGAGGGAACTGAGTCACCGCATCGGTTATTTGCCTGAGGAGCGCGGGCTCTACCGCAAGATGAAGGTCCTGGATCTGTTGGTCTTCCTCGCACAGATAAAAGGCGTCGCTGGATCGCAGGCAAAGAAGACAGCCGACGACTGGCTGGGGCGGCTGGGACTCGGCGACTGGGTGGACAAGAAGGTCGACGATCTGTCCAAAGGAATGCAGCAGAAGGTGCAGTTCATATCGACTCTGCAACACAACCCTGAACTGGTGATTCTCGACGAACCATTTGCAGGTCTTGATCCGGTCAACTCACAAGTGATGAAGGACGTTGTCGTGGAGTTGTCGCGAGTCGGGACGACTACGCTCTTCTCAACGCATATCATGGAGCAGGCTGAGAAGTTATGTGATTCCATCTGTATTATCGCACGCGGTGAGAAGGTCGTGGATGGACGTCTCAGCGAGGTCAAGCGAGAGCATGCGGGCAACCATGTTATCGTCAGCGTGGAACGTGGTAGTGAGAGCGCCAACCGCCTGTTCGCAGACCGTACTTTGGTCTCGAAGGCCGACAGTTACGGCAACTACGCGGAGTTGGAGTTGGTTGAGGGAGCGGATCCTCAGCGACTGTTAAAGGGCTTGATCGATGCCGGAGCGTCGCTGACACGCTTCGAAATCGCTGAGCCGACCTTGAATAAGATCTTCATCGATCTGGTGGGACCGGAGGCTGCCTCGGCACCGGCTCAGGAGGCGTTGGGAGATGAATAAGATCTGGGTGGTGTTGCGCAGGGAATTTCTTGCACGGGTAAAGACGAAGTGGTTTGTGGTGTCGACTGTGCTTGGCCCAGTATTCATGCTGGTGATTGTATTGCTGCCGATGGTCATGGCGACGACGGGCGGGCGAGAGAGGTCCATCGTGGTTGTGGACATGAGCGAGAGGCGGTTTGGCGAAACGATCACTGAGTTGCTGAACGGACCGGTGCCAGTGAGTGCCGTGCTGCTCGAGACAGAAGTCGCTGAGTTGGAGACCGTCGCTGATTCTCTGGCTCGGATGGTGGGACTGAAAGTATTGGATGGCTTCCTGCTGGTTTCTGATGAAACGGTTCAGGATGGCCGAACAGAGTACAGAGGGTCCAACGCATCCGCTCAAATGGACATGGAAGTGCTGCGGCGCGTTGTCGAGAGGGCAGTGCTCATGGAGCGACTGCATCAGAGAGGTGTCGATCCTCAGTTGGTAGCGGAGGCCACGGTTCAGCTCAACATGAGGACCGTTACGGTTCGTGGAGGAGAAGCCACCGAACAGACTGGGGAAACGACTTTCTTGCTGGCGTACTTTATGTGGTTCCTTCTATACGTGGCGATCCTGCTCTACGGTGTGCAAGTGCTTGGGGCGGTTGTTGAGGAGAAGACGACGCGAATCGTGGAGGTTCTAGTTTCAAGTCTCAAGCCGTTCCAACTGTTGGCAGGCAAAGTGTTGGGAGTGGGTGCAGTCGGGTTGTTTCAACTGTCGGTGTGGGCTGTCACTGCGCGCTTGTTGTTTACTCAGAGGGAGTTGCTGGCGAGAATGGCCAGACTGGAGGGGTCGGCGCAGGGTTTCACCCTTCCAGAAGTGCCGGTCGCCACAATTGTCGTGCTATTGGTCTATTTCGTTCTTGGTTACTTCTTGTACGCAGCAATGTTCGCGGCCGTTGCCGCGACGTCGAGTACTGAGGCGGAAGCGAGACAGGCACAAACGCCGGTTACGATGCTGCTAGTGATCCCGGCAGTGGTCTCTCTAATGGCCATGATGGTAGAACCGGACGGTGGACTCTTCGTAACCCTGACACTGATTCCCCTCAGTTCGCCCATCGCGATGCCGGGTCGTTGGGTAGTGTCGGATGTATCGATGGGCGAACTCGTTGCTTCGGTTTTTCTGCTAGTAGCCGCGTTGGCACTTGTTACATGGGTTGCAGGACGAATCTACCGAACCGGGATTCTAATGCATGGCAAACGTCCCAGTGCGAAAGAAATCTGGCGGTGGGTTAGGGCGGGGTGACCTGATCTGGAGTAGAAGCTTGAAGCGTAGATACACGGACTTATAAACACCTTTGTGGTTCGCCGGGTGAACAGCTGACTTGGCGTCTATGCGTCAACGTACATGCGCATCTATCTTATCCAACTCATGTCTATCTCATACGATGTTTTGGTAATTGGCGCCGGACACGCAGGAGCGGAGGCCGCGGTGGCGGCTGCCCGTTTCGGGGTGCGAGTGCTTTTGGTGACGTCCAATCTGGAGACCATAGGGCAGATGTCCTGCAACCCAGCAGTTGGAGGCATCGCCAAGGGAACTGTTGTACGGGAAGTTGATGCGTTAGGTGGGGTTATGGGTCGGGCTGCGGATAGAGCGACCATTCAGTTCCGCATGCTAAACCGGTCGAAGGGACCGGCGGTTTGGGCCCCCCGAGCACAGTGTGATCGCGGATTGTATAGACGGGCAGTTCGCTCTTTGTTGGAGGAACACGAAAACCTGACGATTTGTCAGGGCACTGTCACGACACTGCTGTTAGATGGAGAGCAGGTAGCCGGAGTCAAGACGTCCGATGGGAGGATGTACCGGTCGGGGGTGGTGGTTTTGACCGCCGGCACCTTCCTAAGAGGCAGCATTCATATCGGTACCGGAACTCGCGTACCTGCCGGGCGGGCCGGCGATCCAGCGGCTGTCGAGATAGCAGAACAACTGGAAGCGATTGGATTGAGCGTGGAGCGCTTCAAGACGGGCACGCCTCCTCGGGTTGACGGAAGGTCGGTTGAGTACGAGAGACTCCAGCGACAGGAAGGGGACTGTGAGCCCTATAGGTTCGGGCAGTACAGGATTGAGAAAAGGCCCGATCAAAGGGCTTGCTGGATCACGTGGGCGGGAGCCGGAGTCCGGGATGTTATCCAGAGTCACATTCACGAATCGGCTCTGTATGGAGGAGCGATTGCGGGCCGTGGGCCGAGATATTGCCCTTCGATCGAGGACAAGATCGTGAAATTCCCGGACGCGGAGAGGCACCAGATCTTTTTGGAACCCGAAGGGCTCGACACTTCAGAGCTGTACGTGAATGGGCTCTCGACGTCTTTGCCGGCAGATGTGCAGTTGAAGTTCCTGCACGCCGTTCCTGGCTTGGAGCGAGCACGAATGACGCGGGCCGGGTATGCGATTGAGTATGACTATTACCCGCCGGAACAGCTGACGCCGTGGCTGGAGGTAAAGGCAATCGAGGGGCTCTTCTTTGCAGGGCAGGTCAACGGTACAACAGGCTATGAAGAGGCCGCGGGGCAAGGTGCGGTTGCGGGCATCAACGCCGGTCGCAGGGTGAGGGGATTGGAACCGGTGGTGTTGGGGCGAGAGGACGGGTATATCGGGGTGCTGGTCGACGACCTGGTGACCCGAGGAGTTGACGAACCCTACCGGCTTTTTACCTCAAGGGCTGAATTCAGGTTGCTGCTACGCCAGGACAATGCACTCAAGAGGCTGGGGCAGCTGGCAAGTGCATTGGGAATGCTGAGCAACCATGAACGAGACATTCTGGAAGGTAGGCTGGTTGCTGAAGACGAACTTATTGGCCTGGCGAACAGCACCAAAGTGTCGGCGGACGTAGGAAATGAGGTGCTGGGCAAAGTCGGTGAATCGAATGTGGATGTACCTAAGTCTATCGCTGAACTCACGAGGCGACCGAGGGTGTCGCTGAAAGCTCTGGTCGAGGCCGGGCAAGTCCATCTGGACGTGACTGATGATGTCTGGACTTCTGTTGAGATAGAGTTGAAGTACGCGGGTTACTTGGAGCGTGAGCGGCAGGCCATCCGTAGACTGCAGGAGTTGGCAGACTTCTGCCTCCCGCGAGAACTTCCTTACCTAGAGATGTCGAGCCTCTGTACTGAGGCTCGACAGAAGCTAGACCGCATCCGGCCCGATTCATTGGCCCGAGCTGGACGGATCCCTGGTGTATCACCTTCCGATTTGCAGAACCTAGTGCTCGAAGTCATCAAGCGACGACGGCAAGTGGCCTGAGCGCTGTTTCAGTATATTTTTGCTCTAGGATACCAAGGTGGCTTCGCCGCGTCGAATGGCACATAACGCTATGTTTTACAAGGACTTACGTTAATGAGTAGAGTGGTTGCAATAGCCAACCAGAAGGGTGGTGTCGGAAAGACCACTACAGCGGTCAACCTTGCTGCCTCCCTCGCAACGGCTGAGCAGCATACTCTGCTTATTGACGCCGATCCCCAAGCGAATGCTACAAGCGGCATGGGCTTGGACAAGGATGACGTCGAGACATCGCTCTACGACGTCGTCATGAGCGACGAGCCTCTCTCGGAGATCATTGGCAAGTCGGCCGAACTACCGATGCTCGACATCGCCCCCGCGTCCCAGGATTTGGTCGGTGCGGAGATAGAGCTGGTGAATCGCGCCCGCCGGGAATCGATTATGCGGCGCGCTCTAGAGTCGGTCCGCGATAAATACAAGTTCGTTCTGATCGATTGCCCTCCGTCGCTTGGTCTCTTGACTCTCAACATGCTGACGGCCGCGGATTCCGTTCTAATTCCAATCCAATGTGAGTATTACGCGCTCGAAGGACTTTCCCAACTTCTCAATACCGTTAACCTGGTGCAGCGCAACTTCAATCCGGATCTTGCCATCGAAGGGGTATTGCTGACAATGTATGACGCGCGTCTCAACCTGTCGAAGCAGGTTGGCGTAGAGGCCCGAGAGTATTTCGGATCCAGTGTGTATAGAACAGCGATACCACGAAATGTTCGTCTTGCTGAGGCTCCCAGCTTCGGGAAACCGATCATCCTCTACGACGTCCGTTCTATAGGGGCAAAAAGCTACCTGGCACTAGCCCAGGAAGTGATTGCCCAAGCCGAGATTGAGGGCGTGACGCCTAGGCGCGTGGGGCCAATTAGGCAGGTGCCTGCGTGACCGCCGCCAACCGGCGGCGCCTCGGCCGCGGTCTGGAGGCCCTTCTCGGGCCAACGACAACGGTCGAGGCCCAAGAGTCCGGCGACCTCAGGCAGGTACCGCTGAACGCCATCCGTCCGAATCCATTCCAGCCGCGCCATGCCTTTGACGAAGAGGCAATCACCGAGTTAGCCAACTCGCTGCGTACATCGGGACTGCTCCAACCAGTGGTGCTGCGGCCGGCAGACGATGGTACTTTCGAGTTGATTGCTGGCGAACGTCGCTGGAGAGCCGCACAGAAATTGGATTGGGGTGAAATTGGGGCGGTTGTGCGCGATGTGGATGACCGCACTCTTCTGTCGCTCGCACTAGTCGAGAACCTCCAGCGCGACGCTCTCTCACCGATCGACGAAGCGAACGGATACCGACGGCTCGTCGAAGACTTCGATGCATCGCATCACGAAGTCGCAGATCTAGTTGGCCGTGATCGGTCTACAATCGCGAATGCACTGCGCCTGCTCAAGTTGCCTCTGGCCGTTCAACAACTATTGCATGCTGGTGCTCTCGACATGGGGCACGCTCGCGCACTTCTTCAGCTCTCAGACGGCGGTGAAATCGAACGCCTGGCTAGAGTCGTTGTAAAGGATGGTCTGTCCGTGAGGCAGACAGAGGCTCGGGCACGCGGGACACGAACCCCGCAACGGAGGCCGCGAGTCGCCAAGGACAAGAAAGCGTCGGCTGAAGCCCGTCGAATAGAGGACGCCCTTAGACGCCACCTCCAGACAGACGTCTTCATTACCGAGCGAGGTGGTGGCAGCGGGCGAGTCTCAATCAATTATTACTCGAACGACGATCTCGCTCGTCTACTCGAACTGCTTCTCGGGCACTCGTTCGACGGATGAGTTCCCACAGAAGAACCGCGACGATAATCATCCACAAAGAGGGTGATCTCAATTCGCGCTCATGGCGCGTGCCGCTTTGGCTGCTGCGAACCGGAGGAGTCGTCGGGACAGTCCTCGCCATTCTAATAGTACTTGCAGGCATACTCTACACGCCCATCGCCCGCACCGCAGCACAAGTGCCGGGACTCAGGAGACAGATAGACCAGCTCTCAGCTGAGAATCGACAAGTCCAGCAGCTTGCTGCAAGACTCGAATCCGCCGAGGCGATGTACGAGCAGGTCAGGGCGATGCTGGGCGGTGATCTGGTTCCGGAACTGCAACGTCCCGAGTCCGCAATTCCTAGCGCACCCGCCCTAATGGCACGGGCTCCAGACTCGGGCCCTTGTTACGAAGATGGCCCGTCGATTCCCAGACACTGGCCTCTAGACCAGTTGGGTGTGGTGACCAGGGGCCCGGTTGGAACCGGCAGCTCCGCAGAAGTTCACCAGGGTCTTGATATCGCCGTCGCTCGAGGTTCGCCTGTCCGAGCAGCTGGTGGTGGCACCGTTAGCGATGCCGGAAGAGATACGGAGTACGGGCTGTTTATTAAGCTGGAACATCCGGACGAGTATCAGACGATGTACGGTCATGCGTCTCGCTTGTTGGTGC
>JBDGZZ010000017.1:0-38261 GCA_039588335.1 Gemmatimonadota bacterium | reverse complement strand
GAGCCGGTGGATAACATAGTCGACGAGGTCGAGGCGATTACCGACGGCCGTAGCCTGCACAAGCGACTGGCCACACCAACCTCCGAAGATGAGTTGTCCAGGCTGACCAGTACGCTCAACGCCATGTTCAACCGGTTGGAGACGAGCTTCCTGGCCCTGCGTCGTTTCACAGCCGACGCCAGCCATGAGCTAAAGACACCTCTAACGGTGTTGCGGTCTGGAATCGAGCGTGCGATTACCCACCCCAAGGTGAGTCCCGAAGTGATGGAGGTATTGGAGGAGACCCTGCTCGAAGTGAAGCGCATGACTGAGTTGGTGGACTCGCTCTTGACGCTTGCTCGAGCCGACGAGGGCAGGGCTCCACTTCACGTCGAACGCATCGATCTACGTGATATCCTCGGTGAAGTCGCCGAGACTGCAAACATTCTGAGCGAGCAGTCGTCGGTATCAATATCGGTTCAGGCTCCGGACAGACCGGTGACGCTGTCGATCGACCGAAACCGGGTCCGCCAGCTCCTCATGAACCTGTTGACCAATGCCACCAAGTACACGGCGGCTGGTGGGGAGGTGTCGATTGACGCGAAACGAGAGGGTGGAGAAGTGGTGATACGGGTTCGCGATACCGGGATTGGGATTGCACCGGGAGAATTGCCCCACGTGTTCGACAGGTTCTGGCGTGCCGATCCGGCCCGAAGCCGCAGTGGTCAGCGATCAGGATCGGGGCTCGGCCTGGCCATCTGCAAGTGGATCGCCGAAGCGCATGGTGGATCTATACACTTACAGAGCAAACCTGGTCGCGGCACGACCATAACTGTGGTGCTACCGATCGATAGTGCCTAGTCCGGGCAGTCTTGCGCCCATCTCAATCGCGTGTAGGTTATCGGCCTCGTGGCGCCAGATTTCATGTGACGTGCGTCACATCTTTGTCATCGTTTTGTAATGGTTCCACCACGCTCCTGCCAGTCAAGCGCTGGTACCGCGGGGTAGTATTAATCCGACTACTGTTCGGAGGCGAGTCGTGTTTGACAACCTCATGGAGTCCAATCCCAGTAAGCAGGGACGCCTGACTCAGAGGATCTCGGGATCGGCGGTTTCCACTATTCTCCACACCGGAGTCATCTATTTCGCCGTGGTGATGACCATGGGCGGACCGGAAGATATGGAGGAAGTAATAGCCGACACATCGATGGTCTTCATTCAGGAGCAACCCGAAGAGGACGAGCCACCTCCACCCGAGGTACTCGACCTGCCACCCCCGAAGGGGTTTAGGACCCTGGCGGCCCCCATCAACATCCCGACGGGAATCCCGCCGATCGATCTGACCCAGGAGTTCGACCCGCGCGACTTTAGCGGTGTCGGAGTCGAAGAGGGAATCTTCGAAGGGGTCGAGGAAGGACCCATCGACCTGGCCCAAGTGTTTACCGAGGCCGTCGTTGACGAACCACCCGAGCGAATATCGAGCCCACCGTTGGAGTACCCGCGCATGATGCAGCAGGCGGGTGTCGAAGGCAGTGTGGTGTTGCAAGGCGTGGTCGACACGACGGGTCGGATTGAAGCAGGATCGATGGTGGTGGTCAGCTCTACTAACCGGGCGTTTGAGAACTCGGCCAAGCAGTTGCTGCGGAGAAGTCTGTTTCGGCCGGGCCGGGTTAGAGGTCAACCCGTGCGGGTACTGATCCAGCTACCGATCCATTTCACGCTGATAGGTGGTTAGGCACTGAGCCCACAATTTGAGATTGGGTGGGTACTCGATCTCGACAAACCCATGATGGAGGCCTGTTAGGCAATGGAAGTATCCCTACTTCAACTATGGAACGACGCCGGTACGTTCGCTCGGTTCATCATCATTCTGTTGATCGGCATGTCGGTATACTCGCTGGGAGTCGGAGCGGCCAAGTGGTGGCGGTTCCGTCGCAGCCGTAAGGCAACCCGCCGGTTTGCTCCGGAGTTCGCCCGCTTCCTCCAGGAAGAGGAACTGGATGCGGCAATCGAGCTAGCCGAAAAAGAGAGGATCTCACACGTGGCTCGCGTACTCGGTCAGGCCTTGGCAGAGGTGAAGCCTCTCCTGCGTGACCGTGCGACCATCACCAGCGCAGACATCAACTCCGCCGAGCGTGCAGTAGAGCGGCAGAGCCTGATTCTCATTTCCGAGCTGAAGCGAGGAATGGGCGTTCTGGCTACGGTTGGTGCTACGGCCCCGTTCGTGGGTCTGTTGGGAACCACGATGGGCGTGGTCAACTCGTTCACCGGCATGGCCCTCACCGGTAGTGGTGGTCTGGCCGCGATTTCAGCCGGTATCGCCGAGGCCCTGATCACGACGGCGTTCGGCCTCGGTGTTGCGATTCCCGCGGTGTGGTTGTTCAACTACTTCACGACGCGGATCGAGAACATAAGCGTGGAGATGATCTATACCTCGAAAGAGCTGATTGACTACTTGATCAAGAGCGTCGGCAGCGAGTTCGGCCGGTCGATCTTCACGAAGGAGTTCAAGGCTCAACAGGCCGCTGCCACCGAGCCGCAGAGCTAACGGTCGCGGACCAGTCGACAAAGGAGAGCTGGTCTCATGGATGTAGACGTTAAAACCGCTGTCAAGAACGAGCCCAACGTCGTGCCGATGATCGACATCATGTTGGTGTTGTTGATCATCTTCATGATCGTGACGCCGATCATCTCGAGTGGTATGCAGGCGACCATGCCTTATGCCAAAGAAATCGAGAATCGGCCCGAAGAGGACGGTGACGTGGTGCTCGGTATCGACATGAGGGGGGCTTTCTTCCTCGATGGCGGTACCGGTGAGATTCGCCGGGTCTGTCGCCCAGGTGACGCCGCGTGCAACCAGGACGGTCTGTTGGAACAGTACCTTCGGGCCGTATACGACGCACGCACCAAAGACAAGATCTTGTACCTTCGGGCCCACAACGATCTTGATTACGGTGTGATTCAGGACGCAGTCGAGATCGCGCGATCGGCCGGCGTGCGCGTGCTCGCCACCATATCAGAAGAACGTCGCGTCATGCCGGGTCAGGCGCGTCGGGCAAGAGGGGAAGGGTAAACCATGGGAATGCAAGTCGGTGACAGCGGCGGCGGGCCACTAAACGAGCCCAATGTCGTTCCGATGATCGACATTCTTCTGGTCCTGCTCATCATCTTCATGATGCAGGTGCCCCTCCAGAGGAAAGCGATGGACACCCAGGTTCCTCCGGTCGAGACTAGGGAGCAGCAGGAGGACGCGGGTGAGAACGATCAGATCGTGCTGGAGATGAGGGCCGACGGCTCGTTCGTCATCAATAACGAGCCCGTATCTAGAGCAGGCCTCGATGCTCAGCTCCATTCGATCTACGACAACCGGCCGGCAAAGCTGATGTTTCTCAAGCCGGCTCGAAATCGTAAATATCAGGAAATTGTGGAGGTCATGGACATTGCCCGAGGGGCGGGCGTCCAGGTCATCGGGCTAACGCCGAAGGAAGCGGAAGAGGCGGCAGACAACTAGCTCGCTGTCCGAACAGCAAACGGACGGGCGTGGGGGCCGAAACTGAGGGGCTCTCGCGCCCGTTTGGTGTATAATAGAGATAGATGCGACGGCCACCTGCGCCACCCAACCTGAAAATGCCCCGATCAGACAGACCGTTTTTCGGGGGGACGGCGACGTCCGTTGCAGTGCATGGCGCACTGGTCCTGGTGATCGTTTTCGGCGGCAGGGTGGGCAACGAGCTGTTTTTCCCGGGAGGTGGCCCCGGACCGGCCGGCGGTGGTGGAGGTGGCGGAGGCTCCCGAGTGAGCTACGTCGAGATCCCACCGTTCTTTATGGCTGCCGCGCCGACTCGGGAGGCTCCCACCAACGAGCGCACAATCGAGCTGCCGATACCCAAGCCGCAGCTCAAGGAAATCGAGAAAGAGGCGCCCAAGGTAAAGATCGCCCAGCCTACCGGGCCAGTGGTGGTCGCCCCCAGGATTGGAGCCGGAGAGGGCACCGGTGGCGGTCCCGGCAAGGGAACTGGATCGGGTGGAGGAACCGGTACTGGCCAGGGGACGGGAACCGGGAGCGGGGAAGGTCCCGGAACGGGCGGGGAGGGTGGCGCCGGTTACGGACCGCAGTCGAGGCAGATGTTGCTGCCACCCGATGCACCCGAGTCGGTCAAGGGACAGGAGTTCCAGGTCCGGTTCTGGATTGATGAGCGTGGCAAGGTGACCAAGGTGGATGTTGACCCGCGGATACGTGACTCCGGCTACCGCAAGAAGTTCATGGAGAAGATGTCACAGTACACGTTCCATCCGGCTCGCCTGCCCGACGGGACGGCCGTCGCATCGCATTACGACGTGGTGATCACTCCTTGAGGCCCCCGTGCAGCCCGCGCGCCATCGCCAAGGCCCCTCCCGGCGGATCGATCGAAATGTCCAGGACCTCAACTTCGGGCAACTGCTCGTGGATCTTCGACTCGAGCGTATGACGGACCGGTGAGTCGGCGCTGAGCAATCCGCCACCCACAGCGAGTTTGACCGCTGACCCCCCCGGGTATTTCCGAACCAGGGTACCCACGTGAGTCGCAAGGTTGTTCGCTGCTGTCTCGACGAGCTCACACGCGACGCTGTCACCTGCCTTGGCGGCGGTGCACACGGCTCGAGCCAGGCGAGCCACCTGAGAGCGTTCCGCCCGCTCCGCCCACAGCATCGTGCTGGCAACTGAATCGGTCCCGGCCTCGGCCTGGATCAGACTCGTGAGCTTGGTCTCTGGGCCTCGTCCGTCTACCGCCCGGCCGATGGCCGATACGGCCTCCGAGCCCAGCCAGAAGCCGCTCCCCTCGTCGCCGAATCGCCAACCAAGCCCACCTGAGCGCCACGATTCGCCGTCCGGCCCTCGGCCATAGGCGATCGATCCCGAACCGGCCATCACCACCACACCCGGCCAGTCGCCGAAGGCGCTCCTGAGCGCAATCTCGGCATCGGTAGTCACCTTGACTGCCGTCTTGTCTCCCAAGCTTGCCCGCAGGGCACCCTCCAACTCGCTTTGTGCCTCCTTCTGACCCGCGCCCGTCGCGCCCACCACCACGCCGTCTAGGTCGGAGCCTAGACCAGAGGCCTCCAACGCCGCTGAGAGCACGTCCAGAATGACCCGAGACGCCTGGGCGGCTCCACCGGGCTGCATTGCCGCGCCGAGGCCACGCCACCGCGCAGCCGGCCGCAGCGTCTCGTCTGACACCGCCGCTTCGGTGTGTGACGCTCCGGCGTCGATTCCTGCAAATACGCTCATTCCGAACCTCGCAGTGATCGTATCCAACTTGGGGTCAAGCCCACGGCCAGCGCTATGGCCGTGCCCAACGGCACGTACCAAGGCCACGCCAGGCTCGCCAGCGGTGCCGGCTTGCCGAGGACAATCACCAACATCGACACCGTGGCTACCACTATGGCGGCGACCGCATCGCTCTGGCGCGCGCGCCGCGAGATACCCCCAAGTATATACGTTCCGAGCAGCCCACCATATGTGATCGACGCTATGGAAAGCGCCAGCTCAACCACCGGTTGGTCTTCGGACTGGAAAGCCAGCGCCCCGCCAGCGAGCACGACTGCCCATCCGAGGGTCGCCAGACGTCCGACGGTCAGCAGGTGACGCGCATCTTTCCGGCGGGTGATCGAGGCGTAGAAGTCGTGCGTCGTAGCGGATGCGAGTGAGTTGAGCGATGAACTCAGAGTACTCATGGCGGCAGCAAAGATCCCGGCGATGACCAGGCCTGACAACCCCACCGGCAGCTGGTTGACCACGAATGTCGGGAACAACTCGTCCCCGCTCAATGAAGGATCGTCTGCACCCGCGGCCCACAGCAAAGTTCCCACGATCAGGAAGATGGCGAACTGCACGATGACCAGGATGCCGGATCCCACCAAGGCGCGCCGTGCGTCGCTGAGCGAGCGGGTCGTCAACAATCGCTGCACCATCAGATGGTCGGTTCCGTGTGATGCGGCCGAGAGCATCCCGCCACCCACAATACCGCCCAAGAAAGTGTAGGTGCGCGAGAATGAGAAGTCCCAATCGATTGTCTTGAGCTTACCTGCTTCCATCGCCGAACTGAGTATGCTACCTGCATCATCGACGAGATTTATGGCGACCAGGATGGCTGCCACACCGGCGACGAGATAGATGCCCATCTGCATCACATCGACCCAGATGACCGCCTTGATGCCTCCTGCCCACGTGTAGGCCAGCGTTGCAGCCGCAACGATCGTGACACACCAGAAGATCGATAGGCCGGTCACGATATGGAGTGGAATGGCTGTGGCGAACACGCGCACGCTGTCGCCCAGTGCACGAATCGACATGAAGATGGCCGACGCGAGCTTCCTCGTGGTCTTCCCGAACCGGGTCTCGAGTCGCGTGTACGCGGTTTCCTGTTCGCCACGGAAGTAACCGGGAAGCAACCATATGGCTACGCCGATTCTACCAACCAGGTACCCGAGGGGGAGCTGTAGGAAGGTGAGATCTCCGCGTGCGGCAACGCCGGGGATCGAGATGACGGTTAGTGCCGAGGTCTCCGTGGCCACCACCGACAGCATGACGGCCCACCAGGGGATCGCGTGCCTGCCCAGGAAGTAGTCCGCCGCATCGCGCTGCTGTCTTGTGAAGTGGGCGCCGATCGCGAGGACGGCGGCGAAATAGACCGCCATCACGAGCAGGTCAATGCCGCTCATCACTCACCTCTACGTTGCAGATGCAAAAAGGGCCTGCGAATCTTCGCAGGCCGTTCTTGTCCACGGGAAGAGCAACTACTTATCAGGCAGAAAACGACTCGCCGCACCCGCATCCACCGGTCGAGTTCGGGTTGCTGAACGTGAATCCGGAAGCCTGCATGGTAGTGACGTAGTCGATCTCGGTGCCATTCAGGTACTGAGCGCTGAACGCATCGACAAAGATTCGCAGGTCACCCTGCTTCACAATGAGATCGTCATCGAGCGGCTTTTCCTCGATATTGAGCGCGTACTTGAACCCGGAGCATCCCCCCGGCATGACTGACACTCTCAGTCCTGCGGTCTCAGGCGAGACGTCTTCCTGTTCGATGAAGCCCCGTACCTGCTCTTGCGCTTTCTCAGTCAGGCCTACGTTTACGCTGGCCTCAGGGCGCTGTGCTGTACTCATCAACCACCTCCGTAGCGGTCCGTAAGCATAGAGAGAAGGCTATCTCTTGTCAACGAGTAAGAGACGGCAAGGGACGGGCTTTGAACTTTGCACTTTGAACTTTGAACCTTGTCCTTTGAACTCTACCGCCTCACACCCACCACCGCCGAATCCGCGACCATCCCTCTGTATCGCCGTATGGCGTTGTTCTCACGGGTCGGATGCACTCTGTTAGTCAACAGGATTACGAACAGTTCGGTTTCCGGGTCGATCCAGATGCTGGTTCCGGTAAAGCCTGTGTGTCCGAAACTGGAGCGTGACATCATGGTGCCGGCCGAGCTTCCCTCGGGTGACGGCGTGTCCCAACCCAACGCGCGAGTCGAGCCTTCTGGACCCGGTTGGCGTTTCGTGAACTCGCTTACGATTCCTCGCGGGATGTACAGGGGCGCATCCGGTGCGAGGCGTCCATGGTACGCGTCCAAAATCCACGTGGCAAAGCGCGCCAGGTCGGGCGCGATGCTGAACAGCCCGGCGTGGCCCGATACGCCTCCCAGCCGCACGGTGTTTTCGTCGTGCACTTCTCCCAGGACGATTTCGTCCCGCCAGGGGTCGAATTCGGTCGGAGCCGTACGCTCGTGCCATTCCAGTGGCGGTCGGTACCGCGTCCAGTCCATGCCCAGGGGCCTGAAGACTCTGTTCTCGAGCAACACATCGAGTTCCGTTCCGCTCACCTGCTCCACGATGAGCGTCAGAGTGATCGCGCCCAGGTCGGAGTAGGCATACTGTTCGCCGGGCGTGCTCTGAAGTGGAGTTGCGAACACCGTGTCGATCGCCTCGTCACGCGTTTCTGTTTCCAGATGCAGCGGACGCCAGGAAGGCAACCCCGCCGTGTGGGTCAGCAGATGGCGCACCAAGACGCCCTGTTTACCATTTCCCGAGAACTCAGGCAGGTACGAGGAGACCTGGGCATCGAGATCGATCTGGCCCTCTGAGACCAGTAGCATCACCGCCGTCGTCAGGCCTAGGACCTTGGTGAGACTCGCCAGATCGTACACGGTGCTGTCGGTGACGGGCCGCGGGTCGTCGTCGCCGTAACGGCCGACCGCGGCGGTGAACACGACCTGGGTATCGCGCCCCACAGTTACTACAGCTCCGGGAAAGGCGTGCTCTTCGACACCCGATTCCAGGAGCGCGGTGAGCCCGGCAAACGGACCATCCTGATTACCGCAGTTGGTGGCCGCTGCGGCTGAAGCGAGTGCGGCCAGCAGTGCCGCGACGGTCGATGTTGGTGTGACTCGTCTACTCATCGACGCATCACGTTGATGCCGTATCCCAGTGGATACTCGTCCGAGAGTGTGATCGGCAATCGGCCGGTGATTGGGATTGCACCCACGAGCGCGAGTGCTACGGCCCGTTCGGTAGCCGGAAAATCGCTCCACGCGAGCAAGTAACCGGCGTCAAACCCCTCGACCTGGTTCAGCAGATACGGGCTTCCCAGAGATACGAGAACCGTCTTACGTAGTGGCTCAGTCTCGCGTATCAGAGTTGCCAGGGAGTCCGGCAGCTGTATGTGGCCGCGTCCGGCGATGAAGCGTACGCCCATCGCAAACACTACCCGTGGACTTCCCCTGATTACGGCCCGGGCTGAGTCGTATGAGGCCGCTCCGGAGGCAGGGTACAGTCTGAACGAGTTCACCGTGTCGCCGTATGACCGGAGTTCGCCAATCAGCCTGTTTCCGACTGTGAGGTTTGTCTCCTCGGCGTAGGAGATTATGGCTGTGCGCCCGCGGTTCTCGCGGAAGTCGTCGATCGGGCCGCGCTTGACCAGTGTGAGCGACCGTTCCGCAATCTCATCGGCCAGTTGTTGCAGGTCACGCCGGCCGACGGTTTCAGGGATGCTGTCGAGTTCCGCCGTAGGAGAGCTGAACATCCCGGTCTCCTTCTTTAGATCGAGCATGCGGCGAACCGAGCTGTCGAGCCGCTCCATCGTAATCCGGCCGTCGGCCAATGCGGCCATCATGGCTGTCACGGCGACCCGTGGATCAGCAGGGATCAGCAACAAGTCACTCCCCGCTAGGAAGGCACGCACAACGGTCTCACCGGGCCCGTACTTACTCACGATTGCACCCATGGTGAGAGCGTCGGTCACCACGAGCCCATCGAACCCCAGTGAATCACGCAGGAAACCGGTCATGATTGTTCGCGAAAACGTTGCAGGCGGCGGGTCGTCAGCGCCGTCGATGCAAGGCATGGCCAGATGTGCAGTCATGACCGCCGTTACGCCGGCCTCTATGGCGGCGCGAAACGGGATGAGCTCGAGTGTGTTCAGTTCATCCCAACATGCGGACACTACCGGCAGGTCTATGTGAGAATCGGACTTCGTGTCGCCGTGTCCCGGAAAGTGCTTGGCCGTCGTGAACAGACCGTGTTCGTTGGCGCCGCGTACGTAGGCGGCTACGAGCCCGGCAACCGCCTCCGGATCTTCTCCGAACGAGCGCGTATTTATGATGGGGTTATCGGGATTGCTGTTTACGTCCGCCACCGGCGAGAACGTCATGTGAATGCCGGTCGCTCGCGCCTCGAGCGCCGTTGCGCGTCCCAGCTCATACGCGTCTTGCTCTCGTCCCGTTGCACCGAATGCCATTGCCATGGGGAACAGCGTTCCACCCACCAGGCGCATTCCCGAACCCCATTCGAGATCGGCCGCGATCAAGAGTGGTACGGACGAGCGTTGCTGCAGCGCATTGAGTTTCACGCTTGCGTCCATGGGCGATCCGATGGATATGATGATCCCGCCCAGCTCTAGCGAATCCACCCAATACGCTATGCGATCGAACTCCCTCGAGTCGAACGCGGTGTAGTGTCCCATTAGCCAGGGCATGATCAGCTGGCCCACCTTCTGGCGCACCGTGAGGTTCGCGATGAGTGAGTCCACTACGTCTACCCTGGCCGACGGCGGAGCGGTGACGGTTGGTGGAATGGTGGCGCGCGGTGTTGGCGCCATCTCCGGAGGCTCCTGCGGTGAACTCGCGCATGTCATGGAGGCGCACGCTGCCGCCAAGAGAATGACTGACGAACCACATCTCATGAGATCAACCTTCCACCTGCCACACCGTGTCGAGCACGGTGCCGTCCGTCCATTTGACCACGGCCACCGGATTGTCGCTGAGGCTAGCCGGTTCGGGTTTCCCCCCCACAATCGCTTCGACTTCATCCTTGATCTCTTCAATCGATCGATTCGGTAGCCCGGATCCGCGCACCTGATCGATCAAGTCTTCCCTGCGTGGATTGATGGCGATCCCGCGTTCGGTTACGATGACGTCGATCAACTCTCCTGGTCCAGTCATAGTCGTCACTTCGTCTACGATCACCGGAATGCGGTCGCGGAAAGACGGCACGGCCAGAATGGAGCAGCCGGCGTAGAGACAGTTCTGCCATCCGCCGATTCCGTGTAGCAATACACCGTCGGAATGGGTGTTCACGTTCGCGTTGAAGTTGACGTCGACCTCGGTGGCTCCGAGGACAGCCGCGTCCACCATCGATGCGAAGTTACCCTTGCCGTGATAGTTGTATGACGTGAATGGCGATGTCGCCACGTGGCGTGGATCCGATGCGATGGATGCGATCCCGGCCATGTCGAATGTCTGTCCGTCGAGGATGTAGTCGGTGAGCCCTTCCTGCAACAGCTCTACCAGATATTGTGTCGAGCCACCGCGCACGAAGCGCGCCTTTACTCCGGCTTCCTGCATCATCCCCTTCAGGAACTGCACAAAAGCGAGCGCGATGCCGCCGGCACCAGCCTGGAACGAGAATCCGTCGCGCATTATTCCGGCTTCACGGATGAAACGGGCCACGTACTCCGCTATCAACAGGCGATCGGGACTCTTGGTTATCTGGGTCGTGCCCGACACGATCTTGGATGGGTCGCCAATGGTATCGACTTCGACGACATAGTCCACGTTGTTTCCTTGTATCTGCCACGGGATGCACGGGAACGGAACGAGGTTGTCGGTCACGACAATCACGTGTTTGGCATATACCGAGTCGGCTAGTGCAAATCCGAGCGATCCGCAGGCCGAGGGACCATGTGATCCGTCGGCATTGCCGAAAGCGTCGGCAGTGGGCGCCGCAATCACGGCGATGTCGATTTCGACTTCGCCGTCCTGTATTGCTTGCCACCGGCCGCCGTGTGACCGCAGCACTCCCATACCGCGCATCTCTCCATGCGAGCAGTACTCGCCCAGTGGGCCGTTCATGCTGCCCTCGATATGGTGTACTACGCCCTGGTCCATGAGATCGATGACCGGTGCATGGCATTGGAACGAGGCGCTGGGGAACCACATCAGGTCTTTGACGCCGATTCCTGCTGCCGCCTCTAGTGCCGCCAGTGCTACCTGGTCGCCGTTTCGCAGATGATGGTGTGATGAGATCACCATCCCGTCACTCAGCCCGCAACGCTCGAGAGCCGTACGCAGATCGGGGACGCGTTTATCGCCACTGTCGGGGTAGTCCTTGCACGATCTGATCGGCGGGCCGTGCTTGACACCCACCGGCTCGTGTTTGCCGACGCCCTCGAACGCAACCTGTTTCTTCTGGTTGACCACCTTGGGAACGCGGCGCCCCACAGCGTTGGTCTCAAAGCTCTTCCCAGCGCTCATCGGTTGCCTCCATTTACGGCGTCCTCTGGCTCGGGAATCAAGCCTGCGCGTCGCGCCCGCTCGACCAGTCGCTGTGCCCGAAGCACCACTGGTGGATCGATCATCCTGCTGCCGAGGCTCACAACACCTAGGCCCTTTGCTTCCGCCTCCTGGAACGCGATCACGATACGCTGAGCCTTTTCGATCTCTTCAGTCGATGGTGCGAACGCTTCGTGAATCGGCTGTATCTGACGCGGGTGGATACATCCCATGCCCTCGAATCCCAATGAACGGGACTGGCTACCCCAGGTTTTGAGTCCTTCCATGTCGCCAACATCACCGAACACGGAGTCGATTGCCTGCACACCGGCGGCATGGGCTGCGTTCACTAGTCGCGTGCGGGCGTAGAGGGACTCACTGCCCTCGGTCGTCTTCCTCACGCCGAGGTCCGCGGTGTAGTCTTCCAGTCCGATCGTTACTGCCACTATGCTGTCGGTGGCTCGCGCGATTTCAAAGGCATGCTCGATGCCCAATGCCGACTCCAGAATGGGCATCAGCCAGACCGGTCCTCGCGACTCACCTGCCTGTATGTTCTCGACTCGCTGGGCCACTTCCCGCACCTGGTCAGCGTTCTCCACCTTCGGTATCAGGATGAGATGAGGTGACTCGGGAACTACTTCTTCCAGGTCTATCAGTCCCAGCGGTGGTTGGTTGATACGAACCATCCGTTCGGCGCCGTGAAAGTCGACACAGCGGAGTGCGTTTCGTACCACGATGCGCGCTGCATCCTTTTCCGATGGGTGAACGGAGTCCTCCAAGTCGAGGATGACTGCATCCGGTTCGTGCAGCCCTGCATTTACCAGAAACTTGGGTTCGTTTCCCGGCAGGTAGAGTCTGGAACGGCGCAGCCGGTCCCGCTCGGTCGGGCCGGGAATATCCATGGTCCGATCGGGAGGGGCCGTTCTAGCAACTCCAGCGCGGCGCAGGGCAGTTTCGATCCGGGCGGCCAGAACGAACGGGAGGGCGCCCTTGTCATCGATCTCTATTTGGCCGTGCTCCACTCCGAATCTGGCGAGAACGGCCGTGGCGGTTTCCCGAATCGATCGGCCGTAGAACGATGCGACCTTGGAGGCTACAGCCAGGTTCAGCCCTCCGGAGTCGTGGATCTCGACGGAGACGTGAGCGTCCGAGCGGACGTCGTCTCCCCTGCGACCCGCCTCGCCTCGTCTCGCCGGTTCCCTACCGGCCTTCTTGGCCATGTCTCAGCCTCCTAGACGAGCTTCTCGATGATGGCATCCGTTATCTGGGAGGTTGTTGCGGCTCCCTGTGAGATCACATCAGGACCGCCGGGGATTCGCATCATGTCGTACGGCCGGACCTTGCCTTCAATCACCACCGACGCCACCGCATCGCGGACCTTTTTCGCCTTCGCGACTTCAGCGACATGATCGAGCAGCATTGCGGCACTCAGGATCATGGCAATCGGATTCACGATCGACGGATCGAGCTCCTGGTACTTCGGCGCCGAACCGTGCGTGGGCTCGAACACAGCGACTTCGTCCCCGATGTTGCCGGAACAGGCGAAGCCCAACCCGCCCACGAGCCCCGCAAATGCGTCGGATACGATGTCGCCGAACATGTTACCGGCGACAATCACACCGTAATCTTCCGGATTCTTCGTGAGCCACATCATCTGGGCGTCGATGTTGGTGGACCTGATCCAAATATCCGGGTAATCCTGTTGTACCTCTCGTGCCACTTCTTCCATCATGCCGGAAGTCTCGCGCAGAACATTGGGTTTCTCGCATATGGTGACCGACGAGTAACCGTGCTTCTCCGCGTACTTAAACGCAGCCTGCAAGATTCGCCGGCACGCGTTACGCGAGAACATCCGCACAGACATGGCGAGATCTCGTCCGGGAACGTCGGCGAACGGCTTGAACTTAGGATGTGTCGCAAGAGCGCCGCGGACGGTTGGTGGCGGGTCGGTCCATTCCAAACCACAGTACAGGCCCTCGGTGTTTTGCCTGAAGATGACCGCGTCTACTTCCGGCTCTTCAAACCCTCCGTCACCGGTTTGCCTTATGAAGTTGAGGGGATTTCCCTTGAACGATCGACAGGGCCTTATACATACGTCGAGGTTGAATGTTTGCCGCATTCCGACGATCGGGCTGAAGTACACCAATCCCTTGTCTCTCAAGTCGGGATTTAGCTCAGCCGCCGCCTCGTTCTTTGGCTTCGACGTTATGGCGCCGAATAGACCCAGCTTGTGCTCTTTCAACAACTCGATCGTTTTCTCGGGTAGCGGATTTCCCTCCTTGACCCACAATTCCCAGCCAATGTCCGCGTGCACGTAGTTGGCATCGAACCCAACCGCATCTAGTACCCGGACCGATTCCGGAAGCACGGTCTTCCCTATGCCGTCGCCCGGCATTGAAACGATTGTATATGTCATTTCTCAACTCATCCGAAGTTCAAAGTTCGAATCTCACAGTTCACAGTTCACAGTTCTTTGCACTCTGAACTGTGAACCTTGAACGTTGCACTGACTATCGCTGTAGCTTCTTCCTCACCAGATTCTCAATCCCGCCAGCCACTACCAGCGACTGCGGTACCGACCCCAGCGCAGGAAACCTGAATTCCTCGTCACGGTAGGTGGCCACGCCTCTGGTGAAGTCGATCTCGATTTCATCGCCGGGAATCACGGTGAGGTCACCTGTTTCGATCGCTTCGTTCAAATGCTTTGCCGCACGCTCCACGAGTGCAAGGCACTCGATGCAGACGAATCCGTTGTTGTACGCGTTCCTCAGATAGGTCTGTGAGAAGCTGGCCGCGATGACGAGAGCGATTCCCTTTGCCTGCAAAGCGGTTGCTGCCTGCTCTCGGCTCGAGCCCGTGCCGAAGTTCCGACTGCCGACGAGCACGTCACCTTCCCGTGTGAGTCCCGAGAACTCCGGGTCGTAATTCTCCATCACGACGCGCGCCATCTCTTCGGGCGTCATGCCCTCACGGTAAGTGTAATCTTTACCGTAGATGCCGTCCGTGTTGAGGTTGTCCTGCGGCACGAACACCAGACGGCCACTGACTTTCTCGGGGAAGCCTTCCTGAATTCCCACCGTCTCCGCGTCGACTTCGGGTGGTGAGCGCTCCTGGAAGTTCTTCTGTGGTGTGCGACCGTCGGACGGCACGTGGCCCGTTATGTATCCCGCCACCGCTGACGCGGCGACTACCTCCGGACTCGCCAGGTAGGCTTGCGCATCGCGCGATCCCATGCGGCCCTTGAAATTCCGGTTCGTGGCCGAGATGCCGATCTCGCCAGGTTCCAATAACCCTACGCCGAGCCCGATGCACGGCCCGCATCCGGGTGGCAGCGGGCGCGCCCCTGCCTGGAGCAACGTGTCCCAGGCTCCAGTTTGTTCAGAGTCGTTCTGAATCTCTTTGCTTGCGGCGGCGACGAATAACTGCACACCATCGGCCACCTTCTTGTCCTTGATCACTCGAGCGGCCGCTTCGAGGTCTTCGAGACGGCTGTTCACGCACGAAACGATATAGGCTTTCTGGATCGCAACCTTATCCGCCTCGATGTCGGCGAGAGATCGCATTACCTGAACGCTGTCAGGGCCGGAAACGTGTGGGCTCACATCGGCCAGTTCGAGCACGATCTCCGCCGCGTACGTAGCAGCGGCATCCGCGGCATGCGGGTCGCTGCTCCACGACTTGAGATCGTCATCCGTGTAGCGGACTTTACCTTGTGCATCGATCAGCTTCTTGCGCTGTTGCAGGTAGTCGATCGTCACCTGGTCCACCGGGAAATAGCCGGCCAGCGAGCCCCATTCGGTGGTCATGTTGGAAATAGTCATGCGAGCATCCATGCTGAGGCTCGCTATGCCGGATCCACCGAACTCGACCACCGCGTTCAGAACCTCACCCTGGTTGTAGAGACCACACAGAGTGACGATCACGTCTTTGCCCGTTACTCCTTCGCGCAGCCTGCCTTCCAGTAAGACCCTCACGCTGCGCGGAATCTGCCACCAGAACTCGCCGGTAGCCCAGATAGCAGCTGCGTCGGTGCGGACCACCGGTGTCCCGAGTGCTCCCAGTGCGCCGTACATGTTGGAGTGCGAGTCGGAGCCGACCACTAATGATCCCGGCACAACATATCCGTGTGAGACCATTATCTGGTGTCCGATCCCCGTACCAGCGGGATAGAAATCAACGCCCTGCTCGTGGGCGAATTGCTCGATATCGCGGTACTTGTCGAGGTTCGCCTCCGACTGGTTTTGGATGTCGTGATCGAGTGCGAATACCGGCTGTGACGGGTCGTGGATTCCGGCGGCCCCGATTCCCTTGAACTTCGTCATCACTGCTGCCGTGTTGTCGTGCGTCATTATGTGACGGGGGCGGAGTGACACGACGTCGCCGGCGCGGAGTGGCCGATCGGGCCCCTCCGTCACGTGGATCTGGGCTATTCTCTCTACGCTGGTCTGCCCCATTGCCAGTCTCCTAGGTCCTCACGAGTCGACACGGCAGAGGTCCAGCAGCTCCGTAATCGAGGAGAGCTGGTCGAGTTCCCATACGGCTTGCTTCAGGCGCTTGCGGGCCACGTCCGAGAGCACCGGTTCTGCCAGGGCGTCGAACTTCTCCTCCACTTCGCGATCGGTGAGCGGATTTCGCGGATCTCCCTTGGGATAGTCGAGTTGCTTGGTCAGCTCCCTCCCGTCGGTGGTCGTGACCGTGACCACAACCCGTTGCAGGGCGGGAAAAACCTTCTCGATTTCGGGGTCGGCTACCACTTCTACCTTGTTCAGTTGTGCGCGGATCTTGGGATCCATGATCTTCTCCTGCTCGAACTGCGTTGGAGTCACCTGACGGTCGGCCACAGCCGCCGCAATGACGTATGGCAGGCTGTGGTCGGCTGTCTCCTTCGAGCGCGGATCGTACTTGGACGGATCTGCGAGGATGTCTGCGGCCCGTGCCAACGATTTGATGTGGACCTTCTCTACTTGTTCAGGTGCGAGGTCGTTCTCGTTCACGATGTCGAGCGTTGCCGAGATCGGTGCGTGGGTGAGAGCCTCGGTGGGGAACGCTTTCATGCCGCAGCGCTCGATGCGCCACGAGTCGCCCAGGCCGTCGACCAACACCTCGAGCTTCCACTCCGGTCCCAGACAATGAACGATCCCTTCCTTGCCATCGACCACATGCTCTGGCCCCGTGTAACCCTTTTCCGCAAGCAGTGCTGCCATGACGCCGCTCTGAGTCGCCATTGGATCGACGGTGTTTTTCATCATGGTGAGCTTGCCCGCGGTGACAGCGCCGAGAGAGCCGTGATGCGATGCTGAGATGCCGATGGCGTGCTGCATTTTGTCCCACGGCAAGCCTAGCATCCACGAAGCCACGATCGGTGACACGAATGCGGTTAGAGTGGCGTGGTGCCAGCCCCGCTCGCGGATCCCGGGGAACGCGGCTTCGCACAGCCGCATCTCGAATTCGTGTCCCAGCACGATTCCCACTATCAGGTCTTTGCCATTCTTCCCGGCGCGCTCACCGCAGGCCATCGCTGCCGGAATGATGTCCGAAGGGTGGGAAGGATCTTGCTGCCAGTAGATGTCGTTGTAATCCATGACGCGCACCATTAGCGCGTTGGCCAACGATGCCGACACAGGGTCGGTCTTCTTGCCGCTGCCTATGACCGTTGCCGGTCCCGTCCCCCCTATTTCGTCTATCACTCCCAGTGCGATCCGGGCGTCTTCCTGTCGGTATCCCCCTAGAGCGCACCCCAGCGAATCCAACAGGTAACGTCCCGCCTCGTGTATCGCGTTCTCACTCAGATGTTCGAATCGCAGATCGGTTGCCCATCGGGCCATCTGCGCGGTAATGGTTTCGGACATTCCAGACTCCGTGCCTCCTCCTGTCAGCCGTCACTGATTGAGGTTTTAGCGGGCCAAGTTCTTGAAGGGTAAGTAACTCATGAAATCTGCGTGGTGGACGATGGTTGCTTCGGTGCTCCGTTTGACCAAGTCACCCTCACCGGCGTGTGCCGCGATGATGTGACAGACTTCTTCGGGCACGTCACACGACATGGCAAGTGCCACTCCCGTGAAAGGGTGTCTGAGGTTCTTGCCACGCTCGCTCTGCTGTGCCTTCCCATCCGCTTTCTCGTATTCCAACAGCTTGCCCACGTCAGCCAGAATGGCACCGGCTATGACGACGTCGAGGTCGATCTTCAAGGCTTTGCCAAGAAAGTTCTGCATCGCCTGTGCTGCGGGGCGGGCAATGTGCACGACACAGCGTTTGTGCTCCATGAAAGTGGCCGGGCAGTCGGGTATCAGCAGGGTGAACGGGATCTCGTCCAAGTCGTCCGGATCCAGCGGACTCATCTCGAGGGCCTTGATCCAAGTCTGAGTAACCTGCTCCCGGAGATCGGGGCTCTCAATCCATTCCAATTCGGGCCACAGACGCTCCACTGCCTCCCGCATGTCGGGCACCTCCTGTGAGTAGGGCTCCATTTGCTGCTCAGAAAGGCGGTTTGGCGCCGCCGTGCGTACAATTAAGCACAATTGGGTTCTTTAGTTAAGTTGTCTCTCGGCGACCTGCCCGGGCCCGGTCGCGACCTGTTCTTCGACTGGAGGTAACGACGATACACCACCGTTCTACATCCATGATTCTGATCTGTGGTGGTCTCCTCACTTGCCTGATCGGGTGTACCAAGGACCCGCCCGCAGCCGATGCCGAGGTACGGCCGGGGATCGAGGTGCTGGTGACCGACTCGATGCATCTCGTCGCCGGGCGCCGTGTGGGCCTGGTCACCAACCAGAACGGAGTGGACCGGCAAGGTGTGGGCGATGTGGATCGGCTGCTCGTAGAGGGCGTCCAATTGGTGGCGATCTTCAGCCCTGAACACGGTTTCAGAGGGGAGCTGGACGAAGCCGACATCGGCCACACGACGGATTCGGCCACCGGGCTCCCGATCTACAGTCTCTACGGTGCCCGGCGGGATCCGACACCGGAAATGCTGGAGAGCCTGGATGTCTTGCTCATCGACCTCCAGGACATTGGGGCCCGGCCGTACACCTACATCTCGACTGCGCTGCTCGCCATGCGCGTCGCCGCCTCAGTTGGGCGCGATGTGCTGATCCTGGATCGACCGAATCCGATCGGCGGCGAGTTGGTGCAGGGCCCGATGAGGGACTCGGGCTTTGATTCATTCGTCGGCATGCTCCCCGTACCGCTGCGCCACGGGATGACATTGGGTGAGCTGGCTCTCTTTGGCAACGAAGTGTTGGGGATCGGTGCCCAACTGACGGTGGTGCCTGCTTCTGGGTGGGGGCGCGCAATGTGGTATGACGAGACGGGGGTTCCCTGGATCAGGCCTTCGCCCAATATGCCGGACTTGGAGAGCGCGACTCACTACCCGGGGATGGTCGTTTTCGAGGGCACCAACCTCTCGGTCGGTCGCGGAACTCCAATTGCCTTTCAGGTACTGGGCGCCCCCTGGCTGCGGCCACGGGATGTAGCAGAGCTGGTCGGATCACATCCCGGAGTCGCCATATCGGATACAACAGTGACGCCTAGGTCTCCGGGCGATGGTAAGTACCCGGACATGGCTCTCCCGGCCCTGAGATTAAGGGTTGCCGATCGGAGAGCCTATGATCCCGCTCGACTTGCAGTGCGCTTGCTGGCCGCTCTCGCGGTGGTGCATCCCGACTCATTCGCCTTTACCAGCACCCGCGGGTTCGACCGGCTGGCCGGCTCTGACCAGCTGCGGCTGGCAATCGAGGCGGGGCAGACTGCGGACGAGATCCTGTCGACGTGGGAAGGTGGGCTGGGAGAGTTCGGGGAGCTGAGGGAGAGGTTCCTGATCTATAGGTGAGCAGGGAGCAGGGAGCGGGGAGCAGGGAGCAGAGAGCAGAGAGCAGGAGGTCAGAGGGTGGGGTGGAAGATTGCCGTACCCGTAAGCCTCCGTTATTGTTAGCAGCCTGTACCCCCCAGATTTGAGCTGATGTCACTGATACCAAAGCCGCTGGAAAAGGGATTCGAGGCCACCCTGCTGCCGGTCGTGAACTGGCTCATAGGGCGTCGTGTGAATCCCAATGTGCTTACCACGATCGGGACCCTGATCCTGATCGGGTCCGCAGTAGCATTTGGGATCGGCGAGGTGAGGATAGGTGCGGTCTTGTTGCTCCTGAGCGGCATCTTCGACATGCTGGATGGCCGAGTCGCTCGGGGACGTGATGCGACGTCGAAGTTTGGGGCGTTTTACGACTCGACGTTGGACAGGGTCGGCGAGTCGGCGATCTATGGTGGCATCGCCATCTACTTCATGACCGGTGGCGTGCCGGGTTGGCTGTCCATCCCGGCGGTCGTAGTGGCCATCAGCGCGCTGTCCTTTTCCCTCATCGTGTCCTATGCCCGTGCCCGAGCCGAGGGCCTGGGTCTGGACTGCAAGGTGGGAATCGGGCAACGAGCCGAGCGGATTCTCGGGCTTGGCGTTCCTACGCTGTTCTTCGGTACGGGTCCGAACGGTTTCTTGTTGCTTGGCATCGTCACGGTTCTGGCCGTAGTAGCCCTCGTGACGGTGATCCAGCGGATCCGTCACGTCTACAAGATCACACACAGGGCGCGCCGGACCACACAGGTCCGCCGTGCTGCGCCCATTCTGGCTGAGTTACAGGGAAAGGAAGCAAGTGGTGAGCGGTTCATTCAATAAAAAAGTGCTCCCTCCGGATGGCAAACTGGGTGTACTTCTGGTCGGACTTGGCGCGGTTGCCACGACATACCTCGCTGGAGTGGAGAACGTCCGGCGAGGTCAGGGCAAACCCGTCGGGTCGTTGACGGAGATGGGCACGATCCGGCTCGGCAAGAGGACGGAAGACAGATCCCCCCGGATCAGGGAGTTTGTGCCGCTGGCGAACCTGGACGATCTGGTTTTTGGTGCGTGGGATCCCATTCCGGACGACGCCTACGAGTCGGCGAAGGTCGCGAGCGTATTGGAGTCGAAACATGTCGAGCCTATCAGCGATTTCCTGAAGACGATCAAGCCGATGCCCGCCGTGTTCGATCAGGCGTATGTGAAGCGTCTGACCGGGAAAAACGTGAAGACCGGCAAGACCAAGCGCGACCTGGCCGAGCAGCTCCGCGAAGACATCCGTTCGTTCAAGAACAAGAACGGTTGCGATCGGCTGGTCATGGTTTGGTGTGCATCAACGGAAATCTTCATCAGGTCGGGTGAGGTGCACGCCAGCTTGGCAGCGTTGGAAAAGGGAATGGACGAGAACGATCCTGCCGTTGCACCGTCGATGCTCTATGCCTGGGCTGCCCTCATGGAGTGTGTGCCGTTCGCCAACGGGGCTCCCAACCTGTGCGTCGATACACCGGCGCTGCAGGAGCTGGCCGAACAGAAGAACGTCCCGATCTGCGGTAAGGACTTCAAGACCGGCCAGACGATGGTCAAGACGGTCGTCTCGCCAATGCTCAAAGCGAGAATGCTGGGCCTCTCGGGTTGGTACTCGACCAACATTCTCGGCAATCGTGACGGTGAAGTATTGGACGACCCCGAATCGTTCAAGACCAAGGAAGAGTCAAAGCTCGGCGTACTCGAGTACATACTGCAGCCCTCCATGTACCCTGAGTTGTACGGCGACATCTACCACAAAGTCAGAATCAACTACTATCCGCCCCGGGGTGACGCCAAGGAGGGGTGGGACAACATCGATTTCTTCGGCTGGCTGGGATATCCCATGCAGATCAAGATCGACTTCCTCTGCCGGGATTCGATTCTAGCTGCTCCGCTGGTGCACGATCTGGCGTTGTTGACGGATCTTGCGCAACGGGCCGAACTGTCGGGCATTCAGGAGTGGTTGTCGTTCTACTTCAAGAGTCCGATGGCGGCACCCGGCCTGATTCCCGAAAACGACTTGTTCATTCAGCACACCAAGCTCAAGAACACACTCCGTTGGCTGATGGGCGAAGAGCAGATAACCCATCTTGGAATCGAGTACTACGAGTATCAGAAAGCGTGAACTCGGTTGACGCCGTAGTCGTTGTTCTCGGTGTCGCTCTCATAGTCGGGGAACTGTGGTTCTTTCTGGGTCCTCGAAAGGGATCGCGGGCCCACAGCTCGCCGGTGACGCCGCAGGAGATCAGAATCCTGGTCAAGGGCGGATATGAACCCGACACGATTCCCGTGGAGGCGGGCCGCCCGGTCCGCCTCCTGTTCTATCGTGACGAGACTGAGGAGTGCTCGTCGCGCGTGATATTCGAGGCGCTGGGTATCGACCGGGAACTGCCCGAGTTCGAGACAACTGTTGTGGAGTTCACACCGAAGCAACCGGGCGACTACCCGTTCCACTGTGGGCTCTCCGTGCTGCACGGGCGCGTGGTCGCGCAGGTTGGCCGCGAGGGTGCCAGGGCAAACCTCGGCAAGGGGCACGCCAAGCATGGCTAGCGCTCGGATCACACTGCCGATCGAGGGCATGACCTGCGGCGCCTGTGCCGCAACCGTACAGAAACGGTTACTGCAGGAGCCGGGCGTCCAGGAAGCCAACGTCAACTACGCCACCGCCAAATCCACGGTTTCTATAGACGACGGTCAGACCACCGTCGCGGATCTGGTCACAGCCGTGCGGGATGCCGGGTATGACTGTGCCAAGACCACCATCAGCTTTGGTGTCGAAGGGCTGCATTACGCCACTGGGACCAATCGTCTCGAGCAGGAGCTGGCGGGCCTGACGGGCGTGCTTTCGGCCACCGCCAACCAGGCCACCGAGCAGGTGAGGGTCGAGTACATCCCCGGGCTGGTTACCTCGGCAGCGATGGAAAATGCGGTGTACCGGTCGGGGTTCAGTATCGCCGAGCCCTTGGCCGAGGAGAATCCGGCGGAGAGGGAACGACTCCGACTCAGGCGGGAGACACGGATTCTGGGGTGGAAATTCCTTTTGGCCGCCGTAGCCACCGTCCTGACGATGGCTGGGTCGATGCCGCTCATGTCGCAGGATAGTACCAAGGGCGTCGATCTGTTTGGGATGCTGATGCGACCTCTGAACGGTTTCTTGCGTGGGGTGCTGCCGGCTCTCTACGAACTGGACCCGACGGTGCTCAGGGCTGCAATGTTGCTGTTGACGCTACCGGTGGTGATGTGGTGTGGCAGGCAATTCTACGCGGCGGCATGGAGTGGGCTGAAGCACCGGTCGGCGGACATGAATACCCTGATCGCAGTGGGGACAGGGGCTGCATTCCTCTATTCTGCCGTTGCCACTCTCATTCCCGCCGTCTTCGAGAACGCGGGGCTTCCGGCCGACGTGTACTACGAGTCGGTCTGCGCCATTGTCGCCCTCATTCTGCTGGGCCGTCTCCTGGAAGCCCGGGCAAAAGGGCGCACGTCAGAAGCGATCAGACACCTTCTCGAGTTGCGGCCCAAGACAGCAACGGTTCAACGGCAAGGTCACGACATGGAGTTACCGATCGAACGCGTCGCGGTCGGTGACAAAGTGATCGTGCGACCAGGTGAAACGATACCGGTGGATGGGGTGGTGGTCAGTGGTGAAACCACCGTGTCAGAAGCAATGCTCACCGGTGAGCCGATGCCGGTCGAGAAGAAGCCAGGAGATCCGGTTGTCGGTGGAACGCTGAATGGTTTGGGATCAATAGCGTTCGAGGCGCAGGCGGTGGGCAAGGACACGATGTTGGCCCAGATCGTACGACTCGTGGAGGAGGCACAAGGGAGCAAGGCGCCGGCCCAGCGCCTGGCTGACAGGGTTGCCGGTGTCTTCGTGCCGGTCGTCATCGCGATAGCAATTGCCGCCTTTGCAGTGTGGTTCGTATTCGGCCCGGCGCCGGAGATAGTGTTCGCCACGGTCGCGCTGGTGACCGTATTGGTGATTGCCTGTCCCTGTGCGCTCGGCCTGGCGACTCCCACTGCAATCATGGTCGGAACTGGGAGGGGAGCCGAATTGGGGGTGCTGATTCGCGGTGGGGAGGCACTCGAAACGGTCGAAAAGATCGATACGATCGTGTTCGACAAGACAGGGACGCTCACGGAGGGCAATCCGAGTGTCACTCATGTCCTGGGCACCAAGCGCTCGGACGGTACGGTGGTGGGCTCGTCGGAACTGCTCCGTTTGGCTGCGGCGGTTGAGAGCCGTTCGGAGCACCCATTGGCCGGTGCCATCGTCAGTGCTGCCGAGAAGAAGGAAGTGGCTGTCCCCGAGGTGGAACGTTTCGTCGCCATGGAGGGCCGGGGGGCTCGCGGCATCGTGGGCAAGTACCTAGTCGAGGTAATCAGTATGAGGCACGCAGAGGAGCGCAGCCTCAATTTGGGAGATCTGGAGCAGAAGGCCGAGCGCCATGTCTTGGCAGGGCGGTCTCCCGTGGTCGTCGTGGTCAACGACACGGTACAGGGTCTCATTCTGATTGCCGACCCGATCAAGCCCAGCGCGAAACCGACTGTGGAGCGACTAAAGGCTTTGGGTTACGAGCTCTATGTCTTGAGCGGGGACAGCAAGGTAGCGACCGGGCTGGTGGCCAAGGAGATCGGCATCGATCGCGTGATCGCTGAAGTGGACCCACGTGACAAGTCAGATGAGATCAAGCGACTGCAGCAGGATGGGAAGATCGTGGGGATGGTGGGTGACGGTCTCAATGACGCGGCTGCATTGGCGCAGGCGGATGTGGGCATCTCGGTTGGGACGGGGACCGACGTTGCGATTGAAGCTTCCGACCTGACGATAATTCGGGGTGATCTCAACGCGGTAACGGCAGCCATCGAGCTTTCACGCCGCACCGTTCGCACGATACGCGGGAATCTGTTCTTTGCGTTCGTCTACAACTCGTTGGGAATCCCGCTCGCGGCCGGAGTGCTCTACCCCCTGACCGGACTGCTGATGAGTCCGGTATTTGCCAGCGCCGCAATGGCGCTGTCCAGTTTGAGCGTCGTGGGCAACAGTCTGCGACTGAGGAAATTCACACCATCAAATGCTTGACTGAATAACATGCGCTATTTCCATCGAACATCCCTGTCGCCCGATGAGGTGCTCGAAGAAGCGGATCGCTACTTCCCGAGTCTGGCAGCTGCATCGGAGTCCGGCGACCGACACCGGGTCTTTTCGGGAACCATAGGCCGCATCATCATGCGAGTTCAGGCTGAGGGTGGTCACTACACTCTCATTACTCTGGAGACGGACGACGTTGGCGAGAGTGAGTCAGACCGGGTGGCCAAACGTTTCCTCACTACGGTTCACAAACGCCTCGAGCCGACTCACGTCGCGCGCGGTTCGTACTAGTAAACACGGAGGAAACGGTGGCATCGCTCCGTTTGAGTGTCACAGGAATGACCTGTGACCACTGCAAAGGTCGGGTAGCAAAGGCGCTCAGCGAGGTTCCAGGCGTCTACGGCGCATTTGTGGATCTGGATGGTGGATCGGCGGAGGTCGATTTCGACGCCCAGAAGGTTGCGCCGGAGGCGCTCATCGAAGCGGTGACTGCCTCAGGGTACGAAGCCCGGGTGGAAGACTGACGCAACGCCGGGCCACCCTCGAACTTGGAATCATTCCCGCCCAGTGCCGTACTCCCGTTTCAGACCGGAGTTGGTGAATGGCTGAGGTGACTTACCTCGAGGCCCTGCGCCAAGGTCTGTGGGAGGAGATGAAACGTGACGATCGCGTCTTCCTACTAGGCGAAGACATAGGCGTTTACGGCGGCGCCTTCAAGCTGACGGCGGGATTCATCGAGGAGTTTGGGGCCGATCGGGTGATAGACACACCGATCAGCGAGACAGCGATAGTAGGGGCCGCGGCAGGGGCCGCGCATATGGGCCTGCGGCCGGTGGCCGAGATGCAGTTCATCGATTTCATCTCCAGTGCCTACGACATACTGACCAACTATGTCGCCACCGCGAGGTACCGTGCCGGCCTGTCCACTCCCATGGTCGTGCGGGGGCCCAGCGGGGGGTTCGTAAGAGGCGGACCGTTTCACTCGCAGATGCCGGAAGCGGCTTTTCTCCATACTCCTGGTCTCAAGCTCGTGTGTCCGGCCACGGCCCGGGATGCCAAGGGGCTGATCAAGGCAGCCATACGTGACGACGATCCCGTCCTCTACTTCGAGCACAAGTACCTGTATCGCCGCATCAAGGAGGACCTGCCGGAGGATGAGGAAATCCTCACGCCTATCGGCAAGGCGAGATTGGCGCGCGAAGGGCGTGACCTGACCGTTATTACCTGGTCCGCGATGGTCTGGAAGGCGCTGGAAGCGGCAGACACATTGGAAAGGGAGGACGGAGCGTCAGTTGAAGTTCTCGATTTGAGATCGCTCATGCCCATGGACGATCAGGCGATCGTGGAGTCAGTGCGCAAGACGAACAAGGTGTTGATAGTGCAGGAGGATACTAGGACGGGAGGCGTGGCTGGAGAAGTGATAGCCCGAGTATCGGAGCAGGCGTTCGAGTGGCTGGACGCGCCGGCCCGCAGAGTCGCCGCTCGTGACACTCCTCTACCGTACGCTCCGACCCTTGAGGATTTCGTGCTGCCCCAGGTGGTGGACATTGTGAACGCCGCGCGTGGGCTCCTCGCCTACTGAGATCCTCACTGACTCCGCACTTGCTGCGCTGCTCGCCGGAAGACGCCGTGTCCCTGACTTGCCGTTCGGTGCGGTCATGTGATGGTGAATCGCCACCAATGCGGTTTGGCTCCTGATCACGAGACACCAGGATCGTTCTCCCCACAGGGGCTCGAACCACCGGGGCATTGCACCGGCACGACGCATTGCGGCAGCTGCCACCTTTTTGACGGTACGGAGTATTTGCTTGCGAGTAACTGCCGTGGGAGTGCGGACCAGCACGCGAATGCGAGATGGAGTCACCGAGGCCGCAGCGACGGTCCAGTTGGACAACCCAGGGGCCGTCAGGATCGACCGCTCGCAGAATCGGGCGGTTGCTGGTATTTTCAACAACTCGCGTCGGCCGTTCATGGTGCACACGATGTGACACCACTTCTGACTTGCCGGCGGGCAGGCGTTTGGGTTCATGGCGAGAACCATGCAGCATAGAAGCCTCATGCATGTACCCGAAACCACGCGCGTAGTAGCACAAATCTTCGCACCCTTAAAGACGGAGCATTGAGGAGAACTGCATGTCGCGGGTAGAAGTCGTAATGCCCCAGATGGGAGAATCGATCGCCGAGGGGACAGTGTCCCGCTGGCTCAAGCAAGTTGGCGACGAGGTCAAGCGAGACGAGGCGATTCTCGAGATCTCGACGGACAAGGTGGACGCCGAGATCCCTTCGCCATCGGCGGGAACGCTCGTGGAGATCAGGGTAGAAGAAGGCCAAACGGTTGAGGTCCAGACAGTAGTCGCGGTTCTCGAAACTGATGCGGACGCTGCCAAGTCTGCTCAGTCGGCGCCGGCCGCGAAGGAAGCGGCGCCGGAGCCGGCAGCCGCCGCTCCGGTCGTTCCTGCCGCAGTTGAGGTCAAGGCGGAGCCGGTAACCCCGCCACCAGCGACCGCTCCGGATGCTGGATCCGAAACGACGGAGGAGCGCTTGCGGCGCAAGTCTACTCCGTTGGTCCGCCGAATTGCGGCCGAGCATGAAGTCGATATCGGCCGCGTGGAGGGTACCGGACACGCCGGTCGCGTCACGAAGAGGGATATCCTTGGCTTCATCGAGACCCGCGGGCCAGCTCCAGCGGTAGCTGCTTCTCATGCCCTGTCTGCCACTCGTGCCCCGGGCGGAGAGAGGGGCGGTGAAATACTCCATCCGCTAGCCGAAGCCTGGCCCGGTGACCGTGTGGAGCCGATGAGCCGGATCCGGAAGCTCACTGCCGATCACATGGTTCTGTCGCGGCGGATCTCGGCACACGTGACGAGCTTCTACGAGGTCGATTTCACGCGGATTTCAGAAATCAGGGCTGCACACAAGAAGGGGTACGAGGAGCGCGGTGCCCGGCTGACGTTCCTGGCTTTCGTTGTGAAGGTGATCGCAGACAATCTCCGGAAGCATCCGATCGTCAACGCCTCCGTGAGCGGTGACTCGATCATATATCGGCAGGCGATCAACATCGGGATTGCGGTGGCCCTCGATTGGGGGCTCATAGTGCCGGTGCTCAAGCACGCCGATGAGCTTTCGCTCATAGGCATTGCGAAACAGATGGCCGACTTGGGTGACCGGGCTCGCACCAAGCGCTTGAATCCCGACGAAGTGCAGCACGGAACCTTCACGATCACCAACCCCGGTGTCTTCGGCTCGTACATCGGTGCGCCGATCATCAACCAGCCCCAGGTCGCAATTCTAGGTGTAGGTGCAATTGAGAAACGACCCAAGGTCATCACGCTGGAGGACGGTCAGGACGTGATCGCGATCAGGACCCTGGCTATGCTGTCGATGTCCTACGACCACAGAGTGGTAGACGGTGCCGACGCCGATCGGTTTATGGCCGACGTGAAGCGAGACTTGGAACAGTTTGCCGAGGGGGCGGTCTAGCCATGGCACGTCGCACTATTGAAGTGGACGGCGACCGCTGGGTCGTGTACCCGTCAGGCCGCGTGACCAACTATGAACTTGACGAGTTTGGGTTGGTGTTTGAGAAGGGCACTGGACCAGATCGCGTCCGCAGGTTCACGCGCTTCTCACCCAGTGGCGCGCAACGCCGCGATGCGGCGCTGGCTGAGCTTTCTGATAGGCAGCTACTGGAGCTTCACAGGAGTTCACAAGTCTCTGGTACCAGTCCCGAGGCAGGCTACCGGCGGCGCGCCGAGTAGTGGAGCCGCACGTCGACCTACACGTACACTCAAATGCTTCGGACGGTGAATGCTCCCCAGCTGAAGTGATTGGCAGAGCGGCGACGGCAGGTGTAGCTGTCATCGCCCTCACCGATCACGATACGCTGGACGGAGTGGAGGAAGCCGCAGCAGCCGGCGCGCGAATGGGCGTCCGGGTGATCGCGGGGTGTGAGTTTAGTGTTAAGGTGCGCTGGGGCGAGATGCACCTGCTTGGGTACTTCCTTCCTCACGACAATAGCGGTCTCATACAGTTCCTCGCCGAGCAGAGAGACATGAGGGAGAAGCGTGCGCTCCGAATGGTCGACCGCTTGAAGCGGGCGGGTGTGACGATCGAAGCTGCGCAGGTGCTGGCTGAGGCTGCAGGTGGTACGGTGGGCAGGCCGCATGTTGCCAGAGTGTTGGTGGAGGCGGGTGTCGTGGCGGACGTCAATCAAGCATTCGACAAATATCTGGCTGCGAGGCGGCCCGGATTCGTTCCCAAGCAGCTTCCCTCTGTGAAGACGGTCACCGAGTTGGTGCGTGGTGTGAACGGTGTGACATCGGCGGCGCATCTTCGGTCGCGGGCCGGCCGCGCCGTGCTCGAGGAACTCCGAGTCGCCGGTGTGGACGGAGTTGAGGTGCTTCATCCTGCCCACGACGAGGCTACAGCAGCGCGATTGGATTCACTTGCCGCTAGCCTGGAGATGCTCCCAACTGGTGGGTCCGATTGGCATGGTGATGACACTTTCGGCCCCAATCGCGCGCTGATTGGATCTCTAAATGTGCCTGCTGCTTGGCTCGAGACAATCGAAAGGTTACACCTGGAGCGCAAGGCCGCCGCACAGGCTTCCGTCTGATTACCTTACCGCGTTATCGATTCCGACCGCCCGCGCACTGTGGCAGGTAAAGGGACCATAATGTCTACATCTGACCTCTACCACGACGTCATCATTGTTGGTGCCGGGCCTGCTGGTCTCTGCGCGGGCCTGTACGCGGGCCGCGGTATGCTCGACGCGGTGGTTATCGAGCGGGGCCTGCCCGGTGGCGAGTTGCTGAACACTGAGTTGATCGAGGACTACATCGGTTTCGAGAGTGTCCTCGGGCGTGACCTGGCGCAGAAGATGGCCGACCACGCCACAAAATTCGGGGCCCAAATCGTGACCGACACCGTCTGGACCATCCACAAGCGGGCCGACGGTGAGTTTGATGTAGGGACGGAGCAGGGCAAGACATACCGGGCGCCTGCAGTGATCCTGACCGCCGGCGGCACCCCCGTAAAGCTCGGAGTACCGGGTGAGACGGAGTACGCAGGGAAAGGTGTGTCCTACTGCGCGGTATGTGATGGTGCTTTTTTCAAAGGCGAGACGATTGCCGTCATTGGCGGAGGAGATGCGGCGGCGGAAGAGGCGGACTACCTGACGCGTTACGCTGAGAAGGTCTATCTCATCCATCGACGGGGCGAGTTGCGGGCATCACGGATACTGCAGCAACGTGTGTTCGACAATCCCAAGATCGAAGTGATCTGGAACAAGGTGGTCGAAGCCATAGAGGGGGACGAGCGGGGGGTGAATAGCCTGAAGCTCGAGGACACCCAAAATGGGGAAGGGTCGTCGCTGACGGTGACAGGCTGTTTCGTGTTCATCGGTTTCCGTCCAAACAGTGATCTCGTCAAAGGACATTTCGATCACGACGAACAGGGATATGTGATCACCGACTCGAACATGATGACCTCGATAGAGGGCCTGTTCGCGGCGGGAGATCTACGGCAACAGCTGACCAGGCAGATAACCACTGCCGTGGGAGATGCAACCACTGCGGCCGTAGCGGTCGAGAAGTACCTGGTCGAGAGAAAGGAAACGGAGCGAGTTGCCTGAGCCCATCATCATCTGCCTGACGAATAGCGTTTTTCAGGAGAACTGCTACATAGTTGCCGATTCGGAGACCCGTGACGCCGTGCTGGTAGATCCGGGCGAGGAAGTCGATCTGTTCGTACGGCGCATTGAGCACGAACGACTGACGCTGCGGGCAATCTGGCTAACACACGCTCACCTGGACCACATATCGGGCGTGGCGCGAGTCGTCGAACTGGCTGGCGTCCCGATTTATCTACATCCTGATGACCGCCCGTTATACGACGGTGTCGAACAGCAGGGTGCCTGGCTTGGCGTCGCTGCTGAGATACCACCACCCCCCAACCACGATCTGACCCATGGCGACACGCTGGTTGTAGGAACGTGCACCTTCCACGTGCGACACGTCCCCGGTCACAGCCCGGGTGGAGTGGCGTTTGTCGGTGGTGGGGTGGTAATCTCGGGTGATGCACTGTTCGCCGGCTCGATCGGGCGAACAGACTTGCCGGGAGGTGACGGAAACACGCTACTCACCAGCATTCGAGAGCAGTTGCTGACCCTGCCGGACGAAACCATCGTATACTCGGGACATGGACCAGAGACGACGATTGGCAATGAGCGGAGGACCAATCCGTTTCTGACTGGAGCTCTTTCGATATGAAACTGGAGCAGGGAGCTGGGAGCGGGGAGCAGATGGCGTCGTGTCACCATTCTGGCTCGAAACACGAGACACGGAGACCGAGTGGCCTGCGCCCGCTCCGTGCTCCCCGCTCCCAGCTCCCTGCTCCCTGCTCTCCGCTCACTGCCTTTCTCGAGGAGGTCCCGTGACCTCGCCCCGCATCCGCCCCCGCAATCCCGATGAGGTGAACCCGGAAGTAAAGGGGATATTCGACGCGTTCCTGAAAGAGCGCGGCAACATTCCCAACATGTTCCGCACGGTGGGAGTTCGGCCCAAGCACCTCACCACTATGATCAACCACTTTCGTACGGTCATGAACGAAGGCGAGGTGCCGCCGCTACTGAAAGAACTTGTCGCCGTGCGGGTGTCGTCGATCAACCGGTGCAAATACTGACTGGCCTCTCACACCGCCTTGGCAAGGCGGCTCGGCGCCAAAGAACAATGGTTGGTGGCGGTGCGACGTGAGACACCCGAGACCGACGCCGTTGGTCCCGGGTCTGAAGACGGCCTTGAAGGAGGCTGGAAGGCTGCTCTGCGGTATGCCGAACTGGTAACGGAGAGTGGTCACAGTGTGAGTGATGCCGACTATGCTGAGTTGGCCAAGTATTGGGACGACGGTGAGTTGATCGAGCTGACCCTGGTCGTCGGACTGTTTAGCTATTTCAACCGGTTCAACGATGCTCTCAGAGTCGAGATAACGCGCTGATGAGTGACACTCGAATCGAACGTGATGCGCTGGGTGAGCTGACGGTGCCCACGGCATCGCTCTACGGCATCCAAACCGAGAGAGCGCGGCAGAACTTCCCGATCTCAGGGCTAGACCCAATGCCCGCTTTCGTGAACGGAATCGTCTGGGTGAAGAAAGCGGCGGCGCTCACCCACAAGGAAACAGGTAGACTCGAGATAGCTATAGCAGATGCAATAGTGGAAGCAGCAGACGAAGTTCTGGCCGGGGATCACCGAGACCAATTCGTGGTCGATCCGTACCAAGCCGGTGCCGGCACCAGTCACAACATGAACGCGAACGAAGTGCTCGCTAACCGAGCCAACGAGATGTTGGGAGGGAGTCGCGGTCTGTACGATCCCGTTCATCCCAACGACCACGTGAACATGGCGCAGAGCACAAACGATTCGATTCCTACTGCCATACGCCTTGCAGCGCTGTCGGTACTTCCAAAGCTGCTGAGAGCCATGCAGTTGCTGGCAGAGTCGATTCTAACGAAAGGCGCTGAATTCGACCACGTAGTCAAGTCGGGACGAACGCACTTGCAGGATGCGACGCCGATCCGTCTGGGACAGGAGTTTAGGGCTTATGGACATACAGTTGAGCGGAACCGTGACAGGATCCGGGCGACGTCAGAAGGGTTGAGAGAACTGAACATTGGGGGCTCTGCGGTCGGGACGGGTCTAAACGTAGAGCCCGATTACGCTGACCTGATGACCCGTAACCTGATTGAGATCACGGGTCTGGAAGTCAGGGAAGGGAAGGATCGAGTCCAGCTGATGCAGTCCATGGGCGACTTCGCGGCGTTCTCGGGGATCATGCGTACCTACGCCGGCGATCTGAACAAGATAGCCGATGACGTCCGGCTGCTTTCGTCAGGGCCACGGACGAGCTTGGCCGAGATACAGTTGCCAGCCGTACAGCCGGGGTCGAGCATAATGCCGGGGAAGGTGAACCCCAGCATCGCCGAGATGGTGAACATGGTTTGTTACCAGGCTATGGGGAACGACCACACCGTGGCTCTTGCCTCACAGGCGGGCGAATTGGAATTGAACGTCATGATGCCGGTCATAGCGCACAACCTGCTGTTCGAAATGGAGATCCTCAGCAACGCTACCCGGGTCTTTGCAGAGCGGTGTGTTGCCGGCATCCGGGCCGACGAGGCTCAGTGTGCCCATTGGCTCGAGCGCAGCCCAGCCCTAGTCACTGCCCTGGCTCCCCGAATCGGTTATGCAGCAGCAGCCGAGCTCGCGAAGGAGGCGGTAGAGCGGAACATGACCGTGCGCGAACTCGTGGCTGAGAAAGAGATCCTCCCGGCCGAAGAGCTGGACAACGTACTGGACTTACAGAGAATGACCGAGCCTGGAGTTCCTGGCCGCTCGGCAGCCGAGGAGGGGAAGAAAGGGAAGTAGCTTGAATCCTATGCCAACACTTCCCGAACTCTCCCACCGCGAGCTAGTCCGCTATGCCCGGCATCTTTCACTGCCCGACGTAGGTCACGAGGGCCAGCGCAGGCTCAAGGCCACGCGGGTGTTGCTGGTGGGGGCCGGTGGGTTGGGGTCTCCGGCAGCCATGTACTTGGCTGCAGCCGGGATCGGAACTCTAGGTCTGGTTGACTTCGACGTGGTGGACGAGACGAATCTCCAACGCCAGATCCTCCACGGCACCAGCGGTGTGGGCACATCCAAGCTGCAATCGGCGGCAGCACGGCTCGAGGACATCAACCCGCACGTGGAAGTCGCGAAGTTCGAGACCCGTCTCACGTCGGAAAACGCTCGTGAGATCGTCCACGACTTCGATGTGGTGGTCGATGGGTCCGACAATTTCCCAACTCGTTACCTCGTCAACGATGCCTGCGTGCTCGAAGGCAAGCCAAACGTCTTCGGCTCGATCTTCAGGTTTGAGGGGCAAGCGTCAGTGTTCGCCGCACCGGGTGGTCCGTGTTACCGCTGCCTGTTTCGCGAGCCACCTCCGCCGGGGCTCGTGCCGTCCTGTGCCGAGGCCGGTGTCCTGGGTGTTCTCCCGGGAATCGTCGGAAGTATCCAGGCGTTGGAGACCATAAAGCTGATCCTCGGTGCCGGGGACACGCTCGTCGGACGCTTGGTCTTGTTCGATGCCCTGAAGTTCAGTTTCCGCGAGCTCAGACTACAACGAGATCCAGACTGCTCGGTCTGTGGTGAAAACCCGTCGGTGCGCCAACTGATCGATTACGAGGCATTCTGCGGCGTCACTGCGGCCGGAACGAGAGAGGGTATGGAGATCACCGTCCAAGACTTGGCGCAGTCGTTGGAATCGGGTTCAGAGTTTCAATTAGTCGATGTGCGGGAACCCTATGAGTGGGATATCTGCCGGATCGACGGATCGGTGCTCGTCCCGCTAGATCATCACCATCTGCCATCACGGTGTTCGCTCCTTGGTTGGTCTCGAGATACTGCGCGCAGCCGGTTTTTCGAAGGTGCGGAGTCTGAGAGGCGGTGTCGATGCCTGGGCGAGGGAAGTGGACTCTGGCATGGCGATGTACTAAGGGACGGCAAGGGACGGGAAAAATGAGACGGTAAGAGACGGCAAAAAGAAAAGGCGGCACGAGACGGGGAGTGAATACCGTCCCTTACCGCCCCTTCCCGTCTCTCTTACCGTCCCTTGAAATGCCGAAGGGGGGATTCGAACCCCCACGGGCTTGCGCCCACTGCGCCCTGAACGCAGCGCGTCTACCAGTTCCACCACTTCGGCGCAGGAACTCCCCAAAAGGTGCCGAATATTGACATGGTGCTGACCAAGCGTCAAGCCTTCGCTTGACCGGCCGGAAGTGGTTTTCTAATTTGAACTTAGCTTGTGTCACAACGAACTCGGCCGAAGCCGGCCAACGGTCAGAAAACGGTGGCTTCCAACCGGAAGGCTCGCCATGACTACCACATCGAAGAGACGTGGGAGGCAGGCTTGGTGCTCACCGGAACCGAGATCAAATCGGTGAGAGAGGGCAAGGTGAGCTTGAAGGGAGCCTACGGCACGATCCGCCGGGGAGAGATGTGGCTCGAGGGACTCAACATCGCCCGGTACGAATCCGGCGGTTACACCAACCACGAGCCGGAGCGGCCACGCAAGCTGCTCATGCACCGGCGCGAGATACGTCGGCTCATAGGGGCCCTCGAACAGCGGGGACTGACGTTGGTACCTCTCGACCTTCATCTATCCGGTGGCTGGGCCAAAGTCACTTTGGGGCTTGGCAGGGGTAAGAAGCTGCATGACAAGCGAGAGGACATAAAGCGGCGCGACGCTGACCGGGAGGCCGCGCGCGAAACGGGACGCAGGCGATGAAGCGCATTGCACTGATCATGACTATCGGGACGATACCGTTCGGCGGGCGACTAGCTGCGCCGGAGCCGGGCTCGTTAGTCGTCGCCACTGCGCGGGGCCAGGTCGAGATACCGATCTCCTCCGAACGTGGTCACCCGGCTCTGTCGGTGCCACAACTCGCTCAGTTGCTTCCCGTCACGGCGGAAGTGTCGGGAGAGTGGGCCGTAGTTCTTTCGCGAGGGCTACAATTACGATCCGTACGCCGGACGCTTCGAGGAAGCCCGCCTGACACCCACTGTTGCCCGCACGGTGACCCAGCCAGACCCCACCTACAGCCCGGCATCCCCAGGCAGCCCTGCAGCGCGGAGCGGATTTCGGATGTTGCACAAGGTGGTTGTCGATGCCGGACACGGAGGTGTCGATCCGGGGAATCCGGGTCGTTTTCTCCCGTATGGAGTGAGGGAAAAACACATTACGTTGGCGATTGCCAGGGAACTCGAGGACGAGCTGGAGAAGCGGGGAGTCTCGGTCCGCATGACCCGGACTAACGATGAGGCCATCAATGTGTATCGGCGTGCACCCCAGTGCAGCGACGACTGCGACCTCTTCGTCAGCGTCCACGTGAACAGTCTGGACTCGCGGACCACCGGGTACCAGAACGTAAGCGGATTCGAGACTTATTTCCTCGACGACGCACGTACCGCAGAAGCCGAGCGTGTAGCGCAAATGGAGAACTCGGCGGTGAGCTATGATACGGAAGACGCCCTCGAAGACGATGATCCGCTGTTGTTCATCCTGAAAGACCTGCACACCAACGAATACCTGAGACAGTCAGCCGAGCTAGCCGACTTCATTCAGCAAGCGGGAGCCAAGGTACATCCGGGGCGCGATCGGGGTGTATCCCAGGCACGGTTTGCCGTGCTGGGGAATGCAAGACGGCCCGCCGTGTTGGTTGAAACTGGTTTTGCCACGAACAAGAAGGATGCGGACTTCCTAGCCTCTGCCACGGGGAAGCAGAAGCTGGCCGAGGCAATCGCAGACGGCATCGTGGCCTACCTGCTTCGCTACGAGGAGAAGGTGCTGGCCGGGCCCCAGAGATGAAGCCGCGCTCTCTCCTTTTGGCATGCGCAGTCGGCGCGGTGTTCCTGATCGGCTGCGCATACTACAATGGGCTATATAACGCCAATCGACTCGCCGGCGAGGCCGATAAGGCGGAAAGGGAGGGGCGGCCGGGTGAGGCCCGTTCCCTGTGGTCTCAGGCTGCAGTAAAGGCCGAATCCGTCGTTGCACGATACCCCGAGAGCAAATATCGAGACGACGCGCTGCTGCTGCAGGGTAGAGCCTTGCGGGCAACTGGCGACTGCGGGGCGGCGATCGCACCGCTCGAAGATGCCGTCGGATCGAGTCCTGACAGTGCGATCCGTGCCGAAGGCCGCCTTCTGCTGGGCCAGTGTCGGTTCGCGTTGGGAGATCATACAACTGCGGCCGAGGTGTTGGAGCCACTCACGCATGCCGCCGATACGAGCGTGGTCAAGAGCGCACTCCTCTGGCGAGGAAAGGCGCTGCTAGCAACCGGCACTTACGACTCTGCGGCGGCGGTCCTCGCTGTCCAGGGCGAGACGGAGGCGTACTTCTCCCTCAGCGTTGCCTACACTAGGCTCGGTCTCCCGAACCAAGCGGAAGAGGCGCTGCTGCACGAAGCCAAAGCTCCCTATGACGAAGCCCGCTGGCTGGCAGCGCTCGACACGCTGGGTGCTGAGTATCCGGTAACCGCGTCCGTGGTCGTTGAGCGGCTGGTCGAGCGGCAGGATCTGACGTCCGGTCAGAAGGGACGCCTTTTGTTGGCCGACGGAGAGCGGTGGTTGGGTCAGGGTGATCCGGAGCGGGCCGTGCGTGCCTTTGTCCGGGTACAGGAGTTGGCCGGAGATTCCGCGGCAGGGCGTGTTGCCAGGGCAGAACGTGTGCTGGCTGAAGTCCGGATGGTCTCTGACGTGCGCGCCTTACCTGGCTTGCTCGATTCGCTGGAGGCCGGTCCCGATGAACGCGGTGGACTGGGTGCAGCAGAGGAGCTAGCTCCTATTCTCCGTGCTGCCGTCTCGGGCCTTCGAGTGTCCGAGTCCTCCGGCGGTCCCAGTGAACTCGCCAGTCTTCACGTTGATCTCAGGCTGTTCGTTGCCGCCGAGGCCTTGAGGGACGAGGTAGGAGCTCCGAGTGCCGCCGCCGCGTTGTTCATGGTGATACCGGACAGTTTCCCAAGCTCCGTGATCGCACCAAAGGCGGTGCTGGCTGCCGCGTGGCTGTTGCCGTTTCGCGCTGATTCTCTGATGGCCGTGCTCTATCAACGCTACCCGCTGTCTCCCTACACTCTGGCGCTCAGCGGAGGAGCTAGCGAGAGGTACGCCACGGTTGAGGACTCGCTCAGGACTTTGCTGTACGCGCTGGAGATGCCAACTTCAGAGAGACGGTGAATCCAAACGATCGATCGGTAGAAGTCCTCGGAACGACCTTCCAGAACCCAATCCTGCTTGCTGCGGGCACCGCCGGTTTTGGCCGAGAGCTGGCCGGCGTCGTAGATCTCGACCAACTGGGCGGGATTGTGACCAAAGCCGTCAGCCCAGAGCCGCGAAACGGAAACACGGCGCCACGCGTGGCCGAGTTCTCTGGCGGGATGTTGAATGCGATCGGACTGGCCAACCCGGGAGTAGAGCACGTGGACCAGATCGACCTGCCTTGGCTGGCGGCCCATCTCAGCCGCGCCCGGGTTCTAGTAAACGTTGTCGGGAGCACGACGCAGGATTTCGCGACAGTCGTGAAACGGCTGGACGGCCACGCCGTTATCACCGCTTTTGAGCTCAACGTATCCTGTCCCAACACAGACCGGGGCAACGAAGAGTTCGCCGCCGATCGATCCATGCTCAGCGATCTCGTGTTCCGTTGCCGGGATGCCACGAACAAGCCACTGGTCGTAAAGTTGCCTCCCACTGTCTCTGACCTGCCGGGAACCGCGGAAGCCGCCGCCGAGGCAGGAGCAGACGGCTTCACCCTGATCAATACCATTCCGGGCACCGTCTTCCGGTTTGATGACCCTGACCGGAGCCCGGTGCCCCGGCTTGGCTTCGGAAGAGGTGGAGTGAGCGGGCCGGCTCTCCTTGCTGTGGGCGTGCTGGCTACGCGAGAGGTATACATACGTACCGGACTCCCGATCATAGGAGCAGGAGGAGTGTGTAC
>JBDGZZ010000016.1:0-39043 GCA_039588335.1 Gemmatimonadota bacterium | reverse complement strand
GAGTCTCTGTCATGGCCAAACCGGATGGGTGGTACTCTCGTCACGATGCCCCCACCAAGCTGCACTCCGGATGTTCCACCCGCCAGGGGGCAAGCCAGCTGCTACCTCGACTTGCGACGCGTGAACCTGAGGCCGGACCACGTCGCGTCGATGGAGCCAATCTTGTAGTCAACGAGACCGGACGCGAGTCCAACCTTGCGCACTACCGCCTGAGTAAGATCGGTCACAACACCTGAGCTCTTCTTGGGCCAGGCAATCCAGAGTCCGTCTTTCCCTAGTGAAGCCCCCACAGTACCAACCCGCCGTTCTAGATCGATGCGCGACCTGACAAACCAAATCGTGAGATCGCGATTGCCCCTGAAATTTCTACGCAGCCTAGCCCCAGCTGGCAGTTCACCCACGGTCTCCTCGAATCCTCCGGGTGCACCGAGGAGAGCCACCACCGAGTCCTGCTTGATCCCGAGTTTCTTGACCAACGGGGTGCCTGAGTATCCATCGAGCAGCGTGCGGGGGGCCGATGGCTCTTTGGGCGGATTCGCGATCGCCTGCTTGAGCGCGCTCCGAATCCGCGCCCATGTCGTGTATACGGCGTCCGGAATTTGTTTCTTTATGCGCTCGACCTTGCCCTCGTCACCTTCCACAAATACCACCGGTAGATGACGGGTGGACTTGTAGTGGCGGACCGCCAGGGCCATATCCCGGCCCTGCGCCGGCAGTCTGTTGAGATCGATTATGACGGCCTCGGGCGGGTTCTCCCGTAATTCTCGCAGCACGACTGGAGCTGATTCGTCAAACTCCACGTCGTACCCGGCTGATCGGAGTTTGTCGACTTCTTCCCCGGCTTCTGATGCCTTCCAGTGAATCAGGCGAACACGCTGCATTGTCGTCTCATGGTGTCGCTCAGCCCGGCCAGAACCACCCGAACACTCCGGCTGTGATAAAACCGTAAATCAGTGCATCCAGTAGCTGCTTGCCGACCACCTTCCAGGGACGCCCAAACCAAATAGCGTCCGGGACTCCTCCAGCACCGTACGCCAACCATGCGACCGTACCGGTCACACGGAACACTCCCAGGTTGCCCGCGTCGGCAGGCACGGTGCGGCTAGCCAGGTATGCCACCACAACGCTGACCGCCAGATAGTACAACAACGAGTACGACATTCCCTTGCCCACCGAAGGTATGCCTCGCGGGATGATGGTCATGAATCCTGTGGGCTCGGCCTCGAACCTCTGTCTTACCTCAGGGCGTTGGATCTCTTCACGAGAGGATAAGTGCGGCATGTCGTACTGGCCGGGGGCGAGGCTCTGTCCGCTGAGAGCTTCGCGCACAGCCTTCTCATCGGGCAGCGCCTTGTAATCCGATTTGTGATAGGGAAGAACGGCCCACACGACAAGGCTGGCAATCATCACTACGACTGCAGACACCAGGATCGCGAGCCACAGGGAAGCAATCGTAACCATCGGAGCCTCGTCGACTGTATGTGGTTTGGGTCGTTCGCTGCTGGGTTCTTGGCCCTACGTGTCCACAGTCGTCGGGTTTCGGGCAACCCTCTCGTAATGCACGGTGTACCTCGTCTCCGCCCCCCAACCCAGTGTATCTGCTCCGATCGCAAGCATGCGTGTCCCATCTTCCGCTAAGTTCCTCGCGTCACCCGGGATCGACGCCTTCAAATACCGGCGCACCGTCGCGCACGTTCCACCCTTCTCCACCCGCAGTTCGTAGCCTGCAGCTCGAAACGTTGATTCAACCGTGTCGAACGCTTCGTTGGACCAGTTGACATCGGGGATACCAAACTGGAGGGCGTGTCCACCCGAACCGTTTGTCACGAGCATCAACTGCAGAACCCCGGGGGCATTCTCCCGCTCCAGCACCATTACGCTGCCGTTAACCGGCCGTCGAACGAATTGAGACACGAGCACCTGAAGGCCGCTGGCTGAGACGTGTCGGTAGTAAGTTGGCCTCTTCTGTAGGAGCCACAGAAAGGCCAGTGTACCGAATATCGGAATCATCCACAGCCACCACGGTATCATTGGACTCCTGCTAGTCAGCCTTTCGTAGACAAGCGACTGTTCCCTATTACCGGAACCGCAATCTGGGTAGGCAATCCCCTCGCTGACGCCCGCAGGTCACTTCCTGGACCAGCGTTACCCTCCGCACATTCGGATGCGCTTGTTGTCCTTAGCTCCACCAGGTCGTTGAGAGACGTCCACAACTCGGTGTGCAGGAACGGTAGATCGTCAAACTCGGCACACAGAGAAGCACGGGCGGCGCCGGTGAGCGCGGTGCGGACCGAATCACTCAAGAACTGCCAGCGCGACTCCTCTGTCGTGCTCCAGGACCTGGACACCCGGTACACTCTCTCCAGGGGATCCACGTGGACGGCCGCGTGAGTCTCCCCCACACGTCCGGTACAGAATCGATCCCGGTTGGCAGCCGGTTTCCACGGGTTTCTTGGAGCCTTACGACACACCATGGACTCGAGTTCTGGGGGTGAAATGCCCGCCAACCGGGTGAGACGAGTGGGTTGCGGTGGGCTGACGCCACAGGCTTGGACCAGAGCTGTGACCACGCAGACGCAAGGGAGAGAGCGGCGTCTCATGTTCGCGGGCTATTCGCCTTCGCCCCAGACCTCAGCCTCAAAACAGTACAACTCGGCGTTCTGGTCTTTCCACGCTCCCTTGGGAAGCCCGGCTTTTACGCAAAGTCCAGCGAGAAACTCCTCGCGATCCCAAGCGTACGCCTCCGGCACCTGCGGCAGCAGAAGGCCCGAGTTATCGCCCCTCACGATCATCAGCCCGTGGCGGCCGACCACGACGTCCTCAGGCCGGATGGGGCTGAACGGTGTCAGCGCACTCACCTCAATTTCGAGGTTCGGTACCTCACGGATCGTTACGGAGGGAAACCGCGGATCGTCCGTTGCCGACGCCACGGTCATATTCACTACGGATTCGATCAGTGACTCCCGCGCCACCACCTCCCCACGACAGCCACGCAGATCGCCGGAATCACGCTCTCGCAACGTCACGAACGTCGCCCGTGACTCGAGCAGTTCGGGGAGGTCGGCCTCAAACTGGGGCCGCCTTCCTTCTCCGAGGTACTCTTCCAAGGTACGACGGGCAAGCTTCAGCAGGATTTGCCGGCCCTCGGGCGACACAGACTTGCCACTCACCGATTTCGCTCCGCTATGGGCTGTCTCCAAGGTAGGTCTAAGGTCATCCGACTGCCAATTGTGCCTCGTGCAGCACCCAGAGTCCTCAGCCTACCTGCAGCACTGGATCTCCCAACACATCCTGGTGCGGCAGGACTCCCAGACCAGGCTCAGTACTCGCCGCCATCCGCCCGTCGCTTCGCTGCGGTGCGCCCTCCGCGGTGCTGAGGGTCACATAGCTGTTGAAGTCGGTCGCGGTGAACAAGTATTCAGGTGGCGTACTGTGTGCGAGGTGCGCTATCGCCGCAGTGGTTACATCACCACCCCAACTGTCCTCTATCGTCATGGCGATCCCCAATTCCACACAGAGATCGCGGGCTAGGCGCGCCTTGGTCAACCCGCCAAGCTTGCTGATCTTCAGATTCACCGCGTCCATCGCTCCGTCAGCATGTCCCCTCAGTAGTGGCTGAAGACCATCGATGGACTCGTCGAGCACGAACGGGTGATCTGTCCGACGGCGGATTGAAAGACACTCCTCATACGTCGCGCACGGTTGCTCAATGAATACGTCAACATCGCGTACCGCCCGCACTACCCGAGCGGCATCCTTCATGAGCCACCCGGTATTCGCGTCGGCGATCAACACGTCGCCTTGCTCGAGCAAAGCCGCCACCGCACGAATACGCTCGACGTCCGTCTCCGGATCCGCACCGACCTTGAGCTGGAATTTGCGATACCCTTCCGAGCGATATTGGCCGACTCGGGCCGCCATGTTCTCCGGAGATTCCTGCGAGATGGCCCGGTAAAGAGGAAAGTCATCACCGTAACGCCCGCCAAGCAGGTGGCAAATCGGTTGTGCAGTGGCCTGACCGAGGACGTCCCAGCAAGCCATGTCGATCGCTGACTTCACGTACGGGTGTCCCAGCAGGGCCGCGTCCATGATTCGATTGATGCGCACGACTTGGGTTGGATCGTGGCCCAGAAGATGAGGAGCCAACTCGGCAATACCGCAGCGAGCCCCGGGTCCATACGCAGGGAGATAGAAGGGGCCTAGTGGGCAGACCTCGCCGTGTCCCACCAGTCCCTCGTCTGTCTCTAGACGCACGATAGTCGAGTCGAATACCTCGACTGACTTGCCTCCGGACCAGTTGTAACTGCCCTCATGCAGCGGTAGGTCTACTTGGAAGACTGCGATTCTCTCGATCCGCATGGTTCAGTCAGTCCTTTGTTCCCCTCGTATTAGGTTGGGTCAAGTACCTTTCGAAGCGATCTGACAGCTCCAACTCATACACTAGCATTGCATACTGGTCTAAGAGGCTGCCGGGCTCTCTCGCAACTTCGTGGAAACCGCAGCATTCGTACATCTTTCGTGCCGGATGGAAGAAGGGATGCTCGTCGGTGCGCACGACCGCCTTAATGAATCCGTTTCGCGCAAAGCGGCACAGGATTTCCTCTATCTGCGCCCGACCGTACCCCTTCCGCTGGAATTGTGGCAGGATGCAGTTGTGCCCGACCTTCCCAGTCTTCGGCCACTCGCGGGGATCCCATGACCCGAATCCGACTACCTGGCCATCACATGTGCACACGAAACCACAGGCACCAACCGTTTCTGGTTCACCGAATATTGCTTCGTCGTACTCACGCCACTCGACCTGCAGCTCGGCAGCACGTGCTCGCGGCAGCTGTTCCAGCAGCGGTGAGTAACTCTGCAGCAGTATATCCGCGATGGTACCAGCCTCCACGGACTGAAACGGCTCGAGAACAAGCCCAGGCTCTTGACAGAGTGCGTTCACTGTGGCTCTCGCCCTACTTCCTTGACCACCTCAACCGTTGTTGATGGGACCACCGGACGCAGTCCGCGTCCGATCATGGCCCGATCCAAGTCGCTAGCCTCTAGTTGGAGATTGAGATCTGTAAAGAGCTTGCCCAGCCTTCAAGTGACTTCGCTGATCTCGAGAAGGTGACCATCCGGATCTCGGAAGAAACAGCGGATTTCACCCCCTCTGTCGACCGGCGGAGTCAAGAAGTCCGCCCCCCTTCCCTTCAAGGTTTCGTATGCGGCCTTGCAGTCAGGGACCCGGAGAGTTAGCTGGTGACTCACCCTGTTCTGGTTGTCGGGTGGAGCAAAGACGACTTCCGGCTTGTCCTCTGTCGGTTCACCGCCGGTCACCAGCAGAAACCAGACTCCCTGGAACTGCAGCACACACGAAGTACCACTGTACTTGCGGTACACCGTCGCGCCCAGTACCTCGTGGTAGAACCAACGGGCCTTTTCGAGATCCGATACGACCGGGAGTTGAGTCAACTCCACTCCTTCAGTCGGAAAATCTGACATTATCTAACGCCTCTACTTGGTGGTCAGACTCCCTCAACCACTATCATCTCACTGGTGGCGGACGCATGGCGCATGTCCCTGGCCGGTCTATACTCGTCCGACGCCCACCATTCCTTGGCACGAGCAACTGTCGGGAACTCCAATACTACAAAACGGCTAGGCGACCAGTCACCCTCCAGCGTCTCCGTCGCGCCACCCCGCACCACGTACCTGCCTCCATAGGCTGTTACCGTAGCAGCAGCGAGTTTCTTGTACTCTTCGTACTGAACCGGATCTTGGACCTGGATGTCCGCCATGATATACGCAGCCACTTGAGCTCCTTCTCTGGAATGATTGTGCTGTACATTCGTCTCTCCCTCAGTTGCCTCTAGTCAACTGTATCCAGACTTCTTTGGGCTCAATCCAGTGCTCCGGCTGTCCTACGTCGCTTGGCCATTCTGAATAGCCCGAGAGGAATGTTGAACCTCGGGACCTTCTCCATATAGGCCCGGTACTCTGAGCCCAACTTCTCGCAGCAAGAACGTTCTTCCAGAACGCTCTGAACATATAGAAATACTACCGCTCCAGCAGCTAAACCGAGTACCAGGGGATGAGGATCTAGCCCTGCAAAACCGATAACAAGCAGGGTGTATCCCAAATACTGCGGGTGCCTCACGATCTCATACAATCCTTTGTCGACTACCTCGGTTGTGAAGAAGTAAGGGTCCCCCTTTCCCGATTTGCCGTGCCTTGAGAGATGGAAGAAAGGAAACGAGATGAAAATCGCCGCAACCAGCAACAGAGCAACTGATATGGCGCGGAGCCACCACGGTTCGGCTACGTCCACAAGCTGCACGGTGATAAGGAGGACGGCGGTGAATACCGCTGCGACCAGATCGGCGGCCATGGGTCGTCGTACTGGTCTGCCGTCGTGCGGTTCAGTCACACTGCTCCAATCCCGGCTTTCATGGTCTGCTCCGGCTCGAGACAATTGCTTGTCTCCAGTTAGGATGCATGACTCCCTCGAGGACCGCCAGGTCAGGCCCACCCGACCGCTCTGCCTCGCTGCCGCTCTGCCGCTCATACCCACTCATGCCCCTCCACCCCCAAACTTCCTTCCCGGGAACCTCTGACCACCCCGTGGTGTTTCCGAAGATCTGACCATTCACCACAACCGAGGAGGGCGACATGGCCATCCGGCTGGGCGACGATGCCCCAAACTTCACGGCCGAGACGACCGAAGGAACCATCGATTTCCACAAGTGGAAGGGGAACAGCTGGGCGGTGCTGTTCTCACACCCCAAGGATTTCACGCCTGTATGCACGACCGAGCTGGGGACCGTGGCAGGTCTCAAGTCCGAGTTCGAAAAACGCAATACCAAGGTCATCGGGCTCAGCGTGGACCCCATGGACTCCCACAAGGGTTGGCTTCAGGACATTGAGGACGTTACGGGCAACGCCGTGAATTTCCCCCTCATCGCCGACCAGGACCGGAGTGTCTCCGATCTGTACGACATGATTCACCCGAGCGCCGACGATACCATGACCGTGCGCTCGGTGTTCGTGGTCGGCCCGGACAACAAGGTGAAGCTCACGCTCACGTACCCGGCCAGTACCGGGCGGAATTTCACTGAGCTACTTCGCGTTATCGACTCACTGCAGCTAACCGCGAACCACAGTGTCGCCACACCGGCAGACTGGACTCACGGTCAGGACGTGATCATAGGAACGGGCGTGACCGATGACCAAGCGCAGGAGATGTTTCCGGGATTCGTCTCAAAAAAGCCGTACCTAAGAGTTACGAAGCAGCCGAAGTAAAGACTGACGTTGAATGGGGGCGAGATGACATCTCGTCCCCATCGTCTCCCGATCACCTCTCATTGGACCATCGTGGCCGCCCGATGAAAGCCACGAGCGCCGCGATGAAGTACTCTCGTGCTGCTTCGAGGTGTGCGGCATGGTCACCTCCGGCGACAACCACCCACTCCCTGTCCGATGTACCCAACTGAGTAAACAGCGCCAGCTGACGCTCGGTCGTCGCGAATGGGTCGAACTCACCCTGGAGCACTTGTGTAGGAACGGTTACCAGACTGGGGTCGAGGGCCATCCACTCGTGTGCCCTGTGCCAGTCGACCCGCACTGGATCGGCCTCGAGGGCAGCTGCGACATAGGTGTCGATCGCTGTTTGACTGATCGAGCCTGCGGTGATGAAGTCGCTTGCAGCCGCTTCAGCCGTAGTTGGCTCGCGAGGGGGGTCATCAGGATCTTCAGCAACCGGTATCTCCGCACCCACCGTGAACGGATAGCCGTACAGTACGAGTGACGAGACCAAGTCGGGTCGTTGCTGGATGGTCATTTGAGCGACCATCGATCCGAGCGACCACCCGAACAGCACGAAACGTGTGCCGGGTTCCTCCCGCTGCGCCACCCACTCCAGAACGTTGATCACGTCGGCCGCAGCCCGACTCGGAGAGAGCCATCCCGTCTCGTCCCGGGGCGTGCTTCCATACCCCCTCAAATCCACCGCGTACGTGGCCCATCCCTCCACCGCCAGGCCGTCCATTAGAGACAGCTGCTCGCCAGGCACCTGAAGATCGAAATCCGGCAACGAACTCCACGTGCGACCGTGGACCAGGACTACGACACCGGAATGATGAGCCGGTCCCTTGGCCCAAACGGCCATCGGGTGTCCGTCTGAGTCAACGGTGTGACGGATAACCTCGAACACGTTTGGCTGCGAGCAGGCTTGCAGTAGCAGCGCCGCAACTAGCGCGGCTAGAGTAGGGTATTTCATGTTTCTCTCGGTGTTGATAAGAACCAACTAAAGCGCGATGGGCACATCCGCCAGCTTAACCTGTAATCTCGTGGAAGCACAGGCCAGCGTTCGGGCGACGCGATGCGTCGCCCCTGCCTCTTGCGCTCCCATGCCCTCTTCTGCCCCTCTGCAGCCCACTCACTATCTTTCCACCACACTAACCAGGTCACCGGACCGAACAATCATGTCATACGAACATCTTCAATTCGAAGTCAAAGACCGGGTAGCCGTGGTCACGGTCAACCGACCCGATAAGCTGAATGCACTGAGCGACGCCGTAGTGGAGGAACTGGACCATGCGGTGGACGAGATCGCCACTCGTGAGGATATCGGCGGCGTGATAGTCACCGGCGCCGGCAAGGCGTTCGTGGCAGGAGCCGACATCGGCGAGCTTGCCAAGCAAGGTCCGTTCGACGGCAAGGACCGCTCACTGCGCGGCCAGGAAGTGCTGCGACGACTCGAGACCTGTGGCAAGCCGGTTGTGGCTGCTGTTAACGGCTTTGCCCTGGGTGGCGGTTGCGAACTCGCCATGGCCTGTCATCTCCGTATTGCGAGCGAGAAGGCCAAGTTCGGTCAGCCCGAGGTGAAGCTTGGCATCTGTCCGGGGTACGGCGGCACTCAGCGGCTTCCCAGGCTGGTTGGCAAAGGTCGGGCCCTCGATCTCATACTTTCGGGCCGCATGGTAGGAGCCGAAGAAGCGTTTCAGATCGGGCTCGTGAACCGGGTCGTCGCCCCCGACGATCTCCTGAATGAGGCCGAGAAGACTCTGCGAGAGATCATGGCGATGGGTCCGCTTGCAGTTCAGCTTTCCATCGAGGCCGTAGACCGCGGCCTCGATCAATCGCTCGACGAGGGATTGTTGCTCGAAGCCAACCACTTCGGTTTGCTCGCTGCTACCCAGGACATGAAGGAAGGAATGAGCGCGTTCCTGGAGAAACGGGAACCGAAGTTCAGAGGAAGCTAACCGTGGCTGCCAGCCCTTTCACAGTCGAATCCCCTATTACCAACCTCGCAGTTACCGTCGAGGACGGCGCTGTGACGCGTATCGATCTCCGCAAACGAGGACGGCGCCCCCCTGAAGGGAAGCTCGAACTCCAGGTATCCCGCGAACTCGAAGAGTATTTCGCCGGGAAGCGGAAGGAGTTCACGTTTCCTATTCGTACCGAAGGCAACCAATTCTACCTGTCAGTGTGGCACGAACTGGAACGGATTGCCTACGGTGAGACCGTCACCTACGGCGACCTCGCACGCGTTGTCGGAAAACCCGGTGCGGCGCGCGCCGTGGGAACCGCGAACGGTCGGAATCCGATTCCGATAGTGATCCCCTGCCATCGAGTAGTTGCAGCCGGCGGGAAGCTCGGCGGGTATGGCGGTGGGCTTCCTTTGAAGCGGAAGTTGTTGGATCTAGAGGCGTCCAATAGCACGGTGCTTCGGTAATCGGATAAGGATCGTGGATACAGGGAGCGGGGAGCAGGGAGCGGGGAGCGGACCACACCACACGGCCGGAGCCAGGAGGCCTACTTGGAACTGACTTCCCTGACGATCCGGAACTTCCGCAACCTTGCATCGATCGATGTGGAACTCCCCCCCGGCGGGGTTGTCGTCATCGGAGATAATGGCCACGGCAAAACCAACCTGCTCGAGGCGATTTACTACCTGGTGTTGTTCCGTTCCCTCAGAGGAGCGATGGACCGTGAGTTGGTGCGGTTCGGAGAGGCAGGGTTCTTCATCGCCGGGGACGCAAGTCCACGTCTCACCGTGGGATACGAGGCGGCCGGGAAGCGCAAGAAGGTAACGGCCGATGGCCAAGAGATACGAAAGCTGTCTGACGCCGTGGGTCTCGTGGCCGCTGTGGCGCTCTCTCCGGCCGACCGCGCCATGGTAGATGGAGGACCTGCCGGGCGACGGCGCTACCTCAATGTCCTGCTATCTCTCTCAGACCCATCCTATCTGTCGGCCCTCACGGATCTGCGTGCCGCTATGAAGCAGCGCAATGCAGCGCTCAAACGGGGGAACGCGGCCGAGGCTCAGGCTTTTGACCGCCCAGTGGCTCGGGCTTCCGAACGCGTCGCAGCGACTCGGTTCGAGTGGGCCCGGCACTGGTGCAGTCGATTCGCCGAGTTGTGCCAGTCGATGGGGGAACGGACTGCCCCGGGCATGGTCTACTCCTCGCGCCACTGGACTCCAGACGGAGGCGTCGAAGGACTAGAGGAGGCACTCAAGCTCCGGATTGAGCGCGATTTGAGGCGGGCAACCACGACTGTTGGACCACACCGGGACGATCTGCTTCTGACCCTGGGCGAACGGGACACGAGACGGTTTGGCTCTGCCGGCCAACAGCGTACCGCAGCAATAGCTCTCCGGCTGCTAGAGGCGCATGCACTGAGGACCTCGCACCAGACAGCGCCCATAGCCTTGTTCGACGACGTGTTCGCCGAGTTGGATGAGGACCGACAAGAACGTCTACTGCTGTTGATAAAGGAGTCCCTGCCCGGCCAGGCGATTGTCACCGCGCCGCGCGATGCAGAGGTGCCCACGGTTCTGTTCGAACGGCCTCGTTGGCGCATGTCCGGAGGAAGGCTTGAGCAATAAGAAGAGGCGTGGCGTACAGCTGGGCGAGGCGCTGGAAGGGTACTTCGAGCGTCACGGCATCAAGCGGCGAATACAGCAAGCCAGCGTGATCCCTGAATGGCCCAGACTGGTAGGGCCCAAGATCGCCGAGGTGACTACCCCGCGCGAGGTCTTGCGGGATGGCACACTGATAGTCGGGGTGAAGTCAGCGGCTTGGATGCAAGAACTGCAGATGATGTCGCCCGAGATAATCAAACAGCTGGGTCGGCGGGGAAAGAAGATCAAGCGAATTCGGTGGCGGGCAGAATAGCGGGGAGCGGGGAGCGGACCCCACCGTACACAGCCCGCTCCCCGCTCCCCCCTAACTCCATATCTTACAATCTTTTAACCCACTTCAAGTCCATTGCCTAAGCACCATATAATAGGTATATTGAGCAGACCTCAAACGGGGTCTGAACGGCCCCATTTTTTATTTCCGAATTCCGAGGAAAATGACCGCTCAACAACGCTACAGCTCCGATGCCATCCAGGTTCTGAAGGGCCTGGAGGCAGTGCGGAAGCGGCCCGGTATGTACATCGGATCGACCGCTGCCCGTGGGTTACATCACTTGGTCTACGAGGTGGTGGACAACTCGATCGACGAGGCGATGGCGGGTTTCTGCGACCGGATCGGCGTTACGATAAACGAGGACAATTCTGTAACCGTCACGGACAACGGCCGCGGAATACCGGTTGACATCCACAAGACCGAGAAGAAACCGGGCTTGGAAGTGGCGATGACCACGCTCCATGCCGGCGGCAAGTTTGACAAGAACACATACAAGGTATCCGGCGGCCTTCACGGCGTCGGTGTATCCGTTGTGAACGCGCTTTCGGAGCGCCTCGACGTTTGGGTCAAGCGCGACGGTAAAGAGCATCACATGGCGTTCGCCCGGGGCGACACCGTGCAGGGGCTCGAGGTCAGCGGTAGCGCTAAGCAAACCGGCACGAAGGTGACCTTCAGGCCAGACCACGACATCTTCACTGACTTGAACTACGACTACGATACGATCGCCAACCGGTTGCGCGAGCTGGCTTTCCTGAACTCCGGTGTCACACTCACAATCAACGACAAGCGCGAGGGTCACGAACAGCAGGAACTCTTCCTCTACAACAAGGGAATCTCAGAATTCGTAGAGTACTTGCGTGGCAGCAGAAAACCTCTGCACCCCAAGCCGATCCACTTTGCCACTATCAAGAGCGACGTGGAAATTGACATCGCGATGCAGTACAGCGACGGCTTCTCAGAGAACGTGTTCTCATTCGTGAACAACATCAACACACATGAGGGCGGCACGCATCTGACGGGTTTCAAGAGCGCGCTCACGCGGGCCATCAACGAGACTGCGAAGAACAAAGGTTTGATGAAGAAGGTGGACTTCACGCTGAGCGGTGATGACGTTCGCGAGGGTCTCACTGCCGTCATCCACGCCAAAGTGAAGGAACCGCAGTTCGAGGGCCAGACAAAGACCAAGCTAGGCAATTCCGAGGTCGAGGGAATTATTAAGACCGTGGTCTACGAGTGGCTCTGCAATTTCCTCATGGAAACCCCGTCTGCCACTCGCGCGATCATCGACAAGGCGCTGAGTGCAGCCCGGGCCCGCGAGGCGGCGCGCAAGGCCCGCGAATTGGTACGCAAGAAGAGCGCGCTCGAAGGTGGTATCTTGCCTGGCAAGCTGGCAGACTGCTCGCTCTCGGATCCCTCGATGTGTGAGCTCTACCTCGTAGAGGGCGACAGCGCAGGGGGATCCGCCAAACAGGGCCGCGATCGTTCGTTCCAGGCGATCCTGCCATTACGCGGCAAGATCCTGAACGTCCAGAAGGCACGTGTAGACAAGATCCTGTCCAACGAGGAAATCCGAGCGATGGTCACGGCCATCGGGACAGGCGTCGGCCAGGATGACTTCAAGATCGACGAGGCACGCTACCACAAGGTCATAATCATGACCGACGCAGACGTGGACGGCGCCCACATCCGTACTCTGCTGCTCACCTTCTTCTACAGTCAGATGAGGCAGCTCATCGAGGCGGGCTACATCTACATCGCTCAGCCGCCGCTGTACCGGGTCGCCAAAGGCAAGGAGGAGTTCTACGCCTACGACGAAACGGAGCGTGTGGAGTATGTCAAGCGGCTGCAGAACGGCAGTAAGGGCAAGTCGTCCAACGTCCTGGTGCAGCGTTACAAAGGCCTCGGCGAGATGAATCCCGAGCAACTCTGGCGCACCACCATGGACCCATCCGTCCGAACGATCCACAAGGTGGAACTCGAGGACGCTTCGATGGCCTCGAGGCTATTTGAGGATCTCATGGGCGACGAGGTCGAGCCTCGGCGCGAGTTCATCAAGAACCACGCGAAGTTCGTCAAGAACCTCGACATCTAAGTAGAACAAGTGCGACGTACATGGTGCATAGTGCAAAGTACTTACGTACTCCCGGTTGTCAGCTCCCTGCTCTCCGCTCCCTGGCCTCCAAGAATCCAGGCTTGACACATAGCCTTATTGCTATTATCCTATTATACCATGACACAGGCGACAAAAAAGCCCCTACTCAGGGGTATCGATCCAGAGGCCCTTTCCCGGGCTGCAGACACGATCAGACTGCTCGGACATCCCGAGCGGCTCAAGATCGTAGAGATTCTCGAGGCCGGCGAAGCCACAGTGTCTGAGATCCAGGAGAAACTGGGTATGCCTCAGGCAATTGTGTCACAACACCTAGCCAAGATGCGAGGCTGCGGAATCGTCGCCGCCGAGCGAGAGGGAGTACACGTCTACTACCGTGTCTTGGAACCGAAGGTGCGCCACATTCTGGAGTGTATTCGTAGATGCGACGTCTGACCCCACCAGAGGCCGGTTTTGCTGGCGCTTACGGGCGCTTTTTTTAAGGGACTATACATATGTTTATAGCTATTAGCCTATTGCTCGCCGCCCAGCCGGTACTGCCTGCTGCACAGAACGACACGCTGCAGCTGTCTCTGGAAGCCGCCATCGATAGAGCACAGGAGCACAACCCCAGTCTCCGTGCCGAACGCGCCGAGTCGGAAATGGCAGCTGGCCGTGCACAGCAAGCCACGCCGGCATTCCTGCCCAGCATCGGGGTGGATATGGGTTTTCTGCGTACGAACGACCCGGTTGCCGTTTTTGGTCTCAAGCTCAGGCAGGCGAATTTCCAGGGTGATGATCTGGGGCTCGACGCGTTGAACAATCCCGATCCCTATAACGGGTTCAATACAGTTGCTACCGTCGAGCTCCCGATCTTCACTGCTGAAGGAATCTTTGGATACTCGGCTGCCAAGCGCGCCGCCGCCGCCCGTGAGGCCGCAACCACGAGAGCCGTAGGTGCCACAACCTTCTTTGTGACCCAGACTTACTGGGATGCTCAACTGGCTGCCCGTCGGGTGGAGGCACTCGAGACAGCACTCGAGGCAGCGCAGGGACACGCTCGCCAGGCCGAAGCCATGCAACAGCAGGGCCTGGTGACCAGCCTCGACGCTCGGCTCGCTCGGGTCCACGCAGCAGACACCGAAACTCAACTGCTAGCCACAAGAGCTGCAGCCGAGAACGCACTATCCGCTTTGCGTACACTGTTGGCGATGCCGGACAGCGTAGCTGTTTCGCTGACTGACTCGCTTGACGGGTCGGACCCAACAGCATGCCACGCCACGGAAGCGGCGTGCACTATCGACAACCGCGGCGACGTCCTGGCTCACCGTTTAGGCAGCGACGCGGCATCAGCGGCCGTGAAGAGCGCATGGGGCAAGAACCTCCCTGCGATCGCAGCATTTGGCTCAGTTGGATACTTCGGCCAGTCGAGCTTCTTCGGCACGGGTAGCAGCAACTGGACCGTGGGAATCGGGCTCCAGTGGAAATTATTCCCCGGTCTTGCCGGAGTCGGTGCAGTGAACGAAGCCAAAGCCGAACAACGCGCTGCGGACGCCCGGAGTGAAGCGGCTGAACGCCAGGCCGAACTCGAGGTGAACAGCACACGACGCATGTTGGCAGCTGCGGCCGCGCGAGTTACCGTCGCCACATCCGCGAACAACGAAGCACAGGAAGCACTAAATCAGGCGCGCCTGAGATACCAAACAGGCGCGGCTCCCATCACCGAACTGTTGGACGTTCAGGCAGTAGCCACATCGGCGACGCTCAGTCTACTTTCAGCTCGCCACGATCTATTTCTTGCCCAGGCGGCGCTGGACTTCGCCTACGGAGTAAACGACAGATGATTAGAACGACCTCTCTCTCCTTGTTGGCGTTCGGCCTGGCCGCGTGCGGAAACGAGCCCGCCGAGCAGGTTGCGACCTCAGAGTCCTCGGTCAACACCATAGCAGTGACGGCAGAAGCGCTTGCGGCCGTCATTCCAGTCGAGGGAACCGTGCATGCTGAGAACCGCGCCGCACTTTCCACCCGAATGATGGCGCACGTTACCTCGATCCCCGTGGAGGTGGGCGACGACGTGCGTGCTGGAGAGACGCTCATTCGATTGGGCACCGACGACATCGCGGTCAACCGTGCCAAAGCGGAAGCGGCGGTAAGCGTGGCGACTGCGGCCCGTGATGAAGCGGAACGTCAGGCGGCCCGTATGGACACACTCTTTGCACTGGACGTAGTGCCGCTGGTACAGCGTGATGGAACCCGCCTCGGACTCACGCAGGCGGAGTCGCAACTCGCTATGGCCGAGGCAACGCTTCAAGAAGTCGAAACCGCCAACAAATACGCGACGATCAGAGCTCCGTTCGACGGGTCCATAGTGTCACGCAACATCAACGAGGGTGATCTGGCTGCACCGGGTATGCCGCTCATGATGATCGAAGCAACGGGCCCGCGCGAAGCGATAGTCTCCGTTCCCGTCGACCTCGCTCAATATGTCGAAGTCGGAGCACTGATAGCGGTCAGCTCCAGCACCGGACTCACGGCGGCAGCCGAAGTGACGGCGGTTGCATCGGGGGCAGACCCGATGACACGTACGGTCCAGGTGCGCGCCTCTCTCCCAGCGACTTGGCCCACAGGCGTTGCTATTACCGCACTCTTACCAACCGGCACGAGGCTCGGTGTGGCGATCCCGGAGCGCGCCGTGGTGCGCCGTGGTCAACTGACGGGAGTCCGAGTCATTACGCCCGACGGTGAATTACTCCGGTGGATACGACTGGGTCGAACGGTCGCTCCGCTGACGACCGGAGACGAGACGGTAGAGGCAAGAGTTGAAGTTCTGAGCGGGCTCGAGCCGGGTGAGAGGATCGCACTATGAAGACCGGATTCTCGGGCGCGGTAGCACAGCGCTTTCTCAATTCCAAACTCACACCGCTTTTGATCGGTGCGTCGCTTGCTGCCGGCATCGGCGGGTTGCTCACTACGCCGCGCGAGGAAGAGCCGCAGATCAAGGTACCGATGATCGACGTTGCCGTCGGCCTCCCGGGGGCCAGCCCGCGTGAAGTCGAACGTCGCATCGTCGAGCCACTCGAGCGAGCCATTTGGGAAATCCCGGCTGTCGAGTACGTCTACAGCGCAGCCCAAACCGATGGCGCGTTGATTACGGCCCGCTACGAAGTTGGAACCGATCCCGACGTGGCGCTCACACGGTTGTACGGCAAGCTGTACGCCAATGCCGGCAAATCACCGCCGGGTGCGACTCCGCCGTTGGTGACGCTGCACGGCATCAACGAAGTACCGATTTTCACGCTAACACTGTCAGGCGGATCAGATGCCGGTGACGGATACATCCTGCGCCAGCAAGCAGCCGAACTGGCCAACGAACTGAAGCGAATCCCCGATGTAGCTGAGACCTGGGTGATCGGAGGTGCTCCGCGAGAAGTTGCAGTCACACTGGATCCCCAAGCCCTGACATCCCGCGGTCTTTCGGCAGCTGCCGTATTGCACGTACTCAACGTCAACAACGCTGAGCTCCCAGCGGGTGATATCCTCAGCGGAAACCGCAGCGTTCCCGTACGTGTCGGTCACCTGTTACGCAACGTAGAGCAGGTGCGCGGTGTTGTTGTTGGTATCATGAACGACAGACCCATAACGTTGCGCGACGTAGCCGAGGTGAGAGACGGCCCAGCCGATCCCGACAGTTATGTGAGCTTCCTACCCGGCGGCGGTACCGGTGCCGACTTCGAGCCTGCAGTCACCATCGCCATCGCGAAGCGTGAAGGAACCAACGCAGCTACGATCGCCCATCATGTCATGGAGCGAGTCGAAGAACTCCGCGGCCGCGTCCTATCCGAAGACGTGCGCACTACTATCACCCGCGACTATGGTGAGACGGCCACTGAGAAGTCTCAGGAACTACTGTTCCACATCTTCATCGCCACAGTGGGCGTCGTCATCCTTGTATGGCTCACACTGGGATGGCGCGAAGCGGTTGTCGTGCTGGTTGCCGTGCCGGTGACCCTCGCACTCACACTCATGGTGTACCGCCTCTACGGTTACACATTGAATCGCATAACTCTGTTCGCGCTGGTCTTCGCCATCGGCATCTTGGTAGACGACGCGATCGTTGTCGTCGAAAACATTGCTCGACACTTGGGTTTTGAGCGCGGGAGTGCGGACGAGTCGGCAACGTTGGCCGTCGATGAAGTTGGAAACCCGACGATTCTCGCAACCTTTACGGTCATCGCCGCCATCTTGCCCATGGCGTTCGTGTCGGGACTCATGGGCCCGTACATGCGACCTATCCCTGTGGGCGCCTCGGTTGCGATGCTGTTCTCTCTCGCAGTGGCTTTCATCGTGACGCCCTACCTGGCGGTGCGGCTGGTCAAGGCTCACAAACCCAAGGAGAGTGATACCGCCCAGGCCGCAGAGCCAACAGAAGAACCACTTCCGACCGGTCGCCTGGCCACTTGGTACCGCAGCACCATTGAGGAGTTGCTGGGCAATACACGCAAGCGCATGCTTACCTACGGCAGCATGGTAGTCCTGTTGCTGATGTCGGTGTTGCTCATCCCGACCAAGCTGGTGACGGTCAAGATGCTACCGTTCGACAACAAGAGCGAATTCCAGGTCATCGTCGACATGCCGGAAGGAACATCGCTCGAGCGCACAGCTGATGTGGCGCAGGCAATTGCCCTCACCGTCGCGCGTGACGAAGCAGTGCACGACGTACAGACGTACGCCGGAGTGGCAGCTCCGTTCAACTTCAACGGCCTGGTGCGCCACTATTTCCTGCGCCGCGGTCCTACGGTCGCAGATGTGCAGGTCAACCTGCACTCGAAGCATGACCGGTCCGAACAGAGCCACGAGATCGCACTCAGGCTGCGCCCGGCCATCGACTCAGTGGCGCGTGCGTACTCGGCGTCGTTGAAAGTGGCCGAGATACCACCGGGACCGCCGGTGTACTCGACACTGGTAGCAGAGATCTACGGACCGGACTATGACGTTCAGGTCGATGCTGCCAGCAAAGTGCGCGCCGTGTTCCTGGCAACTGACGGTGTGGTGGACGTTGACTGGTCGGTGACCGCACCGCACGCCGAGCTGCATGCCGCAGTGAGTCAAGCTGAAGCAACCCGGGCCGGGACCAACCCGCAGGAGATCGCGCAGACCATTGCCGCTTCAATGGGTGGCGCCACAGTAGGACTGTTGCACGATGATGCCTCTGCTGAACCGGTGGCGATCAGGGTGCAGCTGGCAGATTCCGCCGCAGGATCACTGGGCGATCTGGCAAGTCTTCCTGTTTCGACCCCGCACGGGGCACGGCAACTCGGCACACTCGCCAACATCGACAGCGTTGCGGCGCCGACCACGATATTCCACAAGAACTTGAAGCCGGTGGTCTACGTCACGGGTGATGTTGCCGGTAGCCTGGAAAGTCCGGCTTATGCAATGCTCGACATGGGCGAGCCGCTCGCGAAGATCGATGGCGAGTTCGCCGTGAAGTGGGCCGGTGACCCGACTCTGACCGAAGAGACCTTCATGGTATGGGATGGCGAGTGGGACATTACGTTGGACGTCTTCCGCGACCTGGGAATCGCGTTCGCCGCTGTTCTGTTACTCATCTATGTGTTGGTGGTTGCGTGGTTCCAATCATTCACGATTCCATTTGTGATCATGGCCCCGATTCCGTTGACACTGGTTGGGATCCTCCCTGCTCACGCAGCTACCGGAGCCTTTTTCACGGCCACCTCGATGATCGGGATGATAGCGTTGGCCGGAATCATCGTACGGAACTCGATTCTATTGGTCGATTTCGTCAAACTGGGCTTGGAACGTGGGCAATCTCTGCACGACGCTGTGGTAGCGTCTGGACTGATCCGCTCCCGGCCGATCATACTCACAGCCGCAGCAGTCGTCATCGGGGGCCTCGTCATGGTGCGAGATCCGATCTTTCAGGGCCTAGGAATGGCCCTCATCAGCGGCGCGATCGTGGCCACCGCACTCACGCTCGTTGCTATTCCACTTCTTTACTACGAGATGCACCGATGAAACTGGCAATGATCATCATTGACTCACGGTACGCCGAAGGAATCGCGCAGATGCTCGAGGAATGCGGCGCACCTGGATTTTCGGAAATACCCAACGTCCTGGGCAAAGGAGCAACCGGAAAGAAGTTCGGCAGCCGGGCCTTTCCCGGATCGAGCACGATGTACATGGCGGCACTGGAAGAGCATTGCATGGAACCCCTTCAGGGAAAACTGAAGACACTCCGCGATACTCACGGCCCCGAAGGGGGCCTCAAGGCTTACACAATGAACACCGAGGAACTGCTATGAAAATGCATTACGCCATCCGCGCTATCGCGGGCTCGTTCGTACTAATCTCACTTGCACTCGGAACCTGGGTCAGCCCGTACTGGTACCTGTTCACCGCGTTCGTGGGACTGAACTTGCTGCAATCGAGTTTCACCAGGTGGTGTTTGATGGAGAAGTTTCTGGCGAAGCTGGGGGTGGAGTAAAGACAGTACTAAGCTCCCTCCCTCTCCTTCGCAATCCGGTAGATCAACGCTGCAGCTCGCTTTGTTGCGACGGCGATTGAGCGGAGGTCGACCTCTTCATCTGGGGTGTGGCCGCCGTCGCCGAAGGGACCGAGGCCGGCCAGTGCGGCATCTACGTGGGGTGCTGCGAACGAGATGTCGGCCGCGCCGCGGCGGCCGGGATCGATCGCCTCTATGGGACCGAACCCCATGTCCCTGCTCACTTGATCCAAGGTCTCGAACAACTGCTGGTTCCCTGCCGTAGGCGCCATGGGAGGATATGAGTCCCGGTAGGTCAGCGTGGCCGACGTTCGAGGCAGATTGCGTGAGACGATCTTCTGCATGCTTTCCTTGGTGCGATCGCGTTGCTCGAAAGTCAGCGTCCGGAGATCACCGGCTACGGTGACCGTTTGCGGAATCACGTTCGTCTTGCCAAACGCAGTGCCCCGCGCTTGGGCGGTGTCGTAAGTGGTAGCCGTGCCACCAAGGATGATGCCGGGCCCGAAGGTCAGGTATTCTTCACCTTTCAGCTCCTTGTAAAAGGCATTCAGTATGCGGGCGGTCTCATTGATCGCCCCTGCGCCGTACTGATCGCCAAATATCAGCGACGAGTGTGCTCGCGTTCCTGTGACCTCCAGGTACCAATCAGTGTATCCCCGGCGTGCGATGGTGGCGCTGTGCATGCTGCCCACACCGCCCTCGAATCCAAGCGCCACATCAGCACGCTCCGCAACTTCAATGAGATCGCGGCGGCTGGTCTCCAAGGGATCTCCGGTATCCTCTTCGTCACCGGTGTAGGCAACGATGATATTCAGTTCGTCCAACACTCCTGCCGCCTCCAGCGCCTTGAGAGCGTAGAGCATGACGACGTCGCCGCCCTTCATGTCTTCAACGCCAGGTCCCTTGGCAATGTCACTGTCGCGCTGCCACTGCTGGAACGGACTGTCCTGTTCGAACACGGTGTCCAGGTGGCCAATCAACAGCACGGTCTTGCCAGGACCACCGTCGCGCTCTGCGAATAGGTGCCCGGCCCGGTTGGTCTCGGGTAATGAAATCCACTCGGTCGCAAAACCCAAAGCATCGAACTCGGCCCTGAGCACACGCCCGACTTCACGCACGCCTTCGTGGTTTCCGGTGCCGCTGTTGATGTTCACGATTCGCTCTAGAAGGGCGATCGCATCCTCACTGTGTGCATCCACGTACTGGACGATCTGCTGCTCGACCTGAGACAGACCCTGTGCCTGCAGTGTCGTAGGCGCCGCCACGAGGACCAGCCCGGTTAGAACAGCGACTCCACCACACAGAGGCTTTGTTAGCGTCTTCATTGAGGATCCTTGGAATAGCCAGGTCGCAAGTTACATGTCTGCCGCCGTCACGTCATCCCGCCGCACCCACAAGAGCGTCCCACTTGATCTCCCACATCTATGATGTTAAGTTGCATTAACGTTAAGTTGCCTTTACACCAATTGGTCTAGGAAGAGCCTGCAAGAGATGGCGACACTACGGTCTCACGTACGGGAGTTCAGAGAACACGAGGGACTACGTCAGGACGAACTTGCTGATGCAGTCGGTGTGTCCAGACAGACCATCATTGCGGTCGAGAAGAACGGGTACACTCCATCAACGGTATTGGCACTGCGCCTCGCGAGGATTCTTGGCACCACCGTAGAAGAGTTGTTTTGTCTGGAGGATTGAGATGAACCGCACGGGCTTGTGGACGGAGATACTTGCACCGGCTGGAGCGTTGCTGGTTGCTATGACCGCAGCGTTGCTGCGATTGCCAGCACTACTGGTTCTTCTATCGCTGATCTGGTTCGGGCCCACCCTGTTCCGTCAACTATCTGTTGTCGGACCGCTCGATGAGCGTGAGACGGAAGTGTACCGCGTGGCCCAACAGGTGAGTCTGTCGGTACTGCTTGTTTTAGTAACGGTTCTTCCGTTCCTGCTGGTTTCAGCCCGTGAAGATTCCAGCCACCCGGTGACGTCCGAATGGCTCGATGTCGGATTCCTCGTGGTCGCGATCTTCGTCCTCCGGGCGTTGGTCCTTATGCATTGGGCAGTTCCGCGAACTGCAGCAGCCCACGTCGCTGGTGGTGGTGCGACATTCATAGCTGCTACGGCGACTTGGGCGATTGCAGCGTACTATCCCGGGGCGTTTCCGGCCTGGGTCCTCTTCGCGCCATTCATATTAGTCGTACCGCACCTAGTGGCTCTCAAGTGGAAACGTGTGGCAGCCGTCTTGTGGTTCGGAGGCGCCGCATTGACCGCACTGTGGTCCGTAACGACAGTAGAGAGCCCGCTGGAGCAGGTGATCTTCCTTGGGACTCTGGTACTCCCCTGGCTGTTTGCCGGCTATTGGATTGCCACGTCGATTGACACGGGCGCAATCTGAGAAGGAGTTGAACTGCGCCGAGTAGATGAAGTCTACGGTTGGCTGGTTGTATTGGAAGTACCACCAAATGTCGCATCCGACGAAGGTATGAGATCAGACCACGAGCCGAACTCCACCAACAACCGTTCGACCACACTCATGCCAGCCCTTTCCGTCAACACGTTCTTGCCGAGCGCCGGCACGTCGGTAATGAGATTGTCCGTTCCGCGACTGATCAACGTCCACATCTGGACCGGATCGTTGACAGTCCACACATGCACTTCCTTGCCGCCACGGTGAGCGGACCAAATAAGCGAACGCGTCGCGAGTGATGCATTCACGGCCAGGGAATCAATGTCTATCTTGGTCAAGTCACCCAATGCCACAGGGAGCGCTCCACACGGACCGTGTTTTCAGCCCCTGGGTTGAAACCCTGGCTCGGCCCTGCGTTGGAACACGCGTGATTGCGGCGGTAGAAACGGGAACGGATCAAATACGCCCACTGTTGACAGTGAACAACGGAATCCTACGACTGGAGAAACTGGCATGAAAAGAGTCCGCGTCGCCAAATGGGATGAACTCGAGCCACTCGAGCCTGCATACGCATTGGTTGCCAACGTTGACCTGGTTGTCATACGCTGGGAAAACCAAGACGAGGCATCGGTTCTGTACGGTCGCTGCATGCACCGTGGCGCGTTGCTGAGCGATGGCTACATACGTGGGAAGAACTTGATATGCGGGGTCCACGAATGGGACTACTGTTACAAGACCGGTGTCAGCTCCTACAACCCAGCGGAACGACAGAAGCGGTTTCAGTCATGGGTGATGGATGGAGGTGTATGGGTAGACGCGGAAGAGATTGCTGCTTGGGAAGTCGACAACCCTCAGGCCTACGATCGTGAAGCATACCAGGGACTTTACCAGGATCTGCACGGCGGACCGGAAGAACCTCACTATCAGTACATACAGCACCTTGCCGAGCACGGTCTTACCCAGGTAGGTCACCACGGCCGCGTCGCAGCGATGGGTGTGCCGCGTGATCAATTACCGCAATGGGAAGATATCCAGTTGCTCACCGCCCAGCTGTACAAGGTTCCGTTGCTGGATGACCATCCGGTCAGAACCGAGGTCGTGATCGGTCCCAATGCCAAGAAACCACTCACGCTCGACCTGCCACTCTTCGTTTCCGACATGAGTTTCGGTGCACTGTCCGAGGAGGCAAAGACAGCGCTGGCCAAGGGCGCCGAACTGGCGGGCACCGGCATCTGCTCCGGTGAGGGCGGGATGTTGCCCGAGGAACAGGCCAACAATTCACGCTACCTGTACGAACTGGCGTCCGCGCGGTTCGGATTCTCGATGGACAAGCTGCAGAAGGTCCAGGCGTTTCACTTCAAGTGTGGTCAAGGTGCCAAAACAGGCACCGGTGGCCACCTACCGGGTGCCAAGGTAAAAGGCAAGATTGCAGCGGTGCGTGAGTTGAAAGAAGGTGAGTCTGCGGTGTCACCATCCCGTTTTCCCGACTGGGAGTCCTTGGACGACTATCATGACTTTGCGGCAGAAGTCCGCGAGACAACTGGTGGCATTCCCATCGGTGTAAAACTCTCGGCACAACACATCGAACGAGACATAGAAGCGTCCTTGAAAATCGGTGTGGACTACATTATCCTCGACGGTCGCGGCGGCGGAACCGGAGCTGCACCTCTGCTGTTCCGTGACAACATCTCCGTGCCTACGATCCCCGCGTTGGCCCGTGCCCGTCGCTATCTAGACGAGGCGGGCCGCCGCGATGTGACACTGATCATCACGGGCGGGTTGCGGATACCGGCGGACTTCGTAAAGGCGCTGGCACTGGGAGCGGACGCGATAGCCGTCTCAAATTCGGCCATTCAGGCTATCGGCTGCCTGGGAATGCGAGCCTGCCACACCAACAACTGCCCTGTCGGAATCGCCACGCAGAAGCCGGAGTTGCGTCGGCGTCTAGAGATCGAAAAGGGGGCGCAGCAGCTGAACAACTTCTTCCGCGCCGCGACAGAACTCATGCAAGTGATGGCGCGCGCCTGCGGCCACAGTCATCTGAGTCAATTCTCCGCTGACGACCTGACAACTTGGAAGCGTGATATGGCATACCTGACCGATATCAGCTACGGTGGAGTATCTCTCGATTCGATGCGACTAGAGAACCACACACCCGTTTCCCGTTAGGAGAAGCGACCATGGAGCTCAGGTACAGTCAGAAACCCGGTATACCGTTGCCTGCCGGTAACCGGTGACCACCCGATAGTAGCCGCATAGATAAGAGTCCGTGGCGGGATCTCCGGTATCGATGAGGATCGGCCTGGCACTCAGAGAACTCAGCTTCTCTGCGGTTGCCGCAACGATGATGTTCTGCTTGCCGATTCGCCGGATGACAGCAGAAGAGATCTGTTGGTTTCCCCTGCCGAGCAGGAACCCTTGGCCACCCACGGGTGTGAGAATGAGGCCACACGCGCGGTTGACCGTCCTCTCCAGGATCTCCCGTTCGCTCATGTCCTTTCCGATCAGGCTTCCTGCTCTGATCATGTCGACACCCAGCAAGCTCTTGTCGAGACCCATAAGCTCCATGAGCACAGCGCACGTGGTGCCCGGACCAACCAAATAACAAAGATCATTCGTCATCTGCTCGACGAGGTCCGCGGCGATTGCCGTTTGCATCACCCGTTCGTGGAGAGATGTTGCGGCCTTGCCACCCTGGAGGAGACGTCTGCCATCGGGAATCTTCAGGTAACCGTACAGATTCGCTGACAGGATTTCGCGCCGGTAGTCATCCTCGTTGATGTCCATCACTTCGGCTTCCTTCTCACGCTTGATCTCACCAGTGAGAACGGAAGCCGCAATTCGACCAGCGGTAGCAGGACTGGAAGCAAACACGGCTGAGTGAATCTTTACCCCTGCCGGGATCCCCAGGGTGGTCACGGAAGTGTTGACGGCATCATAGACGTCCCGTGCGGTGCCGTCTCCACCCGCAAACAGCAGTAGATCGACTCCTTCCTTCGCCATCTCGCGTGCGGCTCTTCCGGTGTCTTGTGGAGTTGAGCGAGGGGCTGATCCGCAACCGATCACCACCGGCTTGAAACCACAAGCAACTGCGGGCATCTCCCCCATCGCCTCGCTGTAGGTAATGATTGTCACGCGATCGTTGAGGGGGCGAAGAGTCGCCAGAGTCTGTTCGGCTCGCTGCCCAGCCCGTGGGACGGCACCGAGTTTCTCCGCTTGCTCGACCGCGTCCGGCCCGTCCGTCCCCTTGAGGCCAACGGTACCACCCATGCCCGCCACGGGATTGACGATCAGACCCAGTTTCTTCATGCCGCGACCTGTTCGCTATCCCCGAATCTTCGCAGCACCTGAGCCGTGCTTCTTTAGATAAGCCCTCCACGTCACGGCCCAATTCTCCGGATCGTCCATGCCGCTCTCGTCGATCTTGTGGACGACACTGTTGTGCGGTGCGCTCTTCACGGTCTCCGGCTCGGTCCTCGCCTCTTGCACCACATGGCGCAGACCGTCCAAGTACTCATCCAATTCTTCTTTGGTGTAGGACTCGGTGGGCTCGATGGTGAAAGGCTGTGGTACGACAAACGGGTGATGGCTCGACCAAAGGTGAAAACCGAAGTCGGCCATGCGCAGTGTTACGTCATGCGTGTCTATTCCTGTCTCCTCATACAGCCGCTCCCACGAGTAACGCACCTGCTCGATCCTCCGCTTGCCACCTGAATACGGTGAGGTTGCCCCATCTATTTCAGAAATCTTCTTGAGCAGGTAGTTGTTGTTGAGAACCGCAATCCTGGCGGCCTCCATCAGTCCTTCCGCTCCCATGCTCAGGATCCAGGCATAGGACTTGAGGAGCACGGGAAAAGCACCATAGAAGTCGCGCGCCTTGCCAATGCTGTGAGGCACGTCGTAGTCCAGGAAGTACCTGCTGCCATCGTAGTGCACAAGCGGAACGGGTAAATACGCTGCCATCTCCTTCGTAGCACCGACAGCACCGGCGGCTGGTCCGCCACATCCGTGTGGAGCGGCAAAGGTCTTGTGCATGTTGAAGAAACACAAGTCGAAGTCAGCCTCCCTCGCCCTGGTGATGCCCAGGATGCCATTTGCGTTGGCTTGATCGTATCCACATATGCCGCCGGCGTCGTGAACAACACGAGTGAACTCAGTGATTCTCGGATTGAAGATGCCGATGTCTTCGGGGTTCGTGATGAACAGTCCCGCGGTGCGCTCCGAGATTGCAGCTTTGAGAGCCTCCACGTCGGGCATTCCCTGCTCATCGGGATAAAGCGTGACGATTCTGTACCCTTTCACGGCCGCAGCGGCGGCATCCGAGGGATGAGAGAAGATCGTTGTGATCAGCTCATCCCTCTTGTCGGCCTCTCCCCTGACCTCGTGGTATTTGTGCACGATCGCGGCCATCGTGAGGATCGCGTGCGAGCCCGAGCTGGGTTGCAGCGAGAACCGGTCCATTCCCGAGATCTCCCGCAGGAACTGATCGACTTCGTACATCACCCGCAGCGCACCCTGCACTGTGCTTTCGTCTTGGTGCGGGTGGATCTCTCGTGCCTTGGGAGAGGACGCTATCTGTTCATTGATCTTAGGGTTGTACTTGATCGTGCATGTGCCTTGGCCGATGTCCACATTGAAATCAGCTCCAAGGTTCTGCTGGGAGAGACGCAGATAATGCTTGAGTACACGCATCTGACCGACTTCAGGTAGGGCAGGTGGAGTCAGTCTCCGAATGCTCGCTGGAACCTGTGAGATGCCGTCGCCCACCGAGTCCGCTATCTCCTGTTCTACTGGTGGAACGTGCATGCCTCGCTCGCCAGGCGTGCTCAGCTCAAAGATCACCTCCTCATCCCATTTTGCCTGATGGAAATTCCGCAGCCTGCTTCCCCGCTGTATCTCCATGGATGTGATCTCCTAGCTGATAATCGTTGTCAACGTGTTTACCAGACGATCGATGTCTTCACGAGTGAGAACCTCGGTGACCGCATACAGCGCACATCCTGCTTGCTCAGGAAAGTCGTCTCCGAGATCTTTGCCACCGAATATTCCTTTTGCCCGGAGTGCACGGTTGATGTCGGCTACACTCTTTCCGGTACCTGAAAAATCGACCACAAATTCCTTGAAGTGGAACGCGTCGAACTTCAAACGAACGTCCTCGAGTTCGGACACACGTTTCATCGCATATTGCGACTTCTGTAGGATGTGCTGATCGAGTTCACGCATGCCTTCCGGACCCATCAACGACAGATAGACCGCAGTCGAAATGCCATAGAGTGCAGCAGCTGTACCAATGAACTCCTTACCGTGCTCTCTCACTGCGAACGAGGTCCTATCGTAGGCGACGTCACCAAACCCCCACTCACCGGCCCGTTCGGTCTTGCAGATGCCGAACAGACGTGATGGGTACTCCATGACCAGCTTCTCATCATCGGCTGTTGCAATGAAACCCCCGAGGGCACCGCCGAAGTACATGTGATTGCCGAGGCTTTGGATATCACCACAGGTTATATCTGCCCCGTACTGGCTCGGTGGTGCCAGGACGCCGAGGCTGATAGGATCGACGCCGACGACGAAGATGCTGCCGTTGTCGTGCAATGTATCGGCCACCTGACGACCATGTTCTTCAGCCGTGCCCATGTAAGAAGGGTTCTCCAGGTAGAGCACTGCCACCGAGTCATTCATCCGGTCGCTGAGCTGGTCCATATCTAGTGCCGCGGTGTCCGGAGAATGCCCCACCGTCTCGATGCGCATAACCGGTTCACAATAAGTCCTGATCACCTGCAGGCGGTCGGGCGAGATCGTGTCGGCGACCAACGCCACCTTCCGGCCCGTGACGCGACCAGCCATTCGGATGGACGTACTGGCCGCTTGGCCCCAATCGTAGGTTGGCACATTTACCACATCCGTTTCTAGCAGCTCGCCCATGAGGCTCTGATACTCAAACAGGGTCTGGAACCTGCCGTGATCTTCGTATGGCTCACCTGCATAGGCAGTGAGGAACTCCGCGCGCCCAGTGATCTCATCACATACTGCAGGAACGTAGTGTCGATAGCATCCGCCGCCCAAGAAACTGACGTTCTCCACGCAGGTCTGATTCTCAGAGAGGATGCCCTCGACGTGCCGTTTCAGCTCCATTTCGGATGTGATACCGGCAGGGATCTTCATCTCTCCTCTGAACCGGAGTTCTTCGGGGACATCTTCGTAGAGCGTATCGATGTCGTCGACACCGATCTCGGCGAGCATCCTGGCTTTCACTTCGGGAACAGAATTCGGGATGTAAGGATGGGTCCTTTCGCTTCCCGTCATTCTACGCGTCTCCTGATGCGAGTCGTGACTGGCCGTCGCGCCGTTCGAGCGGCGGACAGAGTACAGTGTACAGTGTACATGGCACAGAGTACAGAGGGTACAGACCCCCGCCACTTCCCACTCAACACATCTGGAAGCACTATTAGCATGTGAACAAGCCACCAAGTAACAAGTCCGACATCACGGCCCGGCCACCTGAATCTCCATTGTCGCCACTTCAACATTCCTTGGTAGCACTCAACCGAACCGTCGTCCAGTGCTGTACCTGTACACGGCTGGTTGAACATCGCGAGCACATTGCGGCAGTGCGCAAGCGAGAATTCGCAAGCTGCAGGTATTGGGGAAAGCCGGTACCGGGTTTTGGCGATCAGAATGCCAGATTGCTGATAGTAGGACTCGCGCCGGCAGCTCACGGTGCCAACCGTACCGGACGGATGTTTACGGGTGATTCGAGCGGCGACTGGCTGTATGAAGCACTGCACCGCTTCGGATTCGCGAATCAGGCGAGTTCGGTGTCACGCGATGACGGCCTCGAGCTGATCGACTGCTACATCACTGCCGCCGCCCGCTGTGCCCCACCCGACAACAAGCCGACCAGAGAAGAGTTCAATAACTGCCGGCCCTTCCTGGAAGCAAACATCCGATTGCTCGGCAACGTGTCCGTCACGCTGGTACTCGGCCAGCTGGCACACCGCTGGTGGCTCGAAGCAGCCGGCTGGTGGTCGCGACTCTCACCAGCAGAACGCCCACCGTTCGCCCACGGGTCGCTCGGCACACTGCCTGACGGCATGAAGTTGCTGTCATCCTATCACCCTAGCCGACAGAACACGAATACAGGTAAGTTGACCCGGCGCATGTGGCATTCTGTGTTTCGGAAGGCGAGACGAGAAATGGGGGTATAAGGCGCATGGGTGGGCATGAGGAGCAGAGGGGCAGGGCGGCAGGGGGGGCAGCTTACCGAAAGTTGCCGACACGTACACCGAAAAGGGAGAACCCGATGAGGAAGTTCTTGCTAGCGTCACTATTCACCATCATCGCCGTGCCTGTCGCGGCTCAGGATCTTCTAAGGCCGTTTGAGTGGCGCAATATCGGGCCCGCCACGATGATGGGCCGGATATCGTGTATCGACGCATGGAACGAAGACTACAAGACCGTTCTCATCGGTGCGGCATCGGGAGGCGTGTTCAAGTCTACAAATGGTGGAATTTCTTTCACTCCCATCTTCGACGACTACGGCAGTCAGTCGATCGGCGATGTCGCCTTTTTCCAGGGGGACCCGGATATCATCTGGGTCGGTACCGGAGAGGCGACGAACCGGAACAGTGTAGGCTGGGGAGACGGCATATACAAATCTACGGATGGTGGCGGAACGTTCTCCAACGTGGGTTTGGGCGAGACACATCAAATCGCCGAGATCGCCACGCATCCGACCAACCCGGACGTCGTGTACGTAGCAGCGCTGGGGCACCTGTGGGGCTACTCTGGTACACGCGGCTTATACAAGACGGTCGACGGCGGTGAGACCTGGCAAGAACTGACCAATGGCCTGCCGGATGACGAGCGGACTGGTGCAACGGTAGTGACACTCCATCCCGACAATCCCGACATCGTCTTCGTCGGAATGTACGAACGGCTACGCACACCGTACGACATGAAGAGCGGCGGGCCACATGGCGGAATCTTCAAGTCGACCGACGCCGGCGCCACGTTTCGCAAGCTCACATCCGGCTTGCCGGCAGGTGAGACCGGCCAGATAGACATCAGCATCTACCGCAACAACCCCGACATCATCTGGGCTTACGTCGAAGCATCGGATGAGCTGCCCGACGACCTCAACGTTCCAGGACCCGGAGCCTACCAGTCGACGGACGGTGGTGAAACGTGGACCTATAGGCTACGTCACAACTCACGGCCGTACTATCACGGGCGAATCAGGGTGAACCCGTCGGATTCCACCTTGGTCTACATCGTTGCACGTGATTTCTGGTATTCCGACGACGCCGGTGAGAACTTCAGACGCGGCCGACCCTGGCGCGGCGGCGGCGGAGACGACCACGATCTCTGGATCGACCCAAGCGACGAGAATGTCCTCTACATGGCCACCGATCAGGGAGCATACGTCACGGTCGATGGCGGCCAAGCCTTACTCGCGTTCAACAACATGGCAATCGGACAGTACTACGCCATCGGTGTGGACATGCGCGATCCGTATTGGGTGTACGGTGGATTGCAGGACAACGGCGGCTGGGGCATACCGAGTAACAGCAGGGACAACAGCGGGATTCTGAACGACCACGTCACTGTCACGAACGGTGGCGACGGGTTCCACATGCAGGTCGACCCGACAGATTGGCGCACTCTGTACACTACAACGCACGTGGGATACTTCGGCCGGCAGAACATGGAAACCAGGGAACACGTATTCATAACACCAACTCCACAGACCACATCTAACTTCGCGCATTACTACGATCGGGAATTCGGCGAAGACCAAACCAATTACTCGATCAACCCACAGGAGGCCTGGCTCTGGTCAGACACGCCCAACAGAACCATCAACGGCAGCATCCTTCCACCACAGTTTCGTTGGAACTGGAACTCACCCCTCGTCTTGTCACCCACCAACCCGCACACGATATACGTGGGTTCGAGCCATCTGTTCAAATCAGTCGACCGTGGCGAAACCTGGCGGATCATCAGTCCCGACCTCACGAAGAACGATCCCGAAACCAGAAACTCTACCTACAGTGGCGGCCTCACAAAGGACGCCACCGGTGCAGAGAACCATCACACCATCTACACCATCGACGAATCGCCAGTCAACAGTGGAATTGTGTGGGTCGGAACTGACGACGGGAACGTTCAAGTTACCAGCGACGGCGGCGTCAGCTGGACCGATGTAACCGGGAACGTGCCTGGAATTCGCAGCGATCTCTGGGTGAGTAGAGTCGCAGCTTCGCACTTCGACGCAGCGACTGCGTATGTGACTTTCGACGGTCACTGGGTAGATGACACGGCTCCATACGTTTTCAAGACCACCGACCGCGGCGCATCATGGGCCGACATATCGGGCAATCTGCCACGAGAGAACCCCGGCACCACTGTACATACGATTGTGGCAGACTCGAAGAATCCAGACCTATTGTTCGTCGGGACGGAGTTTGGCGTGTATGTGACCACGGATGGCGGAGCCAATTGGGACAAGTTCATGAATGGACTCCCACCCGTCGCAGTTCACGACCTGGTCATCCACCCGCGCGATGCCGACCTCGTGGCCGGGAGCCACGGGCGTAGCATCTGGATCGCTGACGACATCACACCACTACAGCAACTATCACCCTCGGTCCTGAGCTCAGGCGTTCACTTGTTCGATAGCCGGTATGGAACCAAGTGGCTCAATTTCTCAAAAGGGCGCATCCAGAGCTTCTTCAAGTTCCGCGGTCGCAATCCCCCGCGCGGTGCGCCAATCGATTTCTATCTAGCATCTGACCCGACCGACTCGATCCACATCGATGTCGAGGACCTCTTCTCGGGCCGTGTCGTGCATCTCACAGTTGTGGGGAAAGCAGGAGTGAATCGCGTACGTTGGAACATGCAGTTCCCACCGAGTGATGAGGAGATTGAGGAGCATCACGCTTTGCTGACGCGGGTGCATGAGACTATCACACAGTCGATACAAAGTACCCGACGCAACGATTTGCTGGAACAGATGCAGAAGGATCTCTTGGCGATCCAGCGGTATCCCAACCTCTACGACGACGCGGAATACACAGACAGAGAAGACGCTCGGAGATTGCTACTCGAACACTTGGACCACATTGGAGAGCGCCTCGGAGAGGCGGAAACATACCGGCAGCTCGACAGCGTCCGCGAACAGCTGCTCGCCTTCAGTCAGATCGTCGGCGACCAGGCATTCTTCGGCTTTTACGGCGAGGAGTTGACCGCTATAGAGGCTTCCGCAGGAAAGTATCGGGTGACTCTCACAGTAGATGGTAGTAGTCATGCCGGTACGGTGAGGGTGAGGGAGGATCCGGTGAAGGAGGGGGCGTAGCCCCCCTGCCGCCCTGCCCTGCCCACCCGGTTCGTGCTAACTTTTGACTAGAGAGCACCCACGACCCATCGAGGCCCCATTTGACCACCACCGGTACCATCTTCGACATCAAGAGATTCGCCATTCATGACGGGCCCGGTGTGCGTACCACGGTCTTCTTCAAGGGATGTCCGCTGACTTGCTGGGCGTGCCACAACCCCGAGGGTCAGACATCCGGGGTCGATCTGCTGGTGCGAGACGAGCGCTGCAATGTCTGCGGTGACTGTCTCACAGAGTGCCCACCGGACGCCCTCTCGAAAAACGGCGACAGCGTCCAGATCGACCGATATCGATGTGACCTCTGCGGAGCATGTGCCGATGTTTGCCTCCGAGGGGCACTCGAGCTGGCGGGCAGGACGGTCACGGTCGCCGACGTCATGCATGAGGTGCTGCGAGATGTGCTGTACTATGACGAGTCGGGTGGCGGTGTGACCTTCTCGGGCGGGGAACCGCTGTTCCAGCCGGACTTTCTACTGGCTTTGCTCGGCGAGTGCAAGGAGAGGGAAATCTCGACGGTGGTGGATACCTCTGGCCAGGCGCCCCAGCACGTAGTGGAGGCAGTAGCAGAACTGGTTGATCGGTTTCTCTATGATGTGAAGCTGTTGGACAACGACCGACACCGCGAGTTCACTGGAGCTGCGAATCATCAAATCATCGGTAATCTCGAATGGCTGTCGAACCATGGATCGGCTGCCACCGTCCGACTGCCGTTATTGCCCGGGATAAACGACGATGTAGACAACTTGAACGCGCTGGGCGCCTTTGTTTCGTCACTCGGCAATCGCCATCCAGTGGACATATTGCCGTATCACCGAACTGGAGTCGATAAGTACGACAGGCTGGGACGCGGATATGCCCTGCCTGATGCGGAGCCGCCCGGTGAAGAAGTAATTGCAGGCACAGTGGAATTGCTGCAGGAACACGGACTTGACGTCACTGTGAGGGGCGAGTCGTATGTCCTTGAGCGATAGAGTACGCAAGCTGCGGGAGCAGAGTCTCGACGCGCCCGCTACGTTGTCCGGCGAGCGCGCCAAGCTCATGACGGAGTTTCACAAAGAGGATCTTGGCACAGTGTCCACACCCGTCTATCGCGCGCTCGCATTTCAGTACCTCATGGACAAGAAACAGATCTTCATCGGAGAGGGCGAGCTCATCGTAGGTGAACGTGGGCCGGCTCCGAAGGCCACACCCACGTTCCCGGAGATTTGCTGCCATACGATGGACGATTTGGACGTCCTGAACTCGCGTGAGAAGATCTCCTTTCAAGTGACCGATGAAGTCCGGGACCTATTTCGCGACACGGTCATCCCTTACTGGACGGGTAGGTCTCTGCGCGATCTGATCTTCGCCGAGATGACAGATCAGTGGAAAGCAGCGTACGGGGCAGGTGTCTTCACGGAGTTTATGGAACAGCGAGCACCCGGACACACCGTCCTCGACGACAAGATCTACAAGAGGGGGTTCCTGGATTTCAAGCAAGACATTGCAGCTAGCATGGATGGCCTCGACTTCCTGAACGATCCCGACGCATACGACAAGCAGGAGCAGCTCAAGGCGATGAACATATGTGCCTATGCGCTCATTCACTACGCATATCGCCACTCCCAGCTTGCCCGATTCTTGGCACAAACTGAAGCCGATCCACGCCGCCGTGGTGAGCTGATGCGAGTCGCAGAGGTCTGCCGTAGAGTTCCGGGCAATCCTCCGCGGGACTTCTGGGAGGCTCTTCAGTATTACTGGTTCGTCCACGTAGGAGTAATCACGGAACTCAACACATGGGATGCTTTCAACCCGGGCAGGATCGACCAACACTTGTATCCTTTCTATCAGACGGGCTTGAAAGACGGCTCATTGACCCCCGCTCGGGCGCGTGAGCTACTGCAGTGCTTCTGGATCAAGTTCAATAACCACCCTGCCCCTCCCAAGGTTGGAGTTACGGCGGAGGAAAGTGGCACTTACACTGACTTTGCACAGATCAACACAGGTGGTGTCAAGCAAGACGGTTCCGATGCAGTAAACGATTTGACGTATCTCGTACTCGATGTGATCGAGGAAATGCGTTTGCTGCAACCCAGCTCGTCGGTTCAACTGAGCAAGAAGAACCCCGACAGATTCCTGAAACGGGCAGCACAGATCATCGACACAGGATTTGGACAGCCCTCTATCTTCAACACCGACGTCGTAGTACAGGAGCTCGTCAGGCAGGGCAAGTCGGTTGAGGACGCCAGGAACGGCGGGTCGAGCGGATGCGTTGAGGTTGGAGCCTTCGGAAAGGAGAACTACAACCTCACCGGGTATTTCAACATGCCCAAAGTGCTCGAGATAACTCTGAATCGTGGTCGGGATCCGCGCAGCGGCGATCAGATCGGAATTGACACGGGCGATCCCACATTGTTTGCCTCGTTCGACGAACTGATGGCTGCCTATCGTCGCCAGCTCGGCCATTTCATAGACATCAAGGTGCGCGGCAACAACGTCATCGAGCGATTGTGGGCCCGTCACCTACCCGCTCCGTTCCTTTCCCTGCTGATCGACGACTGTGTCGACACCGGAAGAGACTATCACGATGGCGGAGCCAGGTACAACACTTCGTATATCCAGGGTGTTGGGCTCGGAACGCTTTCCGATGCAGCCACTGCGGTGAAGTACAACGTCTACGATCAGCATACCATGAGCATGGAGGAACTTCTCCTTGCGTTGGGCAACGACTTCGGGAACAATGACAAGCTCAGGCTCTTGCTACTCGAGAGGACGCCCAAGTACGGGAACGACGACGACTACGCCGACGACGTGATGAAACAGCTCTTCGAGGCCTACTTCGATGCAGTAGACGGTAGAGCGAACACCAAGGGCGGCAAATACCACATCAACCTGCTGCCAACCACAGTACACATCTATTTTGGCTCCGTGGTCGCTGCGACGCCCGATGGCAGGAAGGCGGGCGAACCTCTCTCTGAAGGTGTGTCACCGGTTCAAGGAGCAGATCGTTGTGGTCCCACTGCAGTTCTACTATCGGCTGCGAAGATGGATCACGCGCGTACTGGTGGGACTCTGCTCAACCAGAAGCTCACTCCCGGACTCCTCGATGGCGACGAGGGCGTTGGCAAATTCGTGAATCTGGTCCGATCGTACTTTCGGATGGACGGCCATCATATCCAATTCAATGTCGTGGACGCGGCTACTCTCCGGGCCGCGCAAGCGGAGCCGGAGAAGTATCGTGACTTGATCGTCCGAGTCGCGGGATACAGTGACTACTTCTGTGACCTGGGCAAGACACTGCAGGACGAAATAATTGCCCGCACAGAGCACATGGGTTTTTGATCGGGAGACCGTAGTGAAATCAATGCGGATTGTGTTGGGACTGCTTTTACTCACTTGGGTTACCGCGCCTCTGGCGGGTCAGTCTACGGATCCATCACTTCTCACTCTCGAACGCATATATGCATCCCCGGAGTTCTTCGGTGAGCGTTTCGGGCCGGCCTGTTGGCTGGAGACCGCATCGGCGTACACGACTCTGGAGACTTCAGAAACGGCCAGAGAGGGCCGTGACATCGTTCGGTACAATCCTGCCACCGGGACTCGCACGATAATGGTGCCCGCATCCCGTTTGATCCCCCGTGGCCAAACTCGGCCCCTGGGTATAGCCAACTACACGTGGTCCGAGGATGGCCGCAAGCTCTTGATCTTCACGAATACACGTCGAGTGTGGCGTGCTAACACTCGCGGCGACTACTGGGTTCTCACCCTCGACAATTGGGAGCTGCAACAGCTGGGCGGTAGCTCAGAGCCGGCCGCATTGATGTTTGCCAAATTCTCGCCCGATGGGACCAGGGTCGGGTACGTGCGCGAGAACAACATCTTCGTCGAAGATCTCGCTAGTGGGCAGGTCAATCAGGTCACGACCGATGGATCGGCGACGATTGTCAATGGAACATCAGACTGGGTATATGAAGAGGAGTTCTTCCTTCGAGATTGTTTCCGCTGGAGCCCTGACGGCACCCTCATTGCCTACTGGCAGTTCGATACCGAGGGTGTCAACGAGTTCCGCATGATCAACAACACGGATTCACTCTATCCAAGGATAATCTCATTTCCATACCCCAAGGCAGGTGAGACGAACTCGGCCGCTAGAGTTGGCGTGGTTCACGCTGACGGTGGCGAAACCGTATGGATGCACATCGATGGTGATGCCCGTGACACCTACATCCCATGGATGGAGTGGGCCGCCAATTCGGACGCAGTGGTGATTCAGCACCTGAATCGCCTGCAGAACACCAACAGTCTATTGCTCGGCAACGCCTCAGACGGTTCGGTACAAGCGATTATCACTGAGACGGACGACGCGTGGCTGGATGTAGTATCTGACCTGAATTGGCTGGATGATGGCAGCCACTTCACATGGGTGAGCGAACGTGACGGCTGGCGACACCTTTACGTCGTCTCTCGTTCCGGAGAGAAGGTTCGTCTGGTCACCGACGGAGAATATGACGTCGTCAGCGTTCAGGCCGTCGATGAGCAGGGCGGCTGGGTCTACTTCATCGCCTCGCCCGACAATCCGACTCAGCGATACCTGTACCGGGTCAGCCTGACCGGCGACGACGGCCTGGAGCGACTGACTCCGTCAAACGAGACAGGTACCCACTCGTATCAGATCTCGCACGACGCTATTTGGGCCATCCATCGACGATCCAGTTTCGGTGTACCTGCAATCACAGACCTGGTTCAGCTTCCCGCCCGCCAAGTGGCCCGCATTCTAGTGCAGAACAGCGCGCTGCGAGAGAACGTGGCCGCTCTAGCAACTGGCGAAATGGAGTTCTTCCGCGTCGACAACGGTGCAGGCGTGCTGCTCGACTGCTGGATAATGAAGCCGCCTGATTTCGATGCTTCGAAGCAGTATCCGGTACTCTTCTATGTATACGGTGAACCGTGGGGCCAAACCGTCACCGACAGTTGGGGAGGCGGCACCTATCTCTGGCACCTGATGCTCACGCAACAGGGATACATTGTCGCGAGCGTCGACAACCGCGGTACACCAGCTCCCCGCGGCCGGGACTGGCGCAAGGTGATCTACCGAAAGATCGGCGTTTACGCGTCAGCCGACCAAGCGGCTGCCGCGCGCGAAATCGCAGAGCGGCCTTACATCGATCCAGATAGAGTCGGGATTTGGGGTTGGAGCGGAGGCGGTTCGATGACGCTGAACATGATGTTCCGCTATCCAGATCTCTACAGTACGGGAATGGCCGTGGCACCGGTTCCCGACATTCGTTATTACGACACGATCTATCAGGAACCCTACATGGGACTGCCACAGGACAATCCCAGAGACTATTCAGAAGCGTCACCAATTACGTTCGCCGACCGACTGGAAGGAAACCTGCTCGTAGTGCACGGTACCGGCGACGACAACGTGCATTACCAGGGTACGGAAGCTCTAATCAATAGACTGATTGCGGCAAACAAGCGCTTCACGATGATGGCGTACCCGAACCGCTCACACGGGATCTACGAAGGCCGGGGAACGACACTTCACTTGCGGACGCTGCTGACGGAGTACTTGAAGACGAACATGCCAGGTGGGGGTGAGAATTGACGGGAATCGACGGGAAGGGACGTACGTGGGAAAGAGCTCCCTTACCGTCCCTTGCCGTCTCCTACCGCCCCTTAAGTGTTGAGTCCGCTGGTATCATCTGATCCACCCGCCACGACAGTATCCGGTACACGTATCCACCCGACCTCCTCTGCACCCAGTATGCAACGTTGGTCGAGTCGAACACCAGCGAAGCCAACGTGTCACCTTGCGCCCCTAGGAGTGTGACTTCGCGATCGGGAGATTCGAGGTCTACCGAGTCGAGTTGAGCAGCGGTCGGGTAGTTGGTGGCATCGAGTGTTTGATATTGCACCAGCATGCGGTGGATAGCCGCCGAATCTACGGCTTCTCCACTAGTAAACCGCCAGTTGCTGCCCTCGCGGAGCAACGTATATTGGTCGCTTCCCCGACGAGCTGCCACTCGCTGAACGCTGTCGGGAGACACGTCCAGTATGCGTCTGTCACGCCAATCGTTCGGCGTCCGATTCACCATGCTCACCAGACCGCTCTTGTAATGGAAGACGAAGTCACCACCATCACGCCTGACGTAGCGGCTGTCGTATGTCCTTCCGGACTTCCCGAAGATCACCGAGGCAATGGAGTTTCCCGCGTTCGCGAATGTCACATGAACTCCTGTTGCGGAGTCCACACCCATCCGCTCATGTACCAAATGACTAGTGGCGATCAATTCTGATTCGGTCGAGTCGCCCAAGGCCGTGAAAAGTTCGTCTACGGCATCGCGGCTCGCCTCGAACCCGTTCACCGTCCAGGTATCCCCGTCCCGGATCAATACCGTCGTGTCTGCATCGGATGTGAACGTGACCATGTCTACATCCGTTTCTTGAAGCGACGGCAACACGAACTCCA
>JBDGZZ010000015.1:0-45192 GCA_039588335.1 Gemmatimonadota bacterium | reverse complement strand
TGTCGGTGCTTGGACGTTCGCGGTTGCAGGAAACGACGTGGACGCCGACCTGACGGGAACACTCGCAGCAGCTGGAACCGTATCCTTCTGGATCCGGGTCCAGATCAACTGAGCTGCTTGAGAGCGTAGAGTGCGTTTCCCCTGCAGTCTGACGCGCCACAGCGGGCAGAGGGCCCAGTTCGGTCGCAAGACCGGCTGGCTCCTCTGCTTGCTGTCGTTCGTTGGGCTTGCTGCGCCAGCCGTATCGGCACAGACACCGGCGGGAACGCAGATTTCGGACTCGGCCGAGGTAACCTATAGGGACGCGGCAGCAGAGCCATACTACGCCATATCCAACGTAGTTACCGTTACGGTGGGTCTCGTTGCGGACATAGACATCACGCCGCCACGCTCCGGACTGTTTGATCCGGGAACCACCGCAGCATTCGGTCACACACTCGCCAACCTGGCCAACGGGGCAGACAGTGTCAGCGTATCCGCCACGTCACGACGGGGCTGGGTGACTGTCACCTTGGCTGCGGGAGGAACACTCGACATCCTCGTTGCTGTGGACATACCCGGTTTGGCGGCCGCAGGCGGCGCTGTGGATACACTCGACGTTGTCGCCACGAGCGTTTCCGATCCCACAGTGACCGACGGCCTGCAAGACGTGCTTCAGGTTCGCGACGCAGGCATCGCCGTAATATTGGTCAAGGCTGTCGACACCGGAACCGGTACTGCTGGAGACAGCCTCACGTACACGATCGACTATTCCGCAAGCGGGACCAACTCGGCTGCCAGCTTCGAGATTGCCGACTTGATTCCCACTGGAACAGCGTATGTGCCCGGCAGTCTCGTATGGAACGGCAGTCCCGTTACCGATGCCGCGGGCGACGACGCGGGATCGTTCGACGCGGCAAGCAGCCGAGTGATCTTCACAGTACCCACCATCTCTGGCGGCGAAACTGGTACTGCACGATTCCAAGTGCAGATCACGGTAGGTGCAGCCGGTTCGGTTAGCAACCAGGCGGCAGGCGTGTATCAGACACTCGTGGGGCCAGACTCGGTGGTTTCCAATACCGTACAGACCAACGTGGTCGTCGCTGAGCTGTTCGTAGAAAAGTCGCTGACCAGCAGCAGCGTGGCTAACATAGGTGACGACGTCCAATACACGATTCTATACGGTAATTCCTCCACTACGACACCCGCACGAAATGTCGTGCTCACTGACTCGCTTCCGGTTGGCCTGGAGTACGTGACGGCTCAGCCGGTACCCCAGGTGGCAGGTCAAATCCTGACGTGGATCCTGGGGGACATTGCGCCAGGCGACACTTCTCAGATCGATCTCACCGCAAGGGTGAGCCAGACTATCCGAGACACTGTGCGGGTCAGAAACGTCGCGGTACTCGGCGCAGTCAACTCCGGCGACGAGTTGTCGATTGCTGAGGAAGTCATGTTGGTTGGGTTGGACAACGCCCAGCTCTCAATAGACAAGACGGCCGATGCCCTGGAGGTCAGCATCGGTGAAACAGTGCCCTATACAGTCGCGGTCGAGAACACCGGTACCGTCCCGGTTACCGGTGTAATCATTCACGACCTGTTGCCCGAAGGCGGTAGATACTCGAACGCAAGCCTCATCGGCGCCGATTCTATCAACGTTGACGGCCGCAATCTGACGATATTCGTGGCGGACAACCTGGCCCCCGGCGAGACACGAACCGTTCACTACACAATAGCTGTCGTTTCGGCTGCTAGCGATGTGGTTGCCAACCGCGCTTACGCTTCCGCTGAGAGCCAACTTGTGACCTCGGGCGAGGCTGTGGCGTGGGTGCGAGTCAGTACTGCGTGGCCGATGGAGACCCGGGCAGCGATCGGCAAGGTCTGGATCGACTACGACGCTGACGGTTTACAGGACGTTGATGAGCCCGGCGTCGAGGGTGTGGACATATGGAGTGGCAACGGCGTCGTCGCTACTTCCGACGAGACCGGCAAGTTCTCGTTCGTCAATCTGCGGGCTGGACAGCACTCGTTCCGCCTCGACAACGCAACCGTACCGGTGACCTATCAGGCGCCCAACTCACGCACTACTCAGGGCCTCGTGATCCGGAACGGCGATGGCTGGACCACCCCCCGAATCAACTTCCCGCTGATACCATCAGAGGGACGGTTGGAACGGGTTTACTTGCCTTTCTCTTGGCGGTTCCTGGCGCGCCCAATCCACGCCACTAGTGAAACGGATACCGAACCGGCCAATCCGATATCGAGTGAACGCCTGGACACGGCTTCAGCTAACATCCACCGGGTTCCGAGTGAGGCGACTACGACAGCCCTGCCGGATGCCCTCCCGAATGTGTACTTCGAGTGGCAGAGCTTCCGCCTCACGGATCAATCGATCAAGATCCTCGACGAGGCGGTCGACTCCCTTCGATCATATGTAGACGCTTGCGTTGAGGTAGCCGGTCACACTGACTCGACGGGCTTCATGGGCTTCAACCTCCGGTTGGCGCCGGCGCGTGCAAACTCGGTGATGGAATACCTCGTCCAGAGCGGCATTGATCCGGCACGCCTAGTCGCCACAGGCTACGGCCCCTCCAGACCGATTGCTTCCAACTCGACTCCGCAAGGTCGGGCGAAAAACCGGCGGGTTGAATTGAACGTTGTGGACGACGACGAAACCAAGAAGGTCATGGATTTCTGCGCCGATCTTCGTTCTCTGCTCAACGGACCCGAGTCGGCGGTAACAGATGGCACGCTGGTGCCCGTTGATGATGGTTCAGCGGCCGGAGAAACGAATGAGTATGACGCGTCGCCGGCCAACGAGAGAGGGAGGCTGGTCGAGTATGAGTTGGAGATCACGAACGACTATGACATCGAGCTGAGCGGGATCGTGGTACGGTTCGAGCCGGCGATCGACTCAGCCGTCGTCCTCGCGGGCGACTCGCTTGTTGTGAGGGATACACGCGGTCGGGTCGTCCTCCCGATAATCGAACCACGCTCAACCGTCATGGTCCGCGGCTGGACGGTTACGGACCGAGACTCAGCAGTGGCCGTTATCGAGGGATCCGACCGGCCTGCCGACCGGCTCGAAGCCGAGATACACAATCCTCTGCGGCCGGTTACCGGAATCAGCACGCCTCGTGTTTGGGCTGACTCGCTACCTGATCCTGCTGCCATTCCCGCCGGCAGTGCCGTCGAGATCGTGATCGCCCCCAACGCGACCGCTTGGCCCAGCTTGACGCTTCCGATTCCGTCCGGGTGGCACGTCTTGGATGCATCATCCCGAGTGGGCGATGTACCAGCTGATGACCCACGAGTCAGCGAAGACCGCGGTGGCAGGCTCTACCTGGAATGGACGTTCTCTACCGAAACGCTGGAGCCGGTTTATCTCAAGCTGACCGCGGCAGAGCTTACATCACCCACTGAAGTCGTGACGGTGCCAGCGCTGCGAACGGCCGCAGAGAGAGAGCAAGACCAGAGTCGGAGCTTCATTGCGGGTCCAGGCGTCGAATTCTTCAGCCCGAGCGATGGCACTGTGCTGGAGAGCGAGCGTCTGTTTGTAGGTGTGCGCGGTGAGGCGGGTGCTCCGGTTGCTCTATACGACGGTGACTCTCTCGTTGCCGAAGCGAGCTTGAGGATCGATGGTGTCCACGACTTCATCGGTGTCCCGCTGTCTGACGGGCCGCACAGGCTCAGGGTGCGCATGCTCAATTCCTGGAAACAGGAACGCTGGGACAGCATGGCGGTCCACGTGACTGGAGCTACTGCAACTCTGGAGACACCTACTGGCACGATGAGCATGACGGCGGACGGCAGCACAATACACCCCGTCCGGGTCCGGCTGATGGATTCCTGGGGTGTGCCAGTCACCAAACCCACAAACGTGACGGTTGTGGCGGACGGCGCCGAGATCGTTGGTGCAGATTCGGACAAATCATCCGTCGGTCTGCAGCTGCGGTCAGACTCGGCTGGGTGGCTGACGGTCGATCTCAGGCCAGGAAACGAAGTCCGCAACGGCATGCTTCGACTTCAGACCGGCGATGCCGCCACACAGATCACGCTGGAATTGTTGCCGTCGATCCGTCCTTTCATGCTGACCGGAATCGGACGCGTCGGAGTCGGCGCGAGCCCGAACGCTCTCGGTACGATCACCGCCAGAGGTAGCATCGACAATCGCACTTCTTTGGTGCTGAGCTACGACTCGCGCCGCCTGGACGCCGGTAGGGATGCAATGGGGCGGGCTTACGATCCCTTGGAAGAGGCTCAATATCCAATCCTGGGTGATGCCAGCCAGCTACGTACACTCAGCGCATCACAGCACGTATTCGCCGCACGGGTTGAACGCGGATTCGACTGGATAACGGTCGGAGACGTGGCCACGAACGACTTCGCCGCCGGCCTCAATCTGACTACGTACCGCCGCTCTCTCACAGGAGGTGCGGCTCGCATCACGACGGGCCACGTTGTCTGGCAGGGATTTGGCAGCCTCACACGCCAGAGCTTGCAGCAGTCGCAGATCCGAGGCAATGGGACCTCGGGCCCGTACGGACTGCAGGAAGACATCATCCCGGCCAGCGAGCGAATCTCGATCGAGACCCGTGCAGCTGAGAATGCCGAGCGTGTAATCAACCGACAGGCGTTGATCCGTTTCATTGACTACCAGATCGACTATGAGCGTGGGACCGTACAGTTCAAGCACACGATTCCCGCCGCGGACCCGTATGGCAACTCAGTCTTCATCGTTGCTACATACGAGGTTGAACGTGGTGAGAATCAGCGCATCGTAGCAGGGCTGAGAGCATCGGTGGACGCCCGTAATCTCCTGAAATACGAGTTCCTCGACTCACTCCGCATCGGTGTCACGGGCATTCGGGCAGACGAACCGCTCGGTGCTCATCACCTCGCGGGAGTGGACATGCGGCTTCTCAAGTTCGCGGGACTCGACATTGGAGCGGAAGTCTCCTACTCCGGTACTCCCGATTCGAGCGGTTTGGCGAGCGCTATCAGAGGAGCGTGGCGTGGCTTCGACGATGCGGTGACGCTTAGTGCCGGGTGGACCAAGATCGGATCAGGGTTCGGCAATCCATCCAACATCGCTCTCCAGAGTGGGACTGAGGAGCTCAAGTTGGGCGGTGGCATACAGCTCGGCGCCGGCCAAATAAACCTGCAGCATGAACGCCAGAGCTTCCGCAACCAGGGCGTCGAGCGGACCAGAACAGCCGCAGGGGTCGTTCAGCCATTGGGACGGGACCTTCAGCTGGACGCGACCGGCGCGGCCGACCGCCTGAACAGTCTGGGTTCGACGGATGTGTCCCGCGCAGCCGAACTAAAGCTAACCTGGTCACCCATGTCCGCTCTAAAAGTCTGGTCGGAGGGGCGCTACCAGTTCGCCAACAGTGGAGACGTCTTCCTTCCCAGCCATTTTGGAGCTGGGGCCGAATACGAGATCCACCGCGGTGTTTCTCTCGAGGCGCGACACCTACGGATGTCCCCGAGAGACGATGCACCATACTCGGTCACTCGTCTCGGTCTCAGGAGCAACATTGGCTTCGGTACGCAGGTGTGGGGTTCCTATCAACTAGCTGGCGGCGCAAACGGCCCACGAAACGCCGCCATCGTCGGACTCAACAACAGCCTGCGACTCGGCTCCTCCTGGGCCGTCACGACCATGTTCGAGCGGCGTGTAGGACTCAACAATGCGTCGATTGGCGATCCGGTTCGCGCCATTCCGTTCGTGCAGAACGAAGAGGACTACTGGTCACTCGGACTCGGCGTGGAGTTACTTCCGCTCGAGAAGCCGTATCGCTTGAGTGCGCGCGGTGAATATCGCGACGGGAATTTCCAGAACACCCAGTTCCTCTCAATGGCTGGCGACATCTCCATCAATAGATCTCTTGCGATCCTGTCGCGGCAGGAGTTCCAACGTACCGAGCAATTCCAAGCAGACCAGTCGTTCTTGCGCAAACGGCTCCACTCGCTCTGGGGCGCAGCCTTCCGACCGATAAGCAGTGATGCACTGAACGTGTTGACCAAGTTCTCCTGGTTGGAAGAATCCAACCCTCGCTTGGGGACGCTCACGCAGGTTGGCGATGAACAGAGGCTCATCGCTGCGGCTGAACTCATTTGGGCTCCAACTGCTCACACCGAGTTGGCGGGCCGATATGCCGTGAGGCACTCTGTGGCTGAGCGCCCGATGGATGGCGACGTGACCCAACGTTTGGAGTCCTGGGCCGACTACCTCGGAATGCGAGCACAACAGGACATCAACCGATGGGTCTCACTGCGAGCAGAAGGACGGTTGCTCCTCGAGCATACCAGCGATACGCAACGGTGGGACGCGACTCCAACCCTGGCGATCGTACCATTCAGCGCTTTCGAGATTGCGGCGGGCTACCGTTTCGGCAACCTGATGGATCCTGACTTCACCGTTCACGGCGGATTCGGTTGGTTCGTCACCCTGAGTGCCCGTGTCACCGAGTCCACGTTCCCGAGCGCCGCCGATTTCTGGCGTAGCCGGTTCTAGCGGTAGTCGATTGGCCTTAATGCCACTGAGACCCACTGAGTGAGGACCAGGACCACCCCAGGGCAACAAAGCGGTTGGGGAGCGCCAAGCGCTCCCCACAACTCTCCCTAGTCCAGCCCGCTCAGCACGTCGCTCAGAGTAGGCTCCCCTATCTCCTGCAGTTCGTACCGGACTCTCAGAGCTGGCTTCTTGATGTCAATGAGCCTGCGCAAGTCAATTGGTGAGGCAATCAGCACCAGATCAGCAGGTGTCTTGTCAATCGTCTCTGCCAACTCGCGAGTCTGCTCGGCTCCGTATCCCATTGCAGGAAGTACGGAACCGGTGGTGGGGTACTTCTCGAACGTCGCTTTGATGGACCCAACCGCGTACGGTCGTGGATCGATGATTTCCTTGGCCCCGTGTCGCCGTGCAGCCACCCAACCGGCGCCGTAGGCCATCTCTCCGTGAGTAAGCGTCGGGCCGTCCTCGATGACGAGTACTCTTTTGCCCCGTACCTGCGCCCCATTCTCGAGGAAGATTGGACTTGCAGCCTCGATGAACGTGGCGGTCGGATTCAGATCCCAGGCAATACGCCTCGTTGTCTCCACATCCTCCAACCCGGCCGTCCCTACTTTGTTCATCAGTATCACATCCGCCATCCGCACGTTGGTTTCACCCGGGTAGTACCGGGCCGCATGGTCCGGACGATGGGGATCGATCACAGTGATGTACAGATCGGCCTTGTAGAACGAGGTATCATTGTTGCCGCCGTCCCAGATCACCACGTCAGCCTCTCGTTCGGCTTGGCGCAAGATCTGTTCGTAGTCGACGCCGGCATACACAACCGAACCTGCCTGAAGATGCGGCTCGTACTCTTCCCGCTCTTCAATTGTGACATCGTGTTTTTCGAGATCTTCGTACGATTCGAATCTCTGCACTGACTGTTTGACTAGGTCACCGTACGGCATCGGGTGGCGAACCACGACTACCCGCTTCCCCCTGTCCCTGAGGATCTCCGCCACACGACGACTAGTCTGACTCTTTCCTGCCCCCGTACGCACCGCGCAGACGGCCACTACGGTGACGGACGATTCGATCATCGTGTGCCGCGGACCAAGTAGCAGATAGTCGGCTCCGGCTGCCATTACCTCCGATCCCACGTGCATCACGTATTCATGTGAAACATCGCTGTAGCTGAACACCACCACGTCGATGTTGTGCTCGCGGATCAGGCGCGACATTTCGCTCTCAGGTTCGATGGGAATTCCGTTGGGGTAGAGCGAGCCAGCGAGCGCTGCTGGATAACGCCTATCGTCGATATTTGGAATCTGTGTTGCTGTGAACGCAACAACCTCGTATTCAGGGTTGTCCCGAAAATATACGTTGAAGTTGTGAAAATCACGTCCAGCGGCCCCAAGAATCAGAACGCGCTGAGCCATATACGGACCTCCTACCGTCTAATCTCGAAGGTTTGTTACAGAGATTTGACCGACCCTGCTCGCAGGTGGGGCAAGAATCGTGCGGCTGCGCTTGACCAGTATCAAATGCCGCTCGTCATTATGAACAGCGGTTGCCCCTGGAGTGTTTTGTACGTGGGTCGGAGCCTCTCGACATTGTAGTAGCGGTGCAAATCAACGAGTTTTTTGTGCCCAGTCACTACGTCGATCGGAACACTGTCGTACACGCCGTTTCGAACGGCCACTAGTCGCCCTGAGGTACTCGTGAGTATCAAATCGAGGGCCAGGTTGCCGAACACCATGGGGACTATGGAATCCAGTGCGTCCCTCCTTGAGCAGAGCGGCGGCCCGATCCCCCACACCGCCGAGCTTGCGATGCCCGTACTGATCGGCTTCGGAGCTTTCAAATGACATGCTCTCATTCTGGATGCGCGCACCTTCAGATATCAGCACGACCGCATAATTGCTGGCGTTGTTAAAGCGGTCTTCGATTAGCAGTCCCAGTAGATGCTCGATATCAAATGGATGCTCGGGAATGACGCAACGATCTGCGGCACCAGCCATTGTCGGCAAAAGGGCGGTGTAACCCGCGTACCGACCAAACACCTCGATCACCAAGAACCGCTCATGTGACCCGGCAGTAGTCCGCAACTCGTGTGTTAGCTCGATAGTGCGAGTAACACAGGTACTGAACCCAATGCAGTAGTCCGTACCAGGTACATCGTTGTCCATGGTCTTTGGCACTGCGACGACCTTGACGCCCTCGTCGTGTAGTCGCTGGGCATAGCTCAGAGTATCGTCTCCGCCGATTGGGACGAGGAAGTCAATGCCGAGGAACTCCAGGTTCTTGAGGACCTCAGGTGTGATATCGTTCAGTTCCTCCGTGTAGCGACTCCTGAGATGCTGGGGCATGACGGCTTGCGGAAGATGGCTAGGTCGAGTCCGCGACGTGTGCAGGAAGGTACCGCCAGTCCTACCGGCCCGGTTAACGATGTACTCAGTCAGTACCTGCACATGATCACTGTTGTCGGCATCATTTTCGGGTGTGAGGTCGACTAGTCCTGCCCAACCCCGCCTGATTCCGAGCACTCGATATCCTTCTCTCAGTGCTCGCACCGTTACGGCACGGATGGCGGGGTTGAGCCCTGGTACGTCACCGCCTCCCGTGAGAATACCTATCGTTCCCTTGCTTCCTGTCACCTTAGAAAATCTCCTTCAACCAATACCGTGTGGAGTGGATCAGGCGCACTACACACACCGTACATCTGATCCGGGACCAACTTGTCAGGGAACCGACCCCTGAGAGCAATTCGCGCCTCGTAACATGCGTGGCAAGCATCGGCGTATGTCGGCTCGTGGTCAAGCCCATAGCGCAGAACTAACTCGACCGGGCCACCCTCGATCAACGGACCGATTATCGGGTGGTAGTCAGGCGCATAGGAATCGCAGATCTCTGCCAGTGGCGCGTCATGGATATTTCCTATCGAAATGCCCTGACACACGAGTACGTTCCCAAACGGATCGATATACAACTTCTGTGGATTGCGCAAATCTAGCAGTTCGCAGGCGGTGAACGTGAGCCACAGGGCGTCCGGCGCATCGGGACTGAGTTCCTTAGCTGCGCGACCTCGATACATCAGAGGTGACTCCTCAACCGGGATCGCCCCTGTTACCTCTTCGCTGCCCAAACACTCGGGATATACGACGCTCACAACCCGGACTGGTATTCCCAGATCTTGGGCCACGGTACACGCATTGCGTACATGCTGCTTGAGATCTGCCTCCCAATGATACCAATCGGCGCTGATCGTCAGATCGTGCACCAGTCCCGCCAGCGGTCCAAGCCACTCAGCACAGTCAGCCTCGTCGGTGGCCCAGTACCCGTTTGAGATCACACCGACCTTCATGCCATACCGAGCGGCCATGCGCACAGCACTCAACAGAACAGGGTAGTGCAAGAAAGGTTCGCCGCCGGAAAAGTAAATACATTCCACAGTCTCGAGTTCCTTGGCCTGATCCAGAACCAGTCTCACACGCTCCAAGGTCATGCAGCCGCGCTGATGCGGGCTACCCCACGCGAAACAGTGGTCGCACTCACGAGTGCATTGGAAGGTCAGAAGTAGGTGAAGCCCGGTGAGTTTCATATCCGAACGTCCCACCTGAAGTCAAATGAGTCAGTGTGTCAAGTTAGCACATCTTCTGCAGCCTTCCCCTCGATCTGTTGGCAAGCTGGACTCGGGGGCCACGCTCCAGCAGCGGGGAAGATCTAGGACATGGTTATTGGATGGTCTTCTTCCTCCTTTTCCAGTTCCTTGAGCAGACAATTCACCGTCTGCTGCACGAGAACCTCCACCTTGACACCCTGTCGTCGTGCCTCGCTCTCATATGCCCTGAAGAACTCCTCACTTAGCTCCGCTTCGACCTTAATTTTGGGCATGCTGTCCTCCCGTTCGGTACCGCTTCTCTACGTGACCGGAACCCCTTTGTGCCCGTAACACAAGATCCCGCCGTGCCCCTCACGGCGGATAAGACGGAACTCGAGCGAAACCTCCGTCCCGGGCCGTACGGTTGCAGGGTCACAGTCTACGACCTGCACCATCAAGCGAGCGCCTTCGGGCGTTTCTACCACTGCCATTGCGTAGGGGGCTTCCATCAAGAAGTCTCCCGGAGCTACATGGATCACTGTGGATGTCACAACCTTGCCCTGACGTGACAGGCGAGTGTCCTCGAGATCAGTGCTCCGACAGGAGGGACAGATCGACCGCGCCGGGTATATCACGTCCTTGCAATCACGACAACGAACCGCCTCGAGACGGAACCTGCCTGGCATTTCTCTCCAATACCTAGGACTCGGCATCGTCAGACCCCTTCGAAGATGTGAGTCACCGAGCTCGCGCCCGACCCGCCCATATTCTGCGCGAGACCAACCCGCGCTCCGGCTACCTGGCGGTCGCCCGCCTCACCGCGAAGCTGCTCAAAAATCTCGATTACCTGTGCGATTCCAGTTGCTCCAACCGGGTGCCCCTTGGATTTGAGGCCCCCACTGGTATTGATCGGGATCTGACCGCCGAGCGCAGTACATCCTGAAACCGCTGCTTTTGCACCTTGCCCCCTGGGAACCAGTCCCAAGGCCTCCACGCAACATATCTCGGCGATGGAGAAACAATCATGAACTTCGGCCACCTGAACGTCCTGGGCCGACACCCCAGCCATCTCGTATGCTTCAACCGCTGACCGGGCAACCGCATCGAGGAACGCCGGGTCCTTCCTACTCGCCAGCGCCATGGGCGAGGTCGCCATACCGCTTCCAATGATCTTGATCGGTTTGTCCGTATACTTGCTGGCTTGGTCTAGCGGGCAGAGCACAACGGCTGCCGCACCGTCGCTCACCGGTGAGCAGTGCAACAGCCTGAGTGGCTCCGCCACCATCGAGGACTTCAACACCTCATCGACGGTTACCTCTCTCCTAAACTGCGCTTTCGGGTTCAGTGCCCCATGCTTGTGGTTCTTGACCGCCACCCAGGCCATGTCCTCCTCGGTGGTGCCGTCAGATTCCATGTGGGCACGTGCTATCATCGCATAGAGTCCAGGAAAGGTCACACCATGATAGACTTCGTATTCCTGGTCGGCGGCCGTCGCGAGCACCTCCGTCACATCGGCGCTGTCCGTCATCTTCTCCACACCGGCTGCGATCACAACATCCGCCATCCCCGACGCGACAGCCATGAACCCCACCCTAAGTGCGGCGCCGCCCGACGCGCACGCCGACTCTACCCGTGTTGCCGCAACGCCGGCCATGCCAAGTTGATCGGCCATGAGTGGACCCAGATGCTCTTGGCCAACAAACTGACCACCGGACATGTTGCCAACGACTATCGAATCGACTTTCTCCGTGCCCGCCGTACGAAGAGCCTCCGCGGCGGCTTCAACGAAGAGGTCGCGCAGGCTCAAATCCCACAATTCGCCGAATCGGGTCATACCCGCCCCGACGATAGCCACCTCGCGCATCAGTCTGTCTCCATTCTCGTGGGAATTGCCGAATTCTCGCTCGTTTCAGACCGCCGAGGTCCCACGTCATTCGGCGGAGAATTCTGTCAGCCTAGTCGTTCAAGATGATCTTCTCTCGATACTTCGCGTACTCACCGTACGTCAGATAGCGACGTGGTCCTTCCAGCATCGACCGGACTGTCGGTGCACGCCCCACTCTCTCAGGGAGTAGATCGGTGGCCTTGAGTATGAACGAGTCACTCCCCGCACCGGAGCCGAAGGATGTGATCAGTATCAGGTCATCGGGTTCCGCCACATCGAGGATCGCAGCCAGCCCAGTGGGCGACGATCCCGAATACGTGTTCCCCATGGTTGGTACGACCCAGCCAACTTCCAATTGCTCCTTCTTGAACCCGAGCTGCTTTCCGGCAGACAACGGGAACTTGCCGTTCGGCATGTGGAATACGGCAAAGCGAAAATCAGACGGTTTGTGTCCAGTCCGCTCTAGGATGCCTCTTGTCGCTGCCAGCACGTGTTTGAAGTAGGCCGGTTCTCCCGTGAACCGTCCTCCATGGCGGGGATAGAACTCACCCTCCCGCCGCCAAAAATCAGGGGTGTCGGACGTGTAGCTGTAGGTATCGATAACGTCGGCAAGCAGGTCCGTCTTCCCAAAAATGAAAGCCGCGCCTCCACCCGACGCCGAAAACTCGAGCGCATCGTTCGGCGCTCCTTGTGACGTATCGGCCCCCACGCCCATCGCGTATTCCATACGACCTGATTCGACCAGTCCCAGAGCTACGAACATGGCCTCAGTACCTGCCTTGCACGCGAACTCGAAGTCCGCGACGTGGACTTCAGGAGCTATACCCAGCACTTCACTCACGATCGTGCCAGATGGTTTCACGGCGTAGGGATGCGATTCGGATCCAACGTATACGGCGCCGACTCCGGACGGATCGATACCGGCGCGATCGAGCGCGGCTCTGCCGGCTGCCACCGAGATCGTAATGGTGTCTTCGTCCAGTCCGGGCACGGACTTCTCCTTCAGAAGTAGACCTCTGGAGATTGCCTCCGGATCCTTGCCCCACTGCCGGGCAATCTCTTCCGTCCTGATCCTATTGCGAGGGATATATGCGCCGTAGCCGACGATACCAGCCATTTAGGGACTCCTGAAAGTGGGAACGTCCTTGCACAACAGCACGGTTCCACGGGAAGCATGAAACTCACGCAATTGCACGTATAGCTCATAAGAGAATATCGGAATGCTTAAGAGAGTATGAAGGCCTCGGTAAGAGTGATGATCTTAAGGATTTCTTAATCCAGATTCATTACCTAATCATCGCTTTCTAGGTACGTTTCTCTGACGGCGAGAAGGGGAATGGGAGACACGGGAAACGCCTTTCAGCAAGCGAAACTGGGTCGCCGAGTCTTGCTTCCGGAAGCGCTACGCCGGTAGGGAGGCTGTTCGGTGCGTGTAGTCATAGACAAATCCATCGCGACTATTCTGGCCAAGGCCCGAGCGGACGGCCGAGACGTCTTGCTCGACCCAGAGGGCTTCGCACTGCTCGAGGCCATGGGCATCCCCGTTCCACGTCACATCTTCCTGCGATCATCAGAGGAAGTCCAATCCACCCGACTGGCGAGCTTCCCAGGAGACCGGGTCGTGGTCAAGGTTGCTACATCGCGTATTCTCCATAAAACCGACCTCGGCGGAGTACTGACGGTTCCCAAGGAGTATCCGGTAGTGACGGCCGCGGTCCAGACCATGGAGCGGAAGTTTGCCCAACATGACGTGGCCGGGTTCACTCTGAACGAGTACATCCCGCACGACAGAATGCTCGGAGGCCAGTTGTTGTTGGGGATGCGGTGGACCGATGATTTCGGCCCTATCGTTACGCTGGGCCCGGGCGGGATATACGCGGAGTTCCTATCGGAAAACCTGAGGCCGGGATCTGGCGTGGCGATCTTTTCACCGGGTGTGAATACCGACGGAGGAATGGAGACAGTATTCGCCAGCAAGGCCGTAACGCGGCTGGTTACCAGACATGTACGAGGTAAGGAAGCTCGCCTGAGCTCAGAGAAACTGAGCGAATTCGTCCACAAGTTCTTGGACTTCGCCAAGATGTCCATGCCCCATCAGGTAGCAGAGTTCGAGATCAATCCGCTGGCACTGACGGAGCACGGGCCCATTGCGCTCGATGTGCTGCTCAAACTGGGGCACGGCCGGGCACCCGAACGCTCCCGACGGCCAACGCAGAAGATTCGGAATCTGTTGGAACCCCAATCGATAGCGCTGATCGGTGCATCCCAATCCCACAATCCTGGACGGATGATCCTACAAAACATCCTGCGCGAGGGTTTCAATCGAGAGCGAATCTACCTCGTCAAGCCTGGGCACGAAGAATTGGATGGCGTGCAGTGCTTTCCCAGCATCACGGCCCTACCAGAGACGGTAGACCTGTTTGTGGTGAGCGTGGCGGCAGCGCGCCTTCCCGAGATCGTGCAGGAGGTTATCGGATCGCAGAAGGCTGAGAGTCTGATCGTCATCCCCGGCGGAATCGGCGAGCGCGAGGGCACCGAGGACCTGGAAGAGGGCATGCGGTTCGCTCTGCGAGAGGCACGCAAGAGCACCTGGCAAGGACCGGTCGTGAACGGTGGCAACTGCCTTGGAATTCGCTCAGCCCCCGGACGCTACGACACTACTTTTCTGCCGCATCACAAGATCTGGGGCGACAAGGTGGTAGAGGCTCCCCTGGCCGTGATCGCTCAGAGTGGTGCCTTCGCTGCAGCCAGATCTAGTAAGCTAGCGCCCATCAATCCCAGATACCTGATTACCGTCGGCAATCAGAGTGACCTCACCGTTGGTGATTACCTCACGTATCTCAAGGACGACCAGGACGTGGAAGTATTCGCCTGCTACATAGAGGGCTTTCGCCCCCTCGACGGTCAGCAATGGCTGACGGCTGCGTCAGAGATTGCTGAAAGCGGACGCACTGTAGTGTTGTACCGTGCCGGACGAACCGATCCCGGCGCATCAGCCACAGCCACTCATACCGCCTCCATCGCAGGCGATTACTCGGTCACTCGGGAGTTGGCCGAAGCCGTTGGCGTAGTAGTTGCAGAATCTTTGGCAGATTTTGATGACTTGACGCGGATGTTCTGCTACCTCCGCAATTCGACCGTCCACGGATGGCGGCTGGGTGCAGTGTCCAATGCTGGGTTCGAGTGTGTGGCCATCGCCGACAGCCTGAGCCGGTTCTTCCTGCCGTCACTCACATCGGCCACGACCACTCGCCTCCAGGAGATCTTTGGTGAGTGCAACATTGACACGATCGTCGATGTTCGCAATCCAGTAGATCTCACACCCTTGATGGGCGACTCAATGTACGAAGAGGCCGTCACAGCCATCATGACCGATGCCAACGTGGAAGTTGGCATAGTTGGATGTGTGCCGATGACCGGAGCGTTGAACACGCTCGCACCAACCGAGGAACATGGAGAAGACGTGTTTGATGCAATGTCCATTGCAAACGGCCTTGCCAGACTGAAGCAGGTGACATCCAAAGCCTGGGTCGCGGTGATCGATGGCGGATTGCTGTACGATCCGATGGCGGCCATTCTCGAGGACAATGAAATTCCAGTCTTTCGAACGGCTGACCGCGCGCTTCGGATACTCGAGAAGTATTGCAATAGTCGTTTGAGGGCGATGGGATCACTACACCCGACGATTGAGATGCCGGGCCACTAGAGAACGGACAACACATATGGGACCCGTACGAACCGACACCAAGGCTAGGCCAAAACCGTTCCTGTTTCCGCAGTTCTGCAAGGCATGCGGACGTTGCATAGAAGCCTGCCCCAAGAACTGCATCCACTTCAGCGCGGATATCGATCCTCTTTCAGGATTGACGCCAGTCGTGGTGGATCTCGAGAATTGCAACGGGTGCGGCCTCTGCTTCGACTCCTGCCCCGAGCCATACGGATTGATTCCTTCCGCCACCACAGTCGAAGATATGAGCCTGATGGATCCCGCGGACTTCTTTGGCCCACGGGTGACAACGGCGCCAGTCCCCGAGACTATTCCGGACACGGCACTGCGTCTCCCAGAGCTGGAGCCAATGGTTCTCAAGGGCACACATGCAGCAGCCATTGGCGCTCTCCTCGGCGGGTGTCGCCATGTGTTTGGATACCCCATCACTCCGTCCACCGAGGGTGCCGAACTCATGGCGAAACTCCTCCCGCAGCTCGACGGAGTCTTCGTCCAGGCCGTGAGTGAGGTCGCCACGGTCAATATCATGTACGGTTGCGGTGGGGCCGGCCTCCGTTGCGCGACGTTCACCTCGTCGCCGGGTTTTAGTCTCATGCTGGAGGGGATCTCCTACATGATTGGCGCAGAGATCCCAGGAGTGTTCTTCAACATCATGCGCGGGGGGCCCGGGCTGGGAAACATCGGGCCCGAGCAAAGCGACATCTCGTTGGTCTGCCGCGGTCTCGGCCACGGTAACACGCACGCACCGGTACTCGCACCTTCGACACCGCAAGAAATGCTGGATCTCACCATGTTGGCGTTCGATCTCTCCTTCAAGTACCGCAATCCGGTAGTCGTTGTGGCGGATGGGTACTTGGGACAGATAACCGGACGTGTAGAACTGCCGACAACTCTGGTCCAACCTGGGCTGCCCGACTGGGCCGTTCATGGCGATCACATGCACCGTGGAAACCTGATCACTTCGATCTACATCAATGAAGCGGACTTGGAAGTACACAACGTACACCTGAACGAGAAGTACGATCGCATGATCGAAGAGGAACAGCTAGCCGACAACTTTCACTGTGATGACGCAGACGTGCTGATCGTGGCGTGCAATACGCCGGCCCGAATGGCAAAGGGGGCGGTTCAGGAACTGCGGTCACGAGGCATCAAGGCGGGCCTGTTCCGTCCGATCACGCTGTGGCCGTTTCCCATTCGACAGTTGCTGCCCTTGCTGAGCAATGTCCAGACAATGGTTGTGGTGGAGGCAGGACCGGGCCAGCTGGAGGATGAAGTGCGACTTGCCCTGAGTTACGCAGGCATTCACTCGCCACCGCCCATCGAGCATGTGCGTCGCTATGGTGGGATCCTGCCCCAGCAGCAGGAGATCGTGGACAAGGTGACAGCTCTGGTGGAGGAATAGCATGGACAACGTCTTCTACAACCGTTTCGAGCGTCACGCCCACGCAGAAGGACTGAAGGGACAGAGTACACACTACTGCGCTGGATGCGGACACGGCTTAGTGCATAAGTACCTCGCAGATGCTGTGCAAGAACTCGGCGTCCAAGATAGGACCATCGCGATCTCGCCTGTAGGATGTGCCGTATTCATGTACTACTACCTGGATGTCGGCAACACACAGGCCGCTCACGGCCGTGCACCGGCAGTAGCGATGGGCCACAAGATGGCGAACCCGGAATCGGTCGTCATCAGCTACCAAGGTGACGGTGACCTGGCCTCCATCGGCCTCGCTGAGATCATGCAGGCCACGCAGACCGGTATACCCATGACTTTCATCTTCGTCAACAACGCCATCTACGGGATGACTGGCGGCCAGATGGCCCCGACGACGCTGATGAAGCAGACGACGACCACAACGCCAACTGGTCGTGACCGACTGACTGGCGAGCCGTTGAAGATGGCCGAGACTGTTGGTCAATTGGACGGGCCCGTCTATGTTGAGCGGGTCGCTTTGTACGACAACAAACAGCGCGTGCGGGCGCAAAAGGCCATCAAGAAGGCCATCAAGATGCAAGTCGAAGGCCGCGGGTTGGCGTTCGTGGAGATCCTCGCGGAATGTCCCACACACCTGCATATGACACCAGGAGATACTGAGAAGTGGGTAAAGGAAGAGATGGTTCCGGTGTTTCCTCTGGGCGTGAAGAAGGATATTGAGGTCGAGCCCTGGTTTGAATTGAATGAGCCGAGCTTCGAGCCGCACGACGTTTCAGAGGTGATCGGTGGCACTACCGATGCCGCCCAGCGTTTCGGGGAGGGGTTTCCATCCCATGTTGATGAAGAGGACATTGCAATCAAGTTTGCCGGCGCTGGTGGGGACGGCGCGCAAACCGTCGCGATGCTCACCACGAAGGTAGCCATCAATGAGGGTTGGGATTCGACTCACATTCCCAGCTATGGTCCGGAGTCTCGCGGTGGAACATCGTATGCCGATGTACACGTCGCGACCAAGGAAGTTCTCTCCCCAGCGTCGCCCAGACCGCACGTGCTCGTAGCGTTCAATCCTCAGAGCCTAGAGAAGTTTGGTCCGACTGTGCGACCCGGAGGGACTATCCTGTTCGACAGCACCGTCATCCCCCAACCCCCTGAGTTGGACCCCAGCGTCGATATGTATGGCATTCCCTTCACGCAGATCGCGGTCGACCTGGGAAAGGCGATGGTAAAGAACACAGTGGCGCTTGGTGCGATGCAGGCAGCAACGAATCTGTTCCCAGCGGAAAGCTTCCACACTGCAATAGAAGATGCTCTCAAGAATCGTTGTGCGTTGCTCCCGATCAACCGGGAGGCGTTTGTCAGAGGTGGTAAGGCCTTCGAGGATAGGCTAGCCCAGAAGAAGTAGTGAAGGGTGGCAGGAGGCGGCGAGTGGAACCAATAACATTTCGCCATCAGAACTCGGCACCGAGCACAAGGCCCGCGTATTTGCGTGGGCCTGTGTTGTGTCGTGCAGGAGATAATCGATGCTAATCGGAGTTCCAAAAGAAACTGGATGGGAAGAGAACCGAGTCGCGTTGACACCCTATGCGGTCTCGCGCCTAACTCGGCACGGTCACACCGTACTCGTCCAAAAATCTGCCGGGCTCGAAGCGCGTTTCTCAGATGAGGAATACGAGCGGTCTGGAGCCCAAATCGTGTACAACGAGGACGAACCATACAAGCGATCGGACATCGTCTGTCGAGTCGGCATTCTCAGTTCAGACGAGCTCGAACTACTCAAGGAGGGTGCAGTCGTAGGTGCGTTCCATCACCTCGCCGTAGCTCCGCGCGCGATCGTGGAACGACTAATGGAACTCGGGGCGACGATCGTCGCCTATGAGCTCATTAGGGATGCCGCTGGCAACCGTCCCATTCTCCTCCCGTTCAGTGAAATGGCAGGCCAGATGGCTGTGCACATCGCTGCGAACTGCCTAACAAATCGCCCTGGGGGACGCGGGATACTACTGGGAACAGTGCCCGGCATTCCCGCGCCGACGGTTCTGATTCTGGGAGCCGGAATGGTGGGCCGTACGGCCGCACGGTATGCACTTGCAAACGGAGCACGCGTGATAGTGCTGGATGAAGACCTGGATAAACTCCGGGCTGTCAACTACGAATGCGGTGGCCAGGTCGAAACCTTCATTGCCGGGGCAGGCCGGCTAGACAAGCTCACTGCCGTCGCCGATCTGGTCATAGGAGCAGTTCTGATTCCAGGCGCGAAGGCCCCGTTCCTCGTAACGGAGAACATGGTCAAGGCCATGAAGAAGGGAAGTGTCATCGTAGATGTCTCGATCGACCAAGGCGGCTGCGTCGAGACCAGCCGGCCCACTACTCTGGACAAAGCCACATACGTGGTGCACGACGTAGTGCACTACTGCGTGCCGAACATGACATCAAATATGGCACGCACGGCGTCGCGGGCCCTCGCCGACGCGCTCTGCCCATACTTGTTGAGCATCGGGTCGAGAGGAATGGACGGTGCCGTGCTCGAGGATCCCGGCCTGGGCGAGGGTCTGTACCTCTACCGCGGCCAAGTCGTCAACCTGCAACTCGCGGCTACGTTGGGTGTCATCGCCAAACCACTGGAGCAGTTGATGGCGGAGGACAACCGGTCATGAATTGGCTAGATGACTACAACTCCAAACTGCGAAGCGTGGAAGATGGGGTCCGCAACATCAAGAGTGGTGACCGTGTCTACTACGGTGGAAACGCTGCCATCCCTCAAGCGCTAGTTCGCGCACTTGCCCAACGCAAAGACGAACTCGAGGGTGTTCAGTTGAATCACGTGCTCCTGATTGGGGAGGATCCACTGTCCGCACCCGGTATGGAGAGCCACTTCCGACACAACTCATTGTTCGTGGGGCCAGCCGACCGCAAAGCGGTGAATGACGGGAGAGCCGACTACGTACCCATCTTCTTACACCAAATTCCGCGCTTGTTCCGAGAGGGCATAGTACCTCTCGATGTGGCCATGATACAGGTATCTCCGCCCGACGAACACGGTTTCATGAGTCTCGGGGTCGAGGTCTTGGCGTCAATGGCAGCATGTCAGATGGCGCAAACCGTGATTGCTCAGGTGAACGAGAAGATGCCTCGAGTCCTTGGCGACTCATTCATCCACGTCAACCGAGTCGACACCATTGTCGAGCATACAGAGCCTCTGCCTACGCTCGACCCCAAACCTGCGACGGCCGTCGAGAAAACCATCGCACAGCATGTCATGGGACTCATCGAGCCTGGCTCGACCATGCAAATGGGTATAGGTGGTATTCCAGATTCCGTGTACGAGGCAATGAACGGCAACCTCGAACTCGGAGTCCACACGGAGATGATTTCTGACGGTGGGATGCGGGCCATTCAACGCGGCGTCGTAACGGGGACTCATAAGACTCTCCACCAAGGCAAAGTAGTACTGACGTTCGCGCTAGGGAGTGAAGAACTGTACGATTTTCTCGACAACAATCCACTGATCGAAGCACACCCGGTAGACTACGTAAACGATCCCTTCACCGTCCATCAGCATGAGAACATGGTAGCCGTTAATTCGGCAATCGAAGTAGATCTCACGGGGCAGGTGTGTTCCGATTCCATCGGACCATACATATACTCGGGATTCGGCGGTCAAGTAGACTTCATAAGAGGTGCCGCACGATCCAAGGGTGGTCGCCCGATCATCGCGCTGCCGGCCAGCGCCAAGGGGGGCGAGATGTCACGCATCGTACCGTTCTTGAAACAGGGCGCAGGTGTCGTTACCAGCAGAGCGGACGTTCACTATGTGGTTACGGAACATGGCATAGCCAACCTGTTCGGCAAGAACCTGCGAGAACGCGTGGAAGCCCTCATTCAGATCGCAGACCCAAGATTTGCGGATGAACTCCTGCTGGCGGCCAAGGAACGCAAGCTGCTGAGCTGAGAACTCCTTCTCGAACAGACTCAAACCGCGCGAAGTGTCGCGGCAGGAGGACACGGTGAAGAGAATCCTGGTAACGGGTGCACTTGGACAAATCGGGTCGGAGTTGGTTGTCGCGTTGAGAGACCGATACGGCGCCGAGACGGTAGTTGCGTCAGATATCCGAATGACACCATCACCCGGATCAGACGCTATGGGACCATTTCAGTACGTCGACTGCACCGAATTGCGCCAGGTCCAGGAGGTAGTACGTCGGTACGACATCGATACCATCTTTCACCTCGCCGCACTGCTCTCGGCAGTCGCGGAAGAGAAACCGCGAGTCGCATGGGAACTGAACATGGGGGGACTGTACAAGGTGCTGGAGGTTGCCCGAGAGTCGCGATGTGCGGTATTCCATCCGAGTTCGATAGGAGCATTCGGACCCACAACACCCATCGACAGCACACCTCAAGATACGATTCAGCGACCCACAACCATGTACGGCGTAACGAAGGTCGCGGGTGAGTTATTGTGTGATTACTACCATCGCCGCTTTGGCGTGGACACACGCGGTGTCCGATACCCCGGGATTATCTCGTACGTTGCCCCGCCGGGCGGCGGAACTACGGACTACGCCGTCGAGATCTTCTACGAGGCGATTAGGAACCAGCGGTACACGTGCTTCCTCAAACCCGACTGTTGTCTCGACATGATGTACATGCCCGACGCGACCAAGGCCGCGATCGATTTGATGGAGGCAGACCCGTCGAGGCTAGAACACAGGAACGCCTTCAACGTAGCGGCAACTAATTTCACGCCCGACATCGTAGCCGCCGAGATACGAAAACACATACCTGAATTCACGATGGAGTACGAGGTAGACCCGGTGCGCCAGGCCATAGCCGACTCCTGGCCGAAATCCATCGACGACAGTGCGGCCCGCCGGGAGTGGGATTGGCAACCGAGCTACGATTTGGCCGCCCTGACCAGCGACATGCTCGAGAACTTGGGTAAGAAACTAAGGGACGGTAAGGGTCGGTGAGAGGCAGTAAGGAACGGCACGGCAACCGGTCTACGATAGGCCGAAGTCTAGTTGCGCGTTTCCGGCGGGTGCCTCCGAGTCAGGCAACGCGACACCAGCACACCAGCCCACGTCCCTGAAACCGCAGAATTTGCATTCCGCTGGATGGTCCGTCACTGGGGCAGCCCCGCTATCGACCTGTGCCAGCATGTGCTCCAGCCTGTTCCTGATTCCTTCCCTCATGTCGTCATCTATGCGCTCGCTCACCTGCACACCGGCCCTGGAGAACTGGAATGCAAAGCGATCCACTACCCCACCGGAGATTTCTTCGGCTCCCTGGACGTAGACGTCGCGTTGCAGGGCATACCGATTCGCGTGGCTCTCGGCTGTTACTGCATCGACGTTGCTGGTCTTGACATCCAGGACTAAGAGGCCTCGCTCATGGGCTGCAACCAGGTCCATGCTCCCGTGGAAGAACGTCCCCTGTGGAGTGATGTGCATGAAACCGAGTTCCCGCCTCGCATTGGCGCGATCGGCAACCTCTCTGTATGCGGGATGGTCTACGACACCCTTGATTTCTTCCCGCAGCTGTTCGCGGTAACGTCTTCCCTCGGTCACATCAGGCGCTGGCGCGTGCTCGTCCCAACGGCCGATGGCATCCTCTAGGAGCGCGTCCAATTCGTCTTCCTCACTGAGCCACTGGAGGACTTCATGTACGATGTGGCCACGCTTCACGGCGTCGATGAACTCTTCGCTCCCGCGAGCCACCTCCGGCTCCCGAACCCCAACTACATACTTGAACCAATGTCTCCTCGGACAGCGACTGTGCGTGAGCATCTCGGTGGCTGACCGTTTCAGACCACCTACTGGTACTGGGATCGTGGTCAGAGGCGGGCTTAGAACATCTAACGATTCGACCCTCAGTTCGCCGTCGACCGCTCCTCGGCTCCTATCGTCTTCAGCTAGATCAACCACTCGTACCACACCCTGGAACTCACCACCGTCCAAGGCTTTGTAGTCGAAAACACCACCGTCCTCAACTCCAACGTCTCCCAGCGTCGACCAAATGTGGTCTGATACAGTATTACAGGACTGAGTGCCCACACCTCCAGCCGGCAACCCGCACACAAATAGTCTTTCGGCCGCCCTCGTGGCCGCTACATACCAAACGCGCTTGCGCTCCGCGTAGACCTCTCGTTCTATCTCGTCTCTGAGTGCACGCCAGTGTTCCGGTTGTTCCTCCAGCTTTCCCTCAGGGTCCTTGAGAGCGACCCGTTCGCGCCCCATGAGGAGGTCCCTCCCGTCACCACCACGAAGCCATTGCACCATGTCACACCAGAACACGACTTTCCACTCCAGACCCTTGGCACTGTGCACGGTTGATATGGTCACCGCGTCGCTACTGGGGACGAGCGGTACCTCGCCCTCCTCTCGGTCCCGTTTCTTCGCGTCGTTAATCACCCTGAGAAACTCGCCCGTGCTGAGGTACGCTGAGGAACGCGCCTGCCGTAGCAGCTTCTCAACGTTGGCAATGGCCTGGAATTTCTTTTCGCCGAGCAACCGCAAATGGGCCAAGTAGCCGGTTTCATCGAGCAGGCTCTCCAAGAGCTCGTCGGTCGGCACCCGATCTCGTATTGCCACGTGCCTTCGCAACACGTCCACTCCCCAATGCAGCAACTCGGGCTCCCCCACGTCGGCGTCGCCAACGGCGTCCCAATACGGGAGTTCGCACTGCCTGGCAAGCTGCAACAGCGTCTCGTCCTTGAGCCCGACGAACGGGCTCCTCAGGTAACCCAGTAGGGCCCGGTCATCCCATGGATCCCTGATAGCCTCCAGCCCAAGGATCAAGTCCATGATCTCCCGTTGCTCGAAGAAACCAAGTGTTCTGAGTGGAAACGCGCGGCCTCCTACAGCTTCCAACGCCTGACGATACAGATCTACGTGTCTCCAGTTGGGAACCAACAAAGCCATATCGCCCCATTCTGCTTCCCCATTCTGGACGAGCCGGCGAGCCCGGTCAGCGACAGCTGCAGCCTCCATCCTACGAACATCGTGGGCCCTGTAGTCCTTTCCGTCTGGCTTGGTCGGTACGGCCAATAGTTCCACCGGCAAGCCCGAACGCTGTTCGGCGGTACCGGTTTCCAGACTTTGAAACCGTACTTCGAAGTCTTCATGCTCCTCACCGTTCCCTGGTCTCTCGAGCAGTTTCCCGGCCGTTGCATCCACGAAACCGAGGATGTTGTCCGTACTTCGAAAGTTGTGCCTCAGGGTAACGACGTTGCCGTATCCCTCGTGCTCAAACTCGCGCTGTACGCGAGTCCACACGGTCACGTCGGCCCGCCGAAAGCGATAGATACTCTGTTTGGGATCCCCAACCAGCATCAGTCGTGTGGTGTCTGTACGGTTCTCGGAAGGAGCTCCCAACAGGTAGGCTATCTGCTTCTGGACTGGATCGACATCTTGGAACTCGTCGATGATCAGCGTCCTGAGGCGATTACGAAGCAGTCGCAGTACGTGACTATCGTTCTCGAGGAGGTCGCGAGTCTTCAGAATGATACGATCGAAGTCGATTGCGCCTAACAGCTCGAGTCGCTCATCAACCAGTCGGTTGGCGCGGACGGCCAGCTTCACCAAAGCTCGCTCGTTCGCCGTGAGATCGGCAGTCGTGTGGCGGTAGAGACGCAGCCGATCTCCGTCCTCGAGGAGTGAGGCGACCATGCGCTCCACGTCGCGAACCGACCACGCGGACAGGAGCTGTTCGAGATCCGGGTCCGTTGCCTCATCCAGTGACTCAAGCAGCGCATCGCGAACCGCGTCTGATTCGATCGCATTCGCAGTCACTTCATCCAATACAGTTTCATGTGGGTTCCCCCCCGAGTGAAGCGCGAACTCGCGGAGGATTCCGCTGCAAAAGTTGTGGATCGTGCCAATGCGTGCAGTGTCTATGAGGTATGCATCATCCTGTCGTCCCGCCTTCCGTAGGGCGCTTCTCAGCTTGCCTTTCAGGTCTGCGGCGGCATGATTGGTGAATGTGACCGCGGCCAGGTCAGGCAACCGACATGGTGTCTCGATTCGCTCGCCGTTGAGGTCAGCTCCTAGTAGGTACAGCATTCTTCCAACTACCGTCCTCGTTTTACCAGTTCCGGCTCCAGCCGCCACGAGAACATGTCGATCTACCGAGGACACGGCTTCCCACTGGTCGGGAGTGAAGTCCTGCACCCCTACCGTCCCGGTCGCTTGACCCGCGGTCCGCCGGCCGTGCGGCAAATTTCCCACCCGTGACAGAAGGGTGGGCATTGGCAGGACGGAGCTGGGCGAGCCGGGAACTCGCCGGCTCTTATCCGCTGTACATGTCCAATGACAGCATCGAGTGCAGAGTCCATACGGGCGTTGTCTTCTTCACTCGAGTAGCGGACCCCGGTCTTCCTGTCGACTTGGTGCAGCTCGAGTGCATGCACACGCTCGCGTTGTATGAGGGCACGGTATTCGATGCTGGAGATGCGGCGGCCTGGTAGTAACTGCTCGAGAGCGTGCGCATACAGCGGTATCTGCAGCACCACGCCTTGATCCCAAGCCTCCTTGTCACCCCCTCCTGGCGCGCTGGCTTTGCTCGATTTGTAATCGACCGCTGCCAGGTAGGATTCTGGTGACTCAACGCGCTCATCGATCCCCACTTCCACCCGGTCAATGGATCCACGGTACTTGACCCGAACGCCATTTCGCTCGACCATGAGGTCGCGGAACCGCAACTCGTGCTCAACAACGGCAGTGCGCAGAATCCGTGGAGCAATCCTCTTCCTGTTGTTGTACATGTCCTCGTGGAACTGAATTTCCCACTCGAGGTATCGCCTGAGGACCCGGGCCAGCTCTTGCCGTTTGGCCGAACGTAGCGTCGGTACACCAAGCCATGTGGTGCGTGCGAATTCCTCGAGCGTCTCGTCCAACGAGTCCATTAACTTCGGCTCTGCCCACTCATAGTCACTTTGCCGCAGGAAGACCGGCCCTCCCACTCGTTCTTGCGCCAATCCAAAGAAGCGCCGAAGAGCGTCGTGGAAGATGCTCCCCTGAACCGTCGCTTCCATCTCCTCACTTGGGTCTTCCAGCTTCTCGAGGCGCAGTGTACGACTAGAGAAGTAAGCCCACGGACACTTGGCGTAGGCTTCCAGTTGTGTCGGGCTCCATTCGCGTTCTGCACCAAAGGCTTCCTGTAGCCAACCGAGCAATGCTCGGTCCTCTATGGCACCGTTGTACTGTGACAGCCTTCCCGTTTCGCGCAGCCGCTCGATCTCTGCCGATCGCGCGGCGTGGTTCACTGTGGCAGGATCACTGCACAACGGCATGGACGGCATGAGTACTTCGGCTGAAGACACCGACACCACCGACTCGTGCGCCACGTCGGCAAGTGCATCAACAAACGCTGATCTTATGGTCTCTTGTCCCATCACATTGAGCCGCGGATAGCTCAGGCAAATGCTCTCGCGTGCACCGCCTATGAGGGCTCGGAACAGACCTCGTTCACGTTGATCCCATTCCGACTCCAGATCGACATGTATTCCCCGGGATCGCATGTGTCCTCGGTCCGATTCATCGAGTATTGGCACCGTGGGAGCTGGTAACGGAAACCGGCCGGCCTCCATACCGACCATGAACACGTGATCGAACGTGCGATACGCGGAGGCGAGCGCCTCCATCACCTGGACGCCACGTAGTGACTCGGTCCATGTGGCAACGTCCCCAGAGAAAACCTCCTGCATACGACCCCTGAACCGCGCTACATCCAGCCGATCTTCCGCACCGCTCCAGCGTTTCACTCCATTCAACCATTCGTCGAAGATTTGCCGTAACCCGCTCCAGGCCGTCAAGTCTCGCTTGGCAACATCAAATCGTTGAAGCGGCACGTCATATATGCGCTCTCCGATACGCCATGGATCAGTCTCGACGAAATGCCTGAGCCACTCGATCCATTCGAGGAGAGTGCGGCTCTGGTCCAATTGGACTGCATACGAGGCAAAATCCCCGAACGCTTTTCGAACGGAGGCAACCCGAAGCGATGTGGGTGGAGGCCGATTGCGCCAGCGCGATTCCTTGTCGTCTTCGTAAGCCAGAGACTCCCGCTCCAACTCGGCAAGCGCGTCCCGCCATTGCTTCAAACCCGAGATGACTTGCCTGCTGCCGACGAAACTGAGCACCCGGCTGTCGAGGTTGGTCACGAAGTACGGTTGATCGGCGAGTTCAACAACCGAGCGCCGTGACCAACCATCGGCTGCAGCAGAGAACAATGAGGTCAATGCCTTGATCACCGGTATCTCAACGTACGAGAACCGCCGCCTCGCGGTCGCCGGTATCCCGAACTTCTTCAAGGCCCTGACCACAAGCTCTACATATGGCCGCGCCTCTCGCGCGATCACCGCAATTCGTTCCGGTGCGACCCCGGAGTCGAGTAGCCCTCGTACGCGCCCTGCCACCTCGCCTAGCTCTCGCTCAACGCTCGGTGCTTCCAGAACGTCGAAGCTGTCCGCAACTCGTTCCCGACGCTGGAACAACCGACCGGCCTTGTTATCCGATTCATCGAGAATGATCGACTCGGAGTGGAATCCGGCCGGAAGATCGAGGGGCTGCGCCGCGTAGATGACGATCCGATCCAGTGCGGGCGACTCGACTAACGCGCCCAGCAACGCACGCCAGCCACCTCGCAAGTCGGCGAGGCCAAGGAAGCGGACCTCACGGCGTCCGCTCAGACGCCGGGTGACTCCGTCCGGATCGTTACGGATGGCAAGTGCGCAATCGTAGTACGCCGACCGCGAATCGCGGAAGCCGCCTTTCTCCAACTCCTCGCAGTAGAGGCGATAGACCGCTGCCAATTCCTCGTCTCGCCCCCGTGCGAAATCGTCCTTATCCGGGGCCGCGACTACCGCAGCGCTGTATTGTTCGGGTGACACCCCCTCGCTCGCCAATTCGCCGAAGAAACGCTCGATCGCATCGAGGAAATAATCGAGTCTACGGACCCGCCCCAAGATCCTCCCTCCAACACGACGCACCACATTGGCGAGGAGTGCCGCTCGTTCGAAGTCGACCTGAGGTACCTTCTGCGTAGCACCAAGCCACAACGGCAACTCGTGGAAGACACAGAGCGGCGGGTCGAACCAGCCCGACACGCACCGCTCGGCCGCCAGCCTAACCAGGTCGTCCCTCAGGCCACCCTGCCTCAGGGCAAGGAGATATCCGGGTGTGGGGAAAGGGGTATCTGGATTGGCTTCGCCTGACTGGAGAAAACCCTCTGCGGCGGCTTCCAGGAGGCGAGAGGGGGCGTGACCGGTGACGACGGTGAGTCGGGCCATTGGGTTGGGGTAGTGTAGTAGTCCAGCTCACCATTGGGTAGGCCTCGTACGGGGCGGACCCGAGGGCGTCTACTTCATTCCCAATTCACGGTTTCTAAATGCTCGATTCCGTATGGTTCTATTGCATCCACACTGCCGAGGAGGTGGCTATAGAGGGCGGTGACTGCGTGTTGTTGAGCACACTCGGCTTACCGTAACAAAACGGTGTCGTCGGGTGCAGGAACCGTGGTGGTCGGCTGCGCAACGCCGGCCCTGCGCGACAGATCTCCTCCGCATGGAGGGGAGGGCGCCCAGGTCTTAGACCGGGCGCCCGTTTCCTTTCCACTGCCCTCGTCACCCACCATCCGCTCCCAGCTCCCCGCTCCCCGAAACTTCCCTTCATATCCGTCCGTAGGTGTCCAATATATCCGCCGGTGGATATATGTCCCGGTGGACACAGATGCCTCACCTCGAGGCTGGGACATGCCAACTGCGAACTCACTAAAGCAATGACTGACAAACACTTAGCTGAAGATTTGATCCCACTGAGACCAGTGATTTTCGAGATCCTGCTGATCCTCAATGAGTGCCCGCTGCACGGCTACGGAATCATGAAGGAAGTGGCCAGCCGGACCGGAGGCAGGACCATCGTGGGGCCCGGTACGCTGTACCGGACTCTTAAGGAGATGCTGCATCAGGGACTGGTCGCCCCCACGCGCTTGCGGCACGCTGCGGATCAAGATGACGACCGGCGCCGGTACTACCGCATCACCAAATACGGTCAGAATGTGGCAGCCGCGGAGGCAGCACGCATGGCTGCTCTGGTTGGAACCGCCCGGGCCGGAAATCTGATATCCGATCCGGGACAGGCGTGATGCGGGCAAACCGCACGTCGACCGAGCGTTCTGTCTCCGAACGGATCTACCGGCAGCTGTTGCGGTCGTATTCGCACAGGCTGCGGCAAGTGGCTGCGAGCGAACTCGAAGAGGTATTTCGGGATGCGTACCACGACGCTCGTGACAGCAAGGGAGTCTTGGGTGTGGGCGGACTCTGGGTGCGCACCGTGGTCGACCTGTTGGTTACTGCTGTTCCAGACCGACTCGGGAGATTCGATCGACCTGTCCGACAGGTCGCTCATCCAACAGCAACTTCAATACGCCGGGAAAGGGAACAGATGGAAACGCTCCTGCAGGACATTCGTTACGCCCTTCGGACTCTGCGGAAGAACCCTGGGTTCGTGGCGGTCGCGATTGTATCCCTGGCACTGGGGATCGGCGCCAACACCACCATCTTCACGATTATCAATGCGGTCTTCCTCAACCCGCTTCCCGTCGAGGAACCGTCGCGGTTGGTGAATCTGTACACCAGCGACGAGGGAATCGCCGGAGGATCAATCGCCAATCCGGTGTCATATCCCAATTACAGGGACTTCCGTGACCAAAGCGAGACGCTCTCCGGCTTGGCCGCGTTCGTCCCATTCCAGTTCAGTCTCAACCCGGGTGACGACCCCCAACAAGTCGCCGGCTTGTTGGCTTCGGGGAACTACTTCGAAGTGCTGGGCGTCGATGCCCATCGGGGACGGACCTTCAACTTCACCGGTGCTCAGGATCAAGAATTGGGTGCCCACCCGGAGGTGGTGATCAGTCACAGCCTGTGGACCAAGATGTTCGGTTCCGATCCCGATGCGATCGGCCGATCAGTCACGCTGAACTCGTACCCATTCACGATAGTCGGAGTAACGCCTCCCAACTTCAAGGGCACTTTCGCACTGGCAAATCCCGACCAGATCTGGGTGCCGGTGAGCATGTACCAGGAACTCATACCACCGGCTTTCGTCAGCTTCTTCGAGATGCGGCGCGCCCTCGCCTTCACTCCGTTCGGACGACTGGGGCCGGGTGTCACGATCGAAGGGGCAGAAGCCGAGTTGAAGACAATAGCGGCCCGGTTACAACAGGAGTACCCCAATGACAATGAGAACCGCAGCGTACGGTTGGAATCACTAGCGGACGCCGCAATCGGGATCGACCAACGGCAGAGTATGGTGCGCGCCGGTGGAGTCCTGATGACGATCGTTGGGCTGGTACTGCTCATAGCATGCGTGAATCTCGCCAACCTATTGCTCGCACGCGGTACTACTCGTGCCAAAGAGATCAGCATTCGGGCAGCCCTGGGAGCCAACCGCAACCGTCTCATTCGGCAGTTGCTTACCGAGAGCCTAATAGTGGCCTTCTCCGGGGGCATTGCTGGGATCCTCGTCGCTTACTGGGGCCGGGACTTGTTGTGGTCGTTCCGGCCTTCATTCCTCAACCAGGACGCCATCTCTCTATCACTGGATGTCCGTGTCCTCGTGTTCACCCTCGGCATCTCCGTCCTGACCGGGCTTCTCTTCGGCCTGTTGCCGGCATTGCGAACCTCACAGGCCGACCTTCAGGAGTCGTTGAAGGTCGGTGGCCGAATGGAGCCTGCAGGATGGGGCCGGAGCAAACTGCGCCATTTGCTAGTGGTGTCGGAAATCGCACTCACGCTCGTGGCCCTGATAGGAGCCGGACTCTTCCTGCGCAGCATGCAACAAGCCCAGCGCATCGACCCCGGATTCGAGTCACAGAACATGATGGTGATGGGGGTGAATCCCAGTTCAGCGGGCTACGACCCACAACAGACTCAGCAGTACTTTCGCGACGTTCTCGAACGCGTGAATGCGGCGCCCGGAGTCCGGGCCGTAGCCGTGGCCAACGCGTTCCCATTGGGCGGCGGATTCCAGCAAACGGTCGTGCTCGAAGGTGACGATCCGTCGCAACGCGGCAAGATGTCCTACACCACCAACGTGACCGACGAGTACTTCGAAACCATGGGAGTACCGATACTGCGGGGCAGAGGATTCAACCGACTCGATCGTGGCGATACCCGCCCCGTTGCCGTGATCAATGAAGCAATGGCCCGGCGCTATTGGGAGGGTGAGGAAGCACTCGGCAGACGATTCAGCTTCATCAGCACGCCGGACAGGATAGTCGAGGTGGTCGGCATCGTACCTACACTCGCCATTGTCCAAGTCGGCGAGGATCCTCAACCCGCTGCATATCTCCCGATAGAACAGAATCCCACGGCGTTCGGTGTGATTCACGTGCGTACGGCGAACGATCCACAGAACCTCGCGGCGGAGATCCAAGCGGAGATCCGGAGTTTGGACCGTGACATCGCGTTGATCAACGTCTCTACCATGAGTCAGATACTGGGCAACGCGCTCTGGGCACGCCGCATGGGTGCAGCACTGCTGGGCTTTTTCGGCTTTCTTGCGTTGACCATGGCCGCTGTTGGCGTGTACGGTGTGATGTCGTACTCTGCCAACCAACGGCGGCACGAGATCGGGATTCGAATGGCACTGGGAGCCACCGCGTCGGGTGTGCTGCAGCTAGTTCTGCGCCAGGGTATGGCCGTCGCGGGTATCGGTGTACTCGTGGGCTTGGGAGCCTCACTGATACTGTCCCGCGCTGTCGCAAGCTTGCTGTACGGGGTAAGCGCTACCGATCCCCTGACGTTCGGCAGCATCTCCGGGCTAATAGTCCTCGTTGCACTAGCGGCATCCTACGTTCCAGCACGACGGGCGACGAAGGTGGATCCGTTGGTTGTACTGAGAAGCGAGTAGCGGAGAAGAAAGGGGCGATGAATGGCCCGTGTGTCTTCATCGCCCCTCGTTGCCTGCTATTACCGCTGTAACTCAACGCCCTGTTTGATCGTCAAAGACACCGGCATCGACATGTTCATGCCCACGAGAGCAACCGACCCTTCCCCTCGCCGTGAGCCACCGCAGCCAGCATGACGCCCTCTTTGGAATCCCGGACATATCTCATACGAGTTTCACCGGACACCACCATCTCCATTTCAGCCGGGGATCCGGCGGGAGTTCCTGTTCCTTCCAGCCTGAACGTGCCGCTCGTAGAAATTATCTTGGCCGACTCCCCATTCCATGTCGTATCGCCAACTATGAGTGCCGTAGCGGCTAGGACGCGTTGGGCTGCGTTACGACATCGTTGACGATTGCCTGAAACCGGGGGTGCTGCTTCAAATTGCCCGGGAACTTCTCGATCCGAAGGTAAGGGACCGACAAAAGCGAAGGCACCGCAAGCAAGTGCTGAATGTTGTCTATCGCTGCGTCGTAATTCCCCACCAACGCGTAGATCCCAACGAGAGACATCACCATACTGCTGGAGCGCAATCCGTCATCTCCGGCAGCAACCAGCGACTCAATCATGTTGGCTCGCTGAATTGCCTTGGTCTTTTGACCCAGGCCCGCATGTGCCAGCCCAAACAAGGCGTTCACGACGGGATCGTCAGCCCGCTCCTCGGGAAGTTGATCGAGCACCGTCAACAGCGAGTCGTAGTAGACCCTAGCCTGTGCTGGCTGATTCCTCAACCGGGAGAATTCGGCCTTGACATACAGGTAGTCGAACGGGAATGGACCACTGATCGATGCCGGTGTGAGTTGTGTAAAGAGGGTGTCGTAGTCGCCGCTCGCGACCAGCACTGGCGCTACCTCAACCAGGGCCATGGCCACTTGGCCTGCCGTAACCCGATCTCCCATATCTCTCACAGCTTCCCTTGCCCGCACCTCGTCGCCCTGCCAACGCAAATACAGCGCTATCTTGTTCACGTGCGCCCCAAATAGGTCCGGTGCAAGCGCCAGGCTGCGATTCAGATATTTCTCCGCATCAGCGTACCGCCGCGCAAGCAGGTAGAACGATCCAGCGCCGGCTGCCCACTCTGGCTCCCTGGGATCAAGGTCGGCAGCCAGGGCGGCATTCTCGAGTGCCTCATCCCACTCTCCCCTGGCCGCCTGCAGGACACCAACGAGAGAACGGGCATAGGCATTGTTGGGCTCACGTAAAGCGACCAGCATGAACTCATCAAGGGCAAGATCTGGATCTGGAACAGCACCCCAATAGTAGTAATGTCCCAAAGCCATGTGCGCCGCGGGCAGATCGGCATCAAGAGCAAGCGCCCGGTCAACGGCGGCCTTGGACTGCGCCAGCCGTTCATTGGTCGGATCCACGAAATACCGAAACAGCCAGACGTGAGCCAGGGACAGCTCCGCGTATGCCAAGGCGAAATTACTGTCAAGTGCAATTGCCTGTTCGAACATGTCAACTGCAATGCGACGGGCATTTGCGTCCCCCGAACCCCTGGTACCCTCCAGATAATCGTGCCCTCTCAGGTAGTAGTCGTAAGCCTCAACATTCTCTGTGGGCCTGGCAGCCCACGAGCGCCGCTCCGGTTCGAGCAGTGTTAGATCCATGGCCCGCGCGACCAGCTCGGCAATATCAGATTGAACCTGGAATACCTCGGTCATGTCTTCATCGTACGTATTCGCCCACACGTGTGTATCGTCGGACGCGCGGATCAACTGAGGAATGATGCGTACCCTACTCTGAGGATCGGACGGCCGTTCGCGTTGAATGGTGCCTTCCAACACGTAGTCGGCTCCGACTTCGGAAGCGATCTCCTGCGGCGTTTTGTCACTGTCCTGGAATTGAACCGCAGTCGTCCGTGATATGACCCCTAAACCGCCGAGGCTGGCCAATCTAGCCGTAATGGCATCGGTAATCCCATTGGCGAAGTATTCGTCGTCGGTTGGACCGAGATTGTTGAACGGCAACACCACCAAGACTGGCCGCGAATCTGCCGCCGGACCTGTCTCACGTACGAACCATGCCACCACCAGCATCAGGACCACCACGATCATGGCCGTGAGACCAATGCGCCTGCGGTATCGGTTACCGGCAAACGGCAGCATGGCCAGGGTCGTCGGGACCGCACCTGTTGCATCACTCGGTGTCGCTGCAGATGCGAGGTGCGTAAGCACGTGTTCCGCAGTCTGCCACCGGTCGGCCGGTTGTTTCTCCAGGCACCTCATCACCAGTTCCGCCAACTCGGGCGGCACCCCGACGCGCTCATCGGTCACTGGTGCGGGGTCCTCTGTGACATGTGCAGCCAGAATCGCCTGTGGAGAGTCTCCCCTGAATGGGGGTCTCCCGGAGAGCATCTCGTAACTCAAGGCTCCTACGGAGTAGATGTCCGCACGGTGATCGATGGCGGGGTCGGCGGCCGCCTGCTCCGGCGACATATATGCTGGCGTGCCGATCGCGACACCAAGAGTGTCGCCATGCGTGGAAGCCGTCGCTGCGCTCAGTCCCTTGGCGACACCGAAATCAGTGACCAGCGCGTGGCGGCCCGAAAGCATCACGTTGTCCGGCTTGATGTCACGGTGTACAACACCGCGTTGGTGAGCGTGGTCCAGCGCGTCCAGCACATCGCGTAACAAGTGTACAGTGTCAGGAATCGACAGGATGTGCTCGCGTGAGAGACGCTGTCGTAAGGACTCGCCCTCGACCAGGGGCATCACATAATATAGGAACCCGTCGGCTTCACCCGAGTCATGCACCGGTAGAATGTGGGGGTGCGACAACTGGGCGGCGATCTTGATCTCGCGCAAAAAGCGGTCCGCCCCCAGGGCTGACGCGATGTCGGGTCGCAGCACCTTGAGCGCCACCCTCCGGTCGTGCTTGAGATCTTGGGCAACGAACACGATCGAAGCCCCGCCTCTGGCGAGTTGATGCTCGAGCCGGTACTGCCCAGCTAGGGCAACATTCAAGCGGTCTATGATCTCAGTCATGCCTCATAAGGGTGTCCGCAAACGGACCTGCATGCGAATTGTGCACTCGGCAAGTAGGGTCACACGCCAACTGCGCTTCAAATCCGGGAACGTTACCGCACCATACCTTCTCACAGCCGACGTCATCCCAATCTGAGACAGCGGTCGGCGACTCATCGTTATTAGAGACACATTCCGGCCACTACCTGTATCTAGGTCAACAGTCTCCTTTACGACAGGAACACCCGTGATGTTCCATTTGTGCCTCAGCGACCTACCGGTTGGGCCTGCCGAAACTTTTTTGCCCGAATTGGTTATTAGGAGGGAGACACCTTGTTTCGTGCGAAGACTCGTCACCTGAGCTACATTAGCCCAGTGGTGGGAGAGGAGGAGTTTGTGCCCGCATTTATGGAGGTTCCGTGAGCACGACCGGCTATCTGCTGTTGTACTCTCTCGCTAGTACGGCGGGCTTCGAGCCTGGAATCACCCTGCCTGCTATCGGCCCCGACACATCCTGTATCGTGATGGAAATGGCGGTAGAGGGGAGAATCAGCCCGCTGGACTCCATCTCGTTCACTGTGGCCGGTGGTCCGGTAAAGATCTGTTATGGACGACCTTCAGCGCGCGGCCGTACGATGATAGGGGGTCGAGACGTTCCGTACGGCAAGCTGTGGCGGACGGGCGCAAATGAGCCCACGATGATACATACTACCGTTCCCATCACCGTGGCCGGGATCGCGGTGCCGAAGGGGAGCTACTCTCTTTACACGGTGCCGGGTGAAGATGAGTGGCATGTGATCATCAATCGGTCGATCACTCAGTGGGGACACATTGCCGAATACAACTACAAGGTGCGGAGACAGGAACTGGGGCAAGCCGTCATCGAACGGGAACGGCCCGAGGATCATGTTGAGACCATGACGTTTCGCACTGAACCTAGCGACAATGGAGGAGCTGTACTGGTTCTCGAGTGGGAAGGATCCCGAATCAGGATTCCGATCGCCGCAGGTCAGACGTAGGTGCGGTAGCGACCAGGATAATCAAAGGGTGAGGTTCCATTCAGGAACCTCGCCCTTCGTCGTTGTTGTACGGCCCCTGGACACCAAGCCGGTCAACTCACGATCCAGCGTACTCTATCACCAGTCCGACTCTACGGTTGTCCACGCCTTCGTCACCCCACGCACCGGGCCGGACCTGACGGTTGGATGCCTCGCCATAGCTGACAGCCCTGAGATTGTCGCCGTTCATTCCGCCCTGTTGGATCAGGTACTCTCGCACGGCATTGGCCCGCTGTTGACCTAGCCACTGGTTGTACTCCTCTTCTCCCGCCGGATCGGTGAACCCTTCGACGGTAACAATGACACCAGGATGGTGCTCCCTGATAACCATGGCAAATCGGTCGAGTGCAGGTTTGTCGCTGTCGCGGAGAGTCGCATTGTCGAACAAAAAGCGCACGGGCATATCCACATAAAGACGTCCTTCCATCTGCACCATCTTTGCGTCAAACTCAGAGGAGAGGGTTTGCAGGTCATTCTGAATCGACTGCAGTTGCCCCTCCAGCCCATCCATCCTCCGGTTGGCAGCGTCGCTGACCTGTTGATCACCGGCCTGCATCTCGGTACTGAGTTCATCACGCATCTGCGCGAGATCGCTATCGTACTGTTCCTGCTTGATGTAGCCGCCGCAAGCAAGGAGACCCAATACGACAACGGCCGTGGCGGCTTGAATCACCGTGCGGATTATGGTGGACTTGGCCATGAGCACGCCCCTGTTCGTCATAATAGTCTGTATATCAACACGTTGTTCAATATAGCCGGATGGAGCGGGACCACGTGAATTGGCCTTGGATGACATCGGTCGAGGCCGCCACAGGACGCCCCAGATCATATCAGGCCACCCCATTTCGCGTCAGGTGAACCGTGGTGTTGACATCTAAGTAGCTATCCCACAATGACTTATCGCCGTTCGATTCGCCCTCGAGACAAGAATGGTCAGCGGAAAGACCAGACCCTCGCCTATCGCCTCGAGTTGGTCTCTTCCTTCTCTGCTTCCTCCTCTTCTTCTGGCGCCGCCCAGAACTCGGCATTCTCCGGTGCAGCCCCGGCCACGACACTCGAATAAAGAGCCGCATTGAAGAGCACGCGAAAGTTTCCGAACGGTTGCCCTCTCCACTGGGGTTTCATTCCCAGTAGAATCACATGTCCGTCACCGTGCTTCGCATCGAGTGCACTCGCATATCCCTGCAGGTAGTCTTCGCCCAAGAGGTAACCCGACAATAGTGGGGAACCGGCCTTGCTGTACTTCGCCATCGCCGTTCCCTGAAAGTCATCTTCCACGGTGAACACGGGGCTGCGGCTGACAAAGATCTTTCCGGGGTTCGGCATCCCGGACATTACCGGATGCGATGGATCCACCACCATCGACACGATCGATCCCGACAGGAAGAACTCCTCCCTATCGACGTCGGCCACAACGTTCTTGACCGATAGGTGCAGGGCGTCGATCGCAAACCGACTACTCGCATTCCAAGTAACCAGAGTGCCGCCCCCTTTCACGAATTCGTCCAGATTGCGCACACCCTCATTCCCGATTCCACCTGCATAACGTGGCGGTACAGACCCTTTTGCAAAGCCGTCCGTTATCTGCGAGCCCGACATGTCAGCGATGACAATCACGTCGTACCGGCTCCCAAGTTCACCGGCGATCAGGTCGTGGTTGTAGACGCTAGTGAAATCGAAACCGTACATCTCGAAAAGCCAGCGGGTCCATCCCTCATCCATGCTTGCGCGCCAGGGACGGAACAAGCCGATCCGCGGGCGGCGCACCGGACTTCCCGAAGCACTACCACGTTCTGCCTGTAGGGCGTACTCCCGCACCATCGCGTTCATCACCGATTGACCGATGTTGGAGATCACCCACTTTCCACTGCTCCCACCAGCGCCATTCTGCCCTGGCGTTCCCGGAAGAAATCGCACCTGGCCACCTTCCCTCCAGGCGCGATTGATCGCGCGGAACGAATTGTTTTGCGCTGCATCGACCACCAGGGCTGAGCCGCTACCGGTTGCTCGCCCATGTGGAGGAACGATCCCGGCAGCCACGGGGTTGCTGTTGAATCCGACGCCCGGGGGCATGTCAAAAGGTGCCGCATCGCCGACACCGGCATCCCAGGTGACGGAGTCTCCTCTCACCGGCGTCATTGCCTCTCGCACTCGAGCGGTCAGGGGCACCGCAGCTTCGACCACGCGCACATCCATCTGGTATGGTAGAGTCCAGCCGGCAATGTCGTAGGGCTGATCCGGCGGTCCCTCCGGGTATTCTCTGAGGTCCGGATATTCCTGCACATCCATGAGCTGCCGCACAAAGTTGCCAAACGGCTGATCCATTGGGATTACCCAAGTGCCCGCCGGGTACGTCTGTCCCTCAAGTTGGATGCTGCTCTCGAGCTGTGACACCTCTATGCCGTTGAATGCCAGTCTTCGCAACAGCTCCACTGCAGCAACGGGATCGCGCTGGTCCTGCGGAATGAAGTAGGCGTAGGGTGGACCATCCGTATATGTAGCGATCACGTCTCGACCCGCCTGGTAGCGGTTGTACAGCAAGTCGTGCTTGTATTTCGCGGCAACGTCCAGCACCGAGATCGATGCGGTCAGCATGTAGTCAACGGCGTCACGCAAACGCCACCAGCCTCCGGCCCACGGACTCGAGTACAGCGATTGCGGACGAAGGTCGCGTGCTCTGCTTGGAAAGTCACTCACGGTGTAGAAGTGCGGCGTGGCATATCGGTACAAACCGGTCTCGGTCAGCAGTGAAGCAACATTGTGAAAGCTGTTCGCGTGGTCCATGAAGCCGGGGTACCAGTCGTCGAAACCGGTCCCCATGTGCATCGCCCCTCTCTGTCCCCGTTCCTCCAAGGCCTGAGCCATCGCCATGCCGATCAGGTTTACCGTGCGCCACATTAGTGGATGAACGTGCTCGGATACGGGCTCAGCAAACGGTGGAATCCAAATGCGCGCCGGGAACGGCGCCGTCTGATGGTGGTTATAGAGAACCTGTGGCTCCCACTCGCGGACCACTCTGGTAACGACTCGCGACTCGATCATGTTGAGCATGTAACCGTCGCGGTTGTTGTCGTGCCCCACATACTTCTGATACAACTTGGGCATGGAAGCGACTTCGTATGACGTACCGACGTTCGAGTCGTACCACTCCGCTACCATGTTCTGGCCATCTGGATTGATCGAGAACCAAAGGAGGAGAATAACGTCGTCTAGTATGGACCGTATCTCTGGATCTTCGGCACCGCCGGCCAAATCGTAGGCGAGCTGGATGGTGTGCTGAGCGTGGGCCACTTCTGTCGCGTGCAACCCCCCGTCGATGTGGACGATTGCTTTACCTTCAGCAGCTAGACTTCTGGCTTCCGCGTCCGTCATACCGGCGGGATGGGCCAGACGCTGCGAGATCTCCTTGTAGCGCTGCAAGTTGCGTAGGTTTTCAGCTGAAGACACTAGAGCCACATACCACTGGCGGCCTTCGGACGTCCGGCCAACTTCGACCAGCTCCACACGATCGCTGACATCCGCCAGCACGCGGAAGTACTCTAACGATTCATCGTATGACGCCAGGTGAAAATCGGCTCCCACCTCAAAGCCAAGAACAGACTCGGGTGTCGGTACATTCCCCTGGGCCAAGGCCGCCTGTGATGTGACACCGATCAGGAACACTGAAAGAAGTGAGTATCTCAACGCAGCTGAGAGCATCTGTTTCTCCGAGCAGGTGGTATCTGGTTAGACGAGATATCCGGTCAACTAAGTTAACCCAACTTCTATCGGTCGGAATGGTATCCTTTAGCTCTGGTCAGACACGCCTCGCCCGTACGTCTTGCGAAACGGTCCCCATGGTGTTTCATGGTCCGATGCGGACCTGATTACAGGCCATCTTATACAGAGATCCGACGTGAGTAATAAGCACAAGTGCATGCTGGACAACTTCGGCTCCCCAAGGCTTGGTACAGTATCAACGCCGACATGCCGACGCCTCCCGAACCAGTACTCCATCCTGGCACCAAGGAACCGGTTACACCGGATTTTCTCTCGGTTCTCTTCCCCGTGAGTCTGATCGGACAGGAAGTGAGTGCCGAACGATGGGTTGAGATTCCCGAGCCGGTACGAGACATCTACAAACCGTAGCGGCCTACGTCCATGTACCGCGCGCTGAGATTGGAGAAGGCGCTGGATACCCCGGCTCATATCTACTACAAGCACGAGGGAGTGAGCCCCGTGAGCCGAGCTGAGGGCCGGTTAGTTGTCGGCCCTCACGCTTCGTGCACCGTCTCCCCCCCAACGACGGTGCGGACCACGGCTATCTCCTTGATGCGGTCGGGCTCAACGTCGTGGAAATCTTCCGCAAGCAATACAAAGTCCGCCAGCTTTCCGGCAGAGATCGAGCCCTTGATGTCTTCTTCAAACGAGGCGTGGGCGGCATTGATCGTACACACACGAAGTGCCTGGTCGACGGCGATTCTCTGATTTGGACCCCAGACTCGTCCGTCGAAGTCCTTGCGCGTCACCATGCTCTGAATGGCCATCAAAGGCTCGAACGGGCCGGGTATGTAATCCGACGCAGCCGCTACTGGAATCTCATACTCGAAGAAGGATCCGTGTGCAAACATCCAACGCATCTTCTCCGCTCCGTACTCGACCCATTTGTTGCCGTGGTAGTGCACGTACGTGTAAAACGGAGTCGGGATTGCGCCTGCCACCTTGATTCGTCGCAGCAGATCGGGATTCACCAACGAACAGTGCTCGAGTCTATGCCGAGGATCGGAACGAGGCCACCTCTCCTGCACGCGCTCGTAGGCGTTCAAGACCATGTCGATTGCTACGTCGCCGTTTGCATGGATTCCGACTTGCCAACGATTTCTGTGGGCCTCTTCAACGGCTTCGTGGATCTCCTCCTGGGTCATGGTGAGAATTCCGTAGTCATCTGGCCGTCCGATGTACGGAGTGCTCATTCGCATGGTCCGTTCCGATGCTGAACCATCGGCGAGGAACTTGACCCCGCCAACGCGAAGCCATTCGTCGCCGAGTCCAGTATAGGTTCCCGATGATCGCATCCCCCAGTACGCAGACCCCGCACTCATCATCATGTATACGCGACATTTCAACTCACCGGCCAGGTACGCATCCTGATAGGCGGTAGCATAGCCGACGGAAGTTCCGGCATCCGTTACCGATGTGAGGCCTGCTGCACTCATGAGCTCCGTGATGAGCTTCACTCCTTCCTGGCGTTGTTCCCTGCTGGTGTCCGACGGAATGAGTCGCTCTAACGGAGCTGTCGCGAGTTCGGCGACCAGACCGTTCAGTTCGTTTCCATCTTTGTAGATCTTGCCGCCCGGAGGGTCAGGCGTATCCGCTGTGATGCCCGCCAACTCAAACGCCAGGCTATTGTACCATGCCGTGTGGCCACCGCGATGCGTTACTTGAACCGGATGGTTTGGCACCGCCTCATCCAGATCCTTGCGGTTGATCCTGCGCCCGTCGCGTACCTTGGTGTCATCGTACTTGAAGCCGAGCACCCACTCGCCAGATGGAGTCTGCGAGGCGCGTTGCCTGAGGGCTGCCTGAATATCGGCAATCGACCGCAGGTCACAGTTTACCTGTGCCAGTTCGTATATACCGCCGTATGCAGGGTGCGAATGTGCATCGATGAACCCTGGAACGACTATCATCCCGCCGGCATCGATGATCTCGGTGTCAGCGGTTGCCAGGCCGCGAATATCGTCATTACTCCCAACCGCAATGAATCGATCTCCCTTGACCGCGAACGCCTCGGCTACGGGCAGAGAGCGATCTACCGTGTAGACCCTCCCGTTCACTAGTATCAAGTCGGGACCGGGGCCGGAACTGGATTGCAGCCGCGAGTGTCTGAGTGTCGCGTCACCGGTGAGTCCCAACCCCAAGGCCGCGGCTAGTGTAGCTCCCGATTCAAGGAATTCTCGGCGAGTACTCTCTGGCATCCGTTCCCCCTCACTCGATAGCCCGTCGTACCGCGTCCAACTCATCTGCGGCCCCGTCGGGCGGCTTCGTGAAAAAGCTGACTCCTATGGTCGCAATGAATCCAGCGAAAAACCCGGGTATCATTTCGTACAGATCGTAGAACCGTTCTTTGAGCAACAGAACCCATAACACAGTCGTAAGGAAGCCAGCAATCATCCCGGCAATGACTCCAGCTTTGGTCGTGCCTGCCCAAAAGAGTGAACAAAGAACAACCGGAGCAAATGCTGAAGCGATTCCCGACCATGCGAACAACACGAACCAGAACACCACTCGCGTCTCGGGCAGAGCCAGGGCCAGAGCACCCATCCCTATGACAGCGGTTGTGAGCCTCCCTAACATCGATAGTTGACGCTCTGTGAGGTCCGGATTCAACACCTTCTGCACTACATCCCGCACAACGGCTGAAGACGCGAGGATGAGCAGGGAGTCCACTGTAGACAGAATTGCGGCCAGCACGATTACGAGGAAGATGCCGGTGAACACGGCAGGGAAGAGTTCTGCGCTCATGGTCGGCAGAATTGTCTCGGCGTCGTCCAACCCTCCGAACATGACTCTCCCGGCCATTCCCGCGAACACCGCGCCCACATCGAACACGATGATACAGATAACGGCGATCACGCTCCCCTGCACGATCTCACCGCGGTTCTTGGCCGATATGAACCTCGTCAAGAGTTGTGGTGCACCGAGAAAAGCCAATCCGATTCCGACGAATCCAATTGCACTCGCAATTCCAGGCACTGACCAACCGAGTTCGCCCATTGGCCGTAGCAAGGTGGGATCGATGGCTCTCAACTGGCTAGTTAGTTCACTCCACCCACCCACTGCTGCGATTCCGACGATCGGAAGCAAGAGTAGCCCGCCGAACATCAAGACTCCATGCAACAGATCGTTGTACGCGACTGCTTTAAACCCACCGACAATGGTGTAGAACAGAATGAAGGCAACCCCAATCAGCACACCGGCTTCGTAACTCGTGCCCAAGAACGATCCGAAAGCCTTACCGGACGCGGTGAGTTGAGCGGCGGTGTAGGCAGTCACCATGCTCATTATGATCACGACACTAACCAGCCGGATAACGTGCTTCGTGTCCCTGAACCTCGCTTCAAGGTAGTCGGGTACGGTTATGGAGTCGTAGCGATCCGTATACTCTTTGAACCGAAGTCCGACAAAGACCCAGGCGAGGGCGACACCAGTCACCTCACCCAACACGATCCACAAAGCGTGGACCCCTACCAGGTAGCCCATCCCCGTCAGCCCAAGAAGCAACCACGCACTTTCGCCTGTAGTGTTCGAACTGAAGGCTATAACCCAAGAGGGAAGTGCCTTGCCTGCGACGTAGTAGCCCGCAACACTACCCGAGCCTCGACTCCCCCAGAACCCAATTGTGAGCAACACCAGTCCATACACGACGAGCACGCCGATTATCGCCGCCGATGTCATCCTATCCGCCCTTGCGAGCGTTGCGGCGCTTGAAGTAGTAGATCGTGACGATTGTCAGTCCTGGTCCTATAGCTGCAACCAGCAGGAGCCACGAAGTCCAGTGTAGGCCTCCTATCACGGGTCTCTAGCTCCGCTCGTCCACAGTCTGGAATGCACGCCCCAGGCGACCCAGCGCATCTTGGACCTCGCCTTCGGTCACCAACATCGACGGCCCCAGCCGTAGTACATTACCGTGCAGACCTCCGACTCCCACCAGCAGTTGTTCGTTCTTGGTGGCCTCCATCGCAGCCCGCGTGTTCCGGCGACTGGGTTCTTTGGTCTTCCGATCTTCTACGAGTTCCAGCGCTTGCATTAGTCCCATGCCGCGTACTTCACCGATCCATTCGTATTGCTCCTGCAACTCCTCCAAACCACGCCGCAGTTGCCGGCCTCGTTCGGCGGAACGTCCGGGAACGTCTTCACGGACCATCACCTCAAGCGTCGCGTCCGCCGCAGCCATGGATATGGGGTTTCCGCCGAAGGTGGAGATTGTCTTTGCCTTCCAGGCGTCCGCGATATCTGGTCGCGTGATTGTCGCACCTACCGGGAAGCCGTTGGCAATTCCTTTAGCCATCACCATGATGTCCGGTTCCGCATCCCAGTGTTCTATGCCAAACCACTTTCCCGTCCGCCCGAAACCGGCCTGGACTTCGTCACAAATGAACAAGCCACCATAAGCATGGATGATCTCAGCCATTCGTTGGAAGTACCCGGGCGGCGGCACTACATAACCCGCCACGCCCTGAATCGTCTCGGCCATGAAAGCCGCAGGCTTGCCATTTGTCGTCGTTTGAATCGTCTCTTCAAGATCCTGGGCCAGTGCATCCAGGTAGGCATCGTCATCTAACTCACCCAGCGGCGAACGATATCGATACGGTGCCAGCGCGTGTTTGATGCCCGGAATGAGAGACGCGAGCGGCCGCCATCCTGCGTGCCCTGTTAGGTTGGTGGCCAGAATACTGCGGCCCGAGTACGCATAACGCAACGCGATCACGTCACTTCTACCCGTGTGCATACACGCCAGCATCACCGCGGTCTCGACAGCTTCGGTACCACTGTTCGTAAAGAAGGACTTGTTGAGTTGGCCTGGGGATATCTCACTCAGCCGCCGCGCCACACACGTCTGATTCTCGGTGAGATATAGAGTCGATGTGTGCCCTAGAATCCCAACTTGCTCACGCACTCGCTCAACCACTTCCGGATGGCAGTGGCCCACTGCCGTCGTGAGGATACCGCTGAAGAAGTCGAGGTACTCCCTTCCCTCTGCGTCAACAGCCGTGGTTCCGTGACCTTCAACCAAGACTATGGGATCGTCGTACAGTGGGGGTGCACAGGGAAAGAGGTATTGCCGGTGATCAGCTCTCACCTTGTCCGAACTGACTGTGATCGCTGCTCCATCAGTTGTACTCATCGTTACCACCTCGATATCACAACACGTTGATCGGTAAAGAACTCTATTGCATCCCGTCCTTGCGCCTTGAGGTCGCCAAAGAACGAACCCCGTGATCCGCCGAAGGGAAAGAACGCCATCGGTGCAGCCACGCCAATGTTGACACCGAGCATGCTGATTCCCGCCCGATAGCGAAACTCACGCGCAGCACGGCCGCTCGTCGTGAA
>JBDGZZ010000014.1:0-36965 GCA_039588335.1 Gemmatimonadota bacterium | reverse complement strand
GTACGCCTTGCGCATGTAACAATGTCCGAGGCGTAGTGCATTGCAGTAGAGAGGACAACAGGATGCAGAAGAGAGCACTAGTGATTCACCCGGATGACAATGTGGCGAACTTGATCGGACCCGGAAGCCAAGGTGACGAGATCGAATGCATCATTGAAGGACGCGAAGGAGCTACGGTCATCACGTTGTTAGCGGACATTCCTGCCAACCACAAGTTCGCATTTGCCGAGATCAGCGCTGGCGATGAGATCGTTAAATACGGCCTGAACATTGGGAAGGCGTTGGCAGACATTAGGCAGGGCGAATACACTCATGTCCACAACGTTGAATCGAACCGAGGCAGGGGTGATCTGCAATCCCCCTGACGACTGCCTATTTGACGGCATGAGGGGTTGAAGCTCCAGGAGTCATATCGTGAGAGACTATTTCTACGGATACCCGAGACCGGATGGCCAGGCCGGTATCCGCAACCACGTCTTGCTGTTGAGTGGTACCCTATATGCCAACACTACGTGCGAGCGGGTTGCACATATGGTTCAGAATGTCGTGCCAGTGGTTCATCCGCTGGGGCGATGTCAGATCGCACCGGACTTGGCACAGACGTGTCGCACTCTCGTCGGTCATGGGCTCAATCCGAATGCTGGAGCGGTCGTCGTGGTTGACCATTTCAAAGAGCAGGGCTGCACCGCTGATGAGATAGCACATGAGGTGGCGAAGAGCGGCAAGCCGGTGGAAGTCGTGAATATCCGCCAGGATGGTGGTGCCATCCGTGCCCTAGACCATGCTTTGAGAACCGCGGTGGAGTTCAATCGGACGATCACCCTCCAGCAACGGGAGCGCGTGCCGTTGAGCAAGGCCATCTATGGCATCAATTGCGGCACCAGTGATGTGACGAGCGGGCTGGCTCACAATCGCTGTGTCGGGTGGGTGGCAGACCGGATCATCGAGTCTGGTGGCCGTGCAATCGTTGCTGAGACGACGGAGATGATGGGAGGTGAGGATCTCATCAAGGCAAAGGCCAAGACTCCGGCTATCGCAGACAAGATCCTCCACATGATTGAGCGAAACGAGCAGAATATCTTGGCATGCGGTGTCGATCTTCGCGGCAGCCAACCTACCGGTGACAACATTGCCGGTGGTCTCACCACCATCGAGGAGAAGTCGCTCGGTGCACTTCAGAAGTGGGGTACCAAGGCCATAGTCGGAGCGGTCGAATACGCTCACCCAATTGGGGAGGAGCCGGGACTGTGGGTGATGGACACGCCCGGTCACGGAGGGGAGAGCATCACAGGCATAGCGGCAGCAGGCTCACAGGTAATGAGCTTCAGCACTGGAGGCGGCCACACGATCAATCATCCTTTGATGATCACCATGCGAATAACCGGGAATCGTGAATCGTGGGAGAAGATGGGGGACACGATGGAAGTCGACGTCTCAGACATGTTCGAAGGTACCTCGCTCGATGTTGCAGGCCAGCGGCTACTCGATGAGATATTGGAGATCTGCGACGGCAAGATGACAAAGGCCGAAGCGATGAAGGAAAACAATGCGTTTGCGATCACGCGATGTGGTCCGAGCGTTTGAAATTGTCTCCCTTGGGTGGATTCACATACTGAGGGCACGAGATGCCAAACCAGAAGCCAGACTCACGTATCCCATTGCTACTACAAATGGTCGATCAGGCGTTCCATCAGCATTCTTGGCACGGCACCACCCTGCGAGGTTCACTGCGTGGCCTATCGATTGAGCAAGCGCTGTGGAGACCGGGATCGGAGAGGCACAACATCTGGGAGCTGATACTGCATACGGCATATTGGAAGTACATCGTGCGGCGCCGCCTTACACGCTCCAAGAAACTCTCGTTTCCCCGCAAACCCTCCAACTGGCCATCTGCGCCGAAGGATCCCACGGCTGCACTGCTCAAGGACGATGTGATTCTGCTCCGCAATGAGCACGAACTGCTACGCGAGGCGATCGAGCGCTTTCCCCCTTCACAATTGAGCCACCGTGCACCCGAATCAAAGTGGACTTACTTGGAACACATGCATGGTATCGCCGCACACGATCTGTACCACGCTGGACAAATACAGCTGATCAAACGACTGATGAAGGATGGTTGAGCTAGGGATATAGGCGCTGTACTGTCCAGCCGTGACTCGTTCGGGAATAGCGCAGCCGGTCGTGAAGGCGATTGATGCGGCCCTGCCAGAACTCGATGAACTCCGGTATGACCCTGAACCCTCCCCAATAAGGCGGCAGCGGTATTCTCCCGTCTGCGAACTGCTGCTCGGACTCTTTGAATCGCCGCTCCAGATCCTCTCGGTTTTCCAGAGGCGAGGACTGCTTGGAGGCCCAGGCACCGATGCGGCTGCCGCGCGGTCTCGAGTCGAAATAGGCTGTCGAATCCTCGGGCGAGAGCCTCTCAACTCTCCCTTCGACCCGAACCTGCCGCTGGAGGGTGGGCCAGTGCAGGACGAGAGCTGCCCGCGGGTTCTCCTCGAGCTCACTGGCCTTGCGGCTCTCATAATTCGTGTAAAAAACAAATCCGTCGGCGCCGAACGCCTTGAGCAGCATCATGCGTGCGGAGGGAGAGCCTTCCCTACTTGCCGTGGCCACGGTCATGGCCTCCGGGAGCATGAGGCCTGCCTGCTTGGCGCTCGCGAACCAATCGGCGAACAGGGCTACCGGGTCGGGCCCCGCGGTCAGCTCAGTCAGGCCTCGGGCCATCCCCTGGCCGAGCGTCATGATCGCTCGAATTCGGGATATCAATGACATGGCGGCCTTTAATCTATCGTGTTGAGGACAAATGGAGCAGGCCGTCTGTTGTCTCGCGTGACGGCGTGTATCTTTGTCGACATGACACCCTCCATCCAACACGGAGCAAAGATGAGATCCCGCATAGTACTTGTGTCTACGCTACTCCTGTGCGCAGTGACGATTCTCTACGCCCACGAGCTATACATCAAGCTCGACAGCTATTTCTTGGATCCGAACACGTCGGTTACGGTCCCCATCCTGAACGGCACCTTTGACCTGAGTGAGAACTCAATCACGAGGGACCGGGTGCCCGACATCAGTGTGGTATCGCCGGCAGGAAGGGTACACATCGACACGACGCAATGGCTCGCCGAGGGCGACACCACGTTTCTGACATTCGAAACGGGCGAGGAAGGGACGTATGTGATCGGAGCATCGACGCGACCTCGTGATCTCGGCCTCGCCGCTGCGGACTTCAACGAGTATCTCGAGCACGATGGCATCCCCGATGTCCTTGAAGCGCGACGACAGAACAACGAACTCGAGGTAGATGTTTGGGAGCGTTATTCCAAACACGTAAAGGCTGTGGTACAGGTCGGTGACGAGGTCACGAAGCAGAAGAGCAAGTGGCAGTTTTGGAAGAAGCAAGTCGAGCTGACCTATATGACTGTACTGGGATACCCTGCCGAAATAGTGCTCCTCGGGAATCCCTACGCGATCACCGTGGGCGATTCACTACAAGTACGTTGCCTGGTAGATGGGAACCCCGTAGACAATCAACTTGTGGTCGCGGGCCAGGAGGGTGGTGAGAACATGATGGAGACGCGGACCGACCCGGAAGGTGTCGCGACGCTGCAGCTGGGTGCAGCTGGTAAGTGGTTTGTGAGATTCATAAACATGGTTCCATCATCGGTCGAAGACATAAGTTATGAATCGAAGTGGGCGACGCTAACCTTCGAGTTGCGGTGATCTTCGGAGCGCCTGCCGACGCAGTGTTGTTAACCCCGGGGGCCCCACACCCCGGGGTTATCTCTTGTGGCTGGCCGTGCGCCCCTCGCGTATCGACGGTATTTGACATATACTTGTCGGCCTTATGAAAGAACCAACCCATACAAATAGAGCGACCGACGCCCGTGCGGTACGCCTGGGAGCTGTGCTGTCTCTGGGGCTCCTGCTAGCAGCATGTCGTGGAGACACAGAGATTCGAACGGTCGAGATTCTGGAGCCGGCTGACGGCGTCGTTCTTGCGGGCCCTGACGTCCAGGTCGTCTTGGCGGCTCACGGTGTAGAGGTCGTGCCTGCGGGTAATCAGCTAGAAAACAGCGGGCATCACCATCTGTTCATCGATCAAGACCCGTCTCCCCAAGGCGTACCGATCCCGGTGGGGCAGGCGGGTGTAGTCCACCTGGGTGGTGGCCAGACGGAATACTCGATTGAAGGTTTGAGTCCGGGCGAACACCGAGTGATTGCAGTACTGGGCGATTGGGCCCACGTACCCGAGGGTACGGTTGCGGCCGATACGGTGACCTTCACCATACAGCAATAGTCTCTACGTTTAGTCCATCCGCAGTGCCTCCATCGGTTTGATCCTGACGGCCCGGCGGGCAGGTATCAGCATCGCAACAACTGCAACGCTGCCGAGCACCACGGAAACTGCTGCCAATGTGATGGGATCCTTGGAACTCACACCAAACATGAAGCTCTCCGCTGCTTGAGACAGTGCCAACGCGGCGGCCACTCCGGTGACCAGTCCGAGGGCAACAGGTGCAGCCATACCGCGTACGATGAGAGCAACAACCTCCCGACGGCCGGCGCCCAGAGCGATGCGAATTCCGATCGTGCGGGTCTCCTTGGCAACGGTGTATCCAACGACACCGTAAATACCCAGCGCTGCCAGCAGTAGAGCCAAAGTGCCGAACAGTGTGAGAAGGACCGCACCCATTCGTTGGGGCATGAGCAGCTGTCTCAAGCGATCGTTCATAGTCTGGAGTACGCTCAAGGCAACGTCCGGGTTGAGTGCACGAAACTCGGCTCGTATAGCAGGTAGAATCTCCTCTCCGCCCCGTGTAGTCCGCATCGTGAGCGTGAGGGGTCCTTCTACTAGCTCTGAAGGAAACTGGGCAAGAGGAAGGAACACGTAGTTTGATGCGTTCTCGGTCAATCTGCGCCACTTGATGTCGGCCGCAACTCCCACAACATCGAATGTGAGATCTCCGAACGCGACCATGTCACCAACTGCCCCACCTCCAGGCCAGTAACGGTTGGCCATTGTCTCGCTTACGATGATGACCGGTCTGCCACCCTCGATGTCCAACGAGTTGAAAGCCCGTCCATCCACGACTGAGGTGCCTAGTGTCGTGAAGAAGTCAGGACTCACAAACACGTAGTCGACTCGCAATTCCTCATCCGGTGCCGGTTCGTAACCGGGGACGGAAACAAAGGCACCCCGAAATCCTCCCTGTTGGAGCGGGACGAGAGTTCCCATGCTTACTGCTTCCACACCAGGGAGGCGCGCCGCGCGATCGGTCAGATCGTCCACAAACGCCCGTCCCGTCCCAGGAGCGTAGTGCAGCAATGAGAGGTCGAAGCTGGCGAGAGCCACGTTCTCGGACCGAAATCCAGGGTCGAAAGTGAGGGAATTCCTAAGCGTTCGTAGGAAAAGAGCCGACCCCAGCAGAAGTACGAGACAGAGGGCAACCTGTCCTGCAACAAGGAGCTTTCGAAGTCCCCAACCGCTCTTTGCGAACTCGACGGCTTCGCCTTTGAGCGATGTTACCAGGTCGTCACGGGTCGCCTGTAGTGCGGGAAGCAAACCGAACAAGAGACCGGTCACGATTGACAGAGAAAAGGCGAGCAGCAATACACGGACATCCAAGCGGATCGGAAGTGAGCCAATTGCGACGCCTCCGGGCAGTTCGAAGCCGGACAACAAGTCGAGGGCCCACACGGCGACCAGAAGGCCGAGCGCACCACCAAGGAGAGCCAGGACCAGGCTTTCGGTCACCAGTTGGCGTACCAGCCGCCCGCGATCGGCTCCCACGGCTAGGCGGGTCCCGATCTCACGACGGCGGTCCGAGGCTCGTGCAAGGAGCAGGTTGGCTACGTTCGTAGCCGCCAGCAGCAATGAGAATCCGACGACACCAGTCAGCAGGACGAGGAACTGCACGAGCTCATCGCGAGAGCCGGGTGGCCGTATGTATCCGCGAATGGCGTCCACGGTAACGGAGCGTGGCCCACGGGCTTCCGGATCTTCCAGGGCCAGCTGTTCGGATATCGATAGCATCTCAGCACGTGCTTGTGGGACCGCCGCGTCGTCTGCCAGCCGGCCCACCAACTGGGCGAGCCAACGTGAACCACGATTGTCGAACCGGGCCATGTCGGCGGCGTAATCGCTGCCTAGAGCGGGCCCGCTCAGTAGAGGGATGTAGATGTCTGCCTCACCGTCGAGGTGTAGCCCGGTGAATGCTTCAGGCGTGATGCCCACTATCGTGTAGGTTGTTTGGTTGAGTCGGATAGAGTTGCCCACTACCGCACTGTCTCCGCCAAACTGGTCTTGCCATAACCGGTAACTCAGGACCGCTACCTGTCTTGCCCCATCGATGACGTCGTCATCCGGTAGTAGCACGCGTCCTAAAGCCGGTGGTACGCCGAGCATGGAGAAATAGTTGCCGGACGTCAGTTGGGTGGTGAGCAAACGGGATCGCGACTCGCCACCGAGGCTAGCAGTGGTCCAGGTGTATGCGGCTACATCACCAAATGCACGTGATCGGTCTCGGTAGTCGAGGTAGTCCGGATAGGAGGATGAGCACCGGGGGGATCCCCTACGGCAGGTCGTGTACAATGCGACCAACTGATCCGGACTTGAGACGTTGGGTCTCCTCAGCAAAGCGGCATCGGCTACACTGAGAATGGCAGTGTTGGCTCCGATACCGAGCGCCAGCGTAATCACTGCGACGGCCGCGAAGGTCGGGTTTCTCAACAGGGTTCGGTGAGCAAACCGAATGTCGTGAAGCAAAGCGTCCATCTAGTCCCCTAGCAACGAGATGTCGTCCCACACACTCCGGACCAGATCTGAATAAGCAAGCTAAATGCCAACCTCGCGGTACCATAAAGCATTCGTATTCAACAACTTACTCTAGTACGTGAAGACAGGTGTCTGGTCCGACTGTTCGGATCCGGGATGGAGCGTCCCGTAAACGAACGGAAGTCCCCTGCGCAGGCGATCTCGCGCTGTTAAAATTAGCGTTGACCTCAAATACGTTCGCGCGGGAGCGCACATCGGCATAGACAAACCATAGAGAGAAGAATCGGATGCTTCCTAGGGCGAGAATTCCATACGGCACTTGGGGAAGCAGCTACTTCCCCGCCTGGCAGACGTCGGCTCTGGCCGAGGTGAACATCGGTCAGTTTGCTGGCGAATCAATGAACCGCATTCTTGGCATGAGGAAGGTGCCAAAGAGCGAGTTAGAGTACCTCGTCATCGGCTCTACGATCCCATGGCACTGGAAGTTCTGGAATGCTCCGTTGGTGGCGAGTTGCATGGGTCACAGAATCCCCGGCTACCATGTGGAGCAGGCATGTGCCACCGGGCTGCAGGCAACTCTACTGGCTGCAGGGGAGGTCGGCACTGGATCATACGACGTGGTAGGTGTTCTGACTTTTGACAGGACGAGCGACTCTCCAGTGGGGGTGTTCCCAGAGCGGCGGGCACACGAACGCACCCATGCACTCAGTGATGTCTGGGACAACTTCGGATTCGACCCAGCCACTGGTAATGCAATGATAGCCGCTGCGGGCAAGACTGCGCGCAAGTACAACAGTGATCGTAACGAAGTGGACGACGTAGCGTTCTGTCGCTATCAGCAGTACTTCGATGCCAAGGAATCCGGTTTTCTGGATCGGGTTCTCGTGCCGCTCGAAGTCCTGAACGTACAGGGGCGGCCATTGGGCCGCATCGACGACGATCTGGGCGTGCGCAGGGTGACTCGCGGTGGTCTGAGGGCCATGCCCGAGTTGGATACCTGCGTGACGGGGGGAAGCCAGACGCACGCCTCGGATGGCATGGCAACACTGTTGGTGGCCAGCGAAGACAGGGTGAAGGATTTGAGTCCTCGGCCCGAGATCGACATCCAATTCGTTGCCAAGACGGAAATGAGGACCCACCCGAGCCTCATGCCTGAGGCCCCAGCATTCGCCGTTCAGAAGTTGTTGAACAAGTGCGGGATGACCATGACCGATATGGCCGTGGTGAAGAACCACAACCCGTTCGCAGTGAACGACGTCATCTTCTCGAAGGTTTTGGATTACGACTGGCAGAAGATGAACAACACTGGTTGCCCCCTGGTATGGGGGCACCCACAGGGACCGACGCTCACACGAGTGATAATCGAAGCTCTAGAGGAAGCGGTGGACCTGGGTGGTGGAAACGTGCTGATCTTCGGATGCGCGGCGGGAGACATCGGTATCGCAGCCATCCTCAAGGTTTCGTAGGGGATCCCGACCATGACTACAACTATGAGAGAATCGACTCTCCAGACATTAGGCCTCGGGAATGTCATCGAGATCTTCCAGCGTGGCCAATTGCCGGCTGACACCGGCGGACTGGTAGATCAGGTCTTTGGGAATTCGGGTAACCGGAACGCAATGGTGATATCCGGAGCCAATGGCATCGTCGGAGCAGGCAAGACCATGCAACTTGGCTCGAGGTTACAGCAATACGATGTGCCAATTGTAGCTCTAGACTTTCCAGCTGCACCGGATGGAATAGGCAAGCAATACCCGGGCCTCATGCGTGCCTTTGGTCTGGATGGTGCAAACCGTATCATGGGCAACATCATCCGGCTCAACTACGATGGCGCCAACCTTCCGCGGGACTTGCAGCGTTTGCAGCCATCGTTTTTGCTCGAGGCGATCCCGGAAATTCTCGACATCAAAAAGACTCACTACGGGGTGTTCCGGGATTCTTTCCCGAACATCGAGATCAGGTCTGTCACATCCGGTTTCCCGAGTTCCGAACTTGGCGTCGGTATTGCCCATCCTGCGTTCCCGCATGAGATCAACAAACTCTGGGAAATAGTAGAGCCCCAACCATCGGCTGTAACGCAGCTTCTCTGGTCGATGGGGCTGATCCCGGTTCCAGTGAGCGATAACTGGTCGTTCGTTTTGGACGTGCTCTTCTGCGGAGTGACGCTAGCCGGCCTGAGATTCCACCACGCTGCCAACATGCCGTTCTGGAAGATAGACAAGCTCGTCAGGAAGCTTCTTGGTCCAAACCCGTTCAGGGCACACGATGCCATCGGTGCGCACGGCGCGAACTTCCTCACGTGGTCATGTCTACATCATCTCAGCGAGGAATACGGCGAGGTGTTCAGTCCGACTCCGGAACTCGTCGAGCACAAAAACACGGGGCAGAACTGGTATCCGCCCAATCACTTCCGTCCGCTGGTTGATTGGAAGCTCAAAGCGGATGAGATGGAGGAATTCCGGGCGTGGATCCTCGGCCCGCTGCTCCAGATGACCAGCCTCATGTTGCACGAACACCGCGGGCATCTGACACATCTGAACGCAATCGGCGAGTTGTGTGCGCAGTTCCGCAACGGGATTCTGGCGTCGGCTCGGAGCGTTGGTGCCGATGGAGTGCTGAGCACGGTGGAGGCATATCACAGGCTGCATCCCGAAGCAGGTCGTGATAGCTGGTTTCCTGAGGTGTTTAGCAAGATGGACACACCGGAGTGGCAGCAGCTCTATGTGAACGCGGAGCATGACGGTCAAGTCGGCGTAGTCACAATCAGTCGTGAGAGCTACAACAGCGATGTGAATGCAGAGCTTAACCGGGCGCTTGACTGGCTACAGGGAGAAGGCATCGACCGAGTAATAGTAACCGGTGATTTCCATTTCTCGACACAGATGGTGGGTGCCGACACAAGTGAGTTCTATTCAGCCCTCGAGAATCCGGAAGAGGGAAAGCGTGTGTCTGGCGCATGGTCCAAAACGGCCAGGCGACTGAGCGACGATTTCAAGGTCTCCGTCGGCTTTGTGAACGGCAAACGCTGTCTAGGAGGTATGCTCGAACTGCTAATGCACTGCCACTACCTGGTCGCGGCCGACGATGCACAGTTAGGGATGCCCGAAGTGACGCTGCCGGTGGTGCCGGGGATGGAAGGTTGTCATTGGCCGTTCCGCAAGAGCAAGCCAGAGCACTGGCCCCAGCTGCTGCAAATGCTGTTGAGTGGAAGACCGGTAAATGCTGGCAACGCAGTAGGATGGTTGATCGACTACTCTGGTCCCATGGATAGCGCACTCAAAGTCGCCTGGCAGGTTGCGACAGACGGTGACCATGGCTTGAAGAGTCGCGAAGTTGCCCAAGGTGCCATGGAAGGAGTCCCAACCGAGGTCGGTGGGCTGGCTGCGCCCGACTCTGCGCTAGACGCAGCGGCCCGAAAGGCAATCATGGAGTGTGTGCAGCAATCATGCGGCGCCAGCCTGACCGACGCTCTCATGGTCCAGACGAGACACTCAGCAGCGTTCATGATATCGGACGCTTGTAGGACCGGACAGATCGGCGCGGAGTACACGAAGACGATGGCGGTATAGGTCTGTTTCTTTAGGCCTTTCCGCCCGCTTCGAACGCTTTGCGATTCACTTCCAGCAACCGTTCGGGGATCCGTTCGTCCAGCGTCTTGCTCCACACTTCGTCGGGGATTTCCAGTTGTCCTGCTAGGATGCCGAGCATAACAGTGTTAGCGGCTCGGTGATTACCTAGTGCGATGGCGATATCTGTGGCTTTGACCTTCTTCACATCGAATCCCTTCTCCGTCAGGAATTCGAGTGCATTCTTCGGGTAGGGCCTTTGATCTGCAGTGCGGATCGGTTCCACCTGGTGGTCGTTCACTATGATGGTACCGCCGGGTCTCACGAAATGTGCGTAGCGCAGGGCCTCCAATTTCTCCATAGCGAGCAGGAAGTCCACCTCGCCACGGCGGGTCATTGGTGAGTAGACACGGTCACCAAATCTAACGTGACTGAACACAGCCCCACCGCGTTGGGCGACGCCGTGAAACTCACCTTGCTTGGTGTCGTGGCCGGCAGACACAGCTGCCAGGGCAACTAGTTCGCTTGCTAGTACTACGCCTTGACCGCCGACGCCGGCTATCAGGATATTAGTAACTGGCATCTGTGATCGCCTCCACCTGGCAGATTGCGTCCACCGGACACAAGTGAGCGCACATAGCGCAACCTGCACAATCCCATTCACGAATCTGTGGAGTTTCGCCCTCCCACACCAATGCTGGACAGCCCGTCTCCATGCAATCTTCGCACTGAATGCAGTTCCCTTCATCCACCTGGAATGGTGTTTTCTCCTTGGCCTTCTCCTCAGGCAACAGCCGGCAACGTCGCCTGGCGATGACCACCGCAGGACCGGGATGATTAAGGCCCGACTTGATCGCGGATTCAGTAGCCTCGAGGTTCCATGGGTCTACAACCTCGATATGCTCAACGCCGATCGATTTGATCAAGGCCTCATAGTCAACCGCTGGCGCCGGCCGGTGTTTGAGTGTGCTGCCCGTGCCGGGGTGTTGTTGGTGTCCAGTCATGCCGGTAGTACTGTTGTCTAGGAGGATCGTGGTTGTTGGAACCTGGTTGTAGACAGCACTTATGAGGCTCGGTAGGCCGCTGTGCAGGAATGTCGAATCGCCGATCAGGCCCACGACGCGATCCTCGCCGGCCTTGTTGAAGCCGGTTGCATTGCCGATGCTTGCGCCCATGCAAAACGTGGTGTGCATAGCCTGGTAGGGTGGCAGGCATCCCAAGGTGTAGCAGCCAATGTCACCCGTCACCAACACATCCATCTCCTTCAGAGTGCTGAGTACACCTCTGTGGGAGCATCCTGGGCAGAGCACCGGTGGGCGGGGCAGAATGGTGGTTTCCGACGAATAATCGGTCGGTGCTGAGATGGAGCTGAGGCCTTTTGCAACCAAGTCTGCTGTCAGCTCACCGATGTTGGTGAACTGCTCCTTACCGATCACGTTGAGGATGCCAAAGCCAGCCATCTCTTGCTCGATGAAGCCTTCACTTTCCTCAACTACAAATACTCGCTCGAATCGCGAGCAGAATTCTCGTAACTTCTCTTTTGGCAAGGGGTATATCATCCCGAGTCTGAATACTGTGGCTTCGGGGAGCACTTCCTTCACGTATTGATACGGAATCCCATGGCTAACAACTCCGATTTCCCCACTCCCTTCCTCAATTACGTTCCCCTCGAACCGTTCTGCGAATTCGCGCAATCGGTTTAGCTTGTCCTCCAATTCTGGGCGCCTGAAGCGTGCATATACTGGAATGGCATACTGACTCACCTTACGGGAGAAACGCTTGCCAGGCGCTTCGACTCTGTCGCCGGTCTCGACCACACCTCTGGTATGTGCCAAGCGGGTCGTGGTTCGGAACATTACAGGAGTCTCGAATTGCTCGCTCAACTTGAACGCATCCCTTGCCATGGTCAGTGCTTCCATGGCATCGGAAGGCTCCAACAACGGCACTTTTGCAATCTTGGCGAAGTAACGGCTGTCCTGCTCGTTTTGCGACGAATACATGCCAGGGTCGTCTGCCACGAGCGCCACGAAGCCCGCGTTGGTTCCTGCGTACGGGAAAACCATGAACGGATCGGCGGCTACATTGAGTCCGACATGTTTCATCGTCACCATAGAACGAGCGCCACCCAACGCAGCGCCGATGCACTCGTCGAATGCAACCTTCTCGTTGGTGGACCACTGAGCCTCGACCTCAGTGTAGCCGGCAAGCGTCTCCAAGACTTCGGTACTAGGAGTTCCCGGATAACCTGCTGCAAAGGAGACTCCGGCCTCCCAAGCTCCCCGGGCTACCGCTTCGTTACCTGACATGAACTTCTTCACTGGTCATCTTCCTCACAAAGAGTCCTGGTGAGCAAGTCGCTTGCTCTAATCTGTTGAGATATCGTGCTCGAGCGAGCCGGGCAGGTTGTAAGCGGCTCCGGCCATCAGCGCCGGATAATGCTGTTGGAACGCAGCGCGCATCTCCTCTAGAGGTAGGTCCGAGAACCGGCCGCGATCGCACACGTAATGCATGAATCGACTGCCTTCACGATCGTACTGCTGGAACACGGAGTCGTTATAACCGTCGAACTCGAGCGGAGCTACGTTGAAGCGCTCACAAAGTGAGCTATCAAACGCGGGTGTTGCCTTTACCCAATCACCCTCTAGAAACAGCTCGGCGTAGCCATGAAATACAAAGAGGTCCGTCTGCATCAAGCGGAGTAGGCGGTCGGAAGCCAAGTGGTTCTTGACGTCGGCAAAGCCGAGGCGGCTTGGGATCCGGATGGCGCGAGCGGCCGCGGCTAGCAGGACTGCTTTGGGAACGCAGAACGCTGAGCCCCGTCTCAGAGTGCTGCTAGCTCGCATTCCATTGATGCTGAGGTCGACCGTATATGGATCGTAGCGGATTCCGTCGCGGACGGCATAGTAGAGTGCAACGGCCTTCTCAACGTCCGTTGTCGCGCGGCCGGTGACAGCATGTGCGTATTGGACAATGTCCGGACATTCACTGTCGATGAAGTCGGTCGGACGCAGGTACTCAGCGATATCCAAAGTCTCGTTTGTCGGCGTCACCGGGTAGCTGAATCGACCACTTCGAGGATCTCCTCATCGGTCAGCAATCGCTCCGATTCCTTGGCGGCAGCTAACACCGCCTCGACTACCTCTTGTGTGTTGGGGAGATCACGTGTCTTCAGGTAGTACATGACGTTTGATGCACCTGACATGTGTCCGATCTCGATCTCCTGTTCGCGGCCGATCCAGCTTGCGGGGACTCCCGAATAAACGCGATCGGCGAGCCAGGATTGACCCTTCCGTTTGGCTTTGATGACTGCAGCTGCATGTACTCCAGTTGCGGTGCGGAAGGCGTCTCGACCTATGATCGGAGTGTTGAACGGGATCGGCACGTCTACGGCCTTCGATACGGTGTCGACGTAGTCGGGCAGTGACGTTAGATCGTCGTCCCGCCATCCCAGGAGCTTTAGGTTCACCAGCAGTTGCTCCATGGGCGTATTGCCAACGCGCTCTCCGATACCGAGTGCAGTTCCGTGTACCCGTGTTGCGCCGGCCTCCAGTGCAGCGAGCGTGTTGGCCACATCGAGCCCCCGGTCGCGGTGACCGTGCCAGTCTATGCCAACCTTGTCGCCGACACCGAGTTCGTCCAGGAGCTCTCTGACCCAGGTCACCAAGTTGACGACCCCTTTGGGGATTGCAGCCCCCACCGTATCGCACAGGCAGACGCGACCGGCCCCGGCCTCGACCCCAGCACTCAGCAGCAACCGGAGGTCACTGGGGTTCGCGCGAATCGTGTCCTCAGTGACATACATGACCTCGAGGCCCTCCCGCACTGCGAATTCCACCGCCTCGCGAGTATGTCTCAGTATGTGCTCCAAGTCCCACTCTTCTGCGTATTGCCTGATTGGGCTGCTTCCGATGAAGACGCAAGCTTCAATGGGGACACCGGTCTGTTGCACCACGTCGGCTATCGGCTGAATGTCCACTATCATCGTGCGCGCCGCGCAATTGGCCTTGATGCTGAGCTTCTGGCTGGCGATCTCTCGGCACAAACGTTCCACCGCGTCTCTCTGCCGTGGTCCGGAGCCAGGGAGGCCAATGTCCGCTGTCTCGATGCCGAGACTGTCCATCAGATGAAGGATTCTGATCTTCACATCTGTTGGAGGGTCGGTCACGGAGGGGCTCTGCAGCCCGTCACGCAGGGTCTCGTCGTCCAGCATCGCCAGCTTCGGCCGTGGCGAATCATCCGCATCGGGGGCGGACCAATCGTATACGAGCCGTTCTTCCGTGGGAACTGTCACACTTATCTCCCTATTCGTTGGTGCTTCGACGTGGGATCAAGAAACGCTCGCGCGACCGGATTGTCGGGGGCAGTCGAGTAACTCCGTCGCTTTGTAGCCCGTCACCCTTCGGCCTGTATCGGTCGTCTGACGCCGGCATCTCCCACATTGCATCTGGGTCTTCTGGGAGTTGCGAGCGATACCCTGACAATATGTATACTAAAGATGCCTATCTAGCAGGCTTGGCACCAGAATCAGAGTCAGGAAACTGCCGCGGCACTTGTGAGGCCGAGGCTGTGACGCCATGTTGGCTCCACGATGAGCGATCGGGACAGTGGAAGAGGGGGTGGTCACGAATTATTCGGTCTGGAGATTGGAATGAGATCTTATGACATAGGTGTGATTCCGGGCGACGGGATTGGCCCGGAGGTGAATAAAGAAGGCGTCAAGGTGCTGGAGGCGGTTGCCGCTATGGACGGATTCCAGTGTAAGCTCGTAGAGTATCCCCATAGCGGTGAGCACTACCTCAAGACGAAAGAGTTGGTTTCGGATTCGGTTATCGACGAGTGGCGTACTTTGGACGCGGTGCTTCTCGGCGCCATCGGACATCCTGATGTTGAGACAGGTCTGGTTGAGCGCTCTGTGATTCTAGGGCTGCGGTTCGGTCTCGATCTGTACATCAACCTACGCCCCATCAAACTATATGCCGAGCATCTCTGCCCTCTGAAGGACAAAGGGCCAGAGGACATCGATTTCATAGTGGTCCGCGAGAACACCGAGGGCTTCTACGCTCAGATCGGTGGGCACTTGAAGAAAGGCACTCCCGACGAAGTCGCCCTTGTGAATGGTGTATACACCTGGAAGGGATGCGAGCGGGCGATACGTTATGCTTTTGAGCTGGCTCAAAGGCGAGCCAAGGAGAAAGGCCGGGGTCACGAAGCCAAGGTTACACTGGTAGACAAGGCGAACGCTCTGAGGCCCCAGGATATCTGGACCCGAGTATTCTCTGAGATGGCGGCCGAATTCCCCGCAGTTGAAACCGATCATGCCTACGTCGATGCATGTTGCATGTGGATGGTCAAGAACCCGGAGTGGTTCGACGTCGTGGTGACTACGAACATGTTCGGTGACATCATTACCGATCTCGGTTCGATGCTTCAAGGCGGTATGGGCATTGCAGCGTCCGGCAACATCCACCCCGGAAAGACATCGATGTTTGAGCCAATCCACGGATCAGCACCCAAGCACGCCGGAAAGAATGTGGCGTGCCCACTGGGGTCGATTGGGGCGGTCAGCATGATGCTCGATTTCCTTGGTGAGACTAGTGCTGCCGCCCGAATTGAAAATGCTGTGGCCGATCTACTCATGAGCGGCGAGGTGCCCTCGGCCGACGCCCGCAGCGGTGTTGCCACGTCTGATATGGGAGACATGGTGGTCCGTAGAATCAGGGCACAGTAGCGCTTGGCGATCGGGAGACTCCCCTTCCGTTTGGGACAGTGACTGCGCCGTCCTCAGCCAAGCTTCGGCAGGCGATTCGACTACCTCATGCCACGGCCATGGTCGTCGGGACGATCATCGGTGCGTCCATCTTCGTACAACCATCTGAGATAACAGGGGACGTTCCATCGATTGCGGGCGTCTTATTGGTCTGGCTGGTCTCAGGAGTGCTGACGATGATAGGTGCGCTCGTCTGCGCGGAGCTGGCGTCGACATTCACGGAAACTGGCGGCGTGTATGTCTACTTGCGGGAAGCGTTCAACCCGGCTGCCGGCTTCTTGTGGGGATGGGCGATGTTTTGGATCATGCATTCCGGGATCATCGCGGCAATCGCTGTCGTATTCGCCAGGTATACTGCCTATTTCGTGCCGTTGGATGATAGCGGTATCAAGGCTGTAGCGGTCGCCGTCATTCTGGTGCTATCTGGTGTCAACTACCTCGGTGTGAAGCACGGAAGCACTTTACAGGCTCTTTTCACAGTGGGGAAGTTGTTGGCTATCGGGCTCATAATCGTGTTGGGCTTCACACTTGGTTCAAGCCTCCCCGAGCATTTCGTGGCCGGCGAGGCAGTGGCCCGCGATATCTCACTGAGTGACTTCCTGACAGCGTTGGTGGCAGGCCTGTTTGCTTTCGGTGGCTGGCATATGGTGACGTACAGTTCTGAGGAGACGATAGATTCCCGCCGCACGATTCCCCGGGCGCTGCTCATTGGCATTACAGTCGTTACCACGTGTTACATCGCCATGAACACGGTGTATCTATACGTTCTTCCTTTGGATACCGTCGCATCGTCAACTCGCGTTGCAGCTGACGCTGCGGATCTGTTGTTGGGGTCCGGCGGTGGTGGAATGATGTCAGCCATAGTCATGTTTTCGACCTTCGGTGCACTCAGCGGCATAGTATTGGCCGGCCCACGGGTCTACTACTCCATGGCGCGGGATGGCCTGCTGTTCCGATGGGTGGGTGCAATTCACCCCAAGCATCGCACGCCACACTTTGCCATTCTCTTGCAGGCAACTTGGTGTTCTATTCTCGTTCTCACTGGGACTTTTAGGGCACTCTTCACCCGAGTCATTTACACCGAGTGGGTATTCTTTGGCTTGATGGCGATTGGCTTGTTCCTGCTTCGACGCAGAGGAGACCTGGCGAGAGAATACTCGACATGGGGCTATCCTGTTCTACCGATACTTTTCATCGTTGCGTCATTTGCTATCGTCCTCAACCAGCTGGTAACGAACACGCAGGAGAGCGTCATTGGACTCTCCTTTGTATTGGCAGGATTACCGATCTACTATCTCTGGGCACGTAAGAGACACGTACAGGAGCCGGCAAGATGAAGATCATCGACTTTCACAATCACTACTACCCTCCCGAATACCTTGAGGCGCTGAGTGCCGGACCGAGCAACATCCAGGTCACGTTCGATGCTCAGAACAATCCTGTGCTGCATTCGCCGGGCGACAAGAACATAGCGGTTCCAGGACACCGGGATATCGGTTACAGACAAGCAGTTCTGGATGAAGCTGATGTGGACATGCAAGTACTCACGTTCACGGCTCCGGGAACATTGATGGAGGATGAGCATACCTCGGCATCCTTGGCGAGCAAGGTGAACGATGCATTGGCCGCAATCGTCGCCGATCGGCCTAGTCGTTTCACCGCGTTGGCCACACTGCCTCTCAACAATGCCGCAGCGTCCGTGACGGAGTTTGAACGAGCGACCAGCAACATCGGGTTCAAGGGAGTAATGCTGTTCAGCAACGCAAATGGGACTGCATTGTCGGACGAGCGTTATTGGCCACTGTACGAGAGGGCGAGTGATGTGGGCGCGGTACTGTACATCCACCCGACATATCCCGTCGGCGTTGAAGCCATGAACGAGTACTGGCTGATGCCGTTGGTCGGCTTTCTGTTCGACACAACGCTGGCCGCTGCAAGCCTGGTCTACAGTGGCGTGGTTGAGCGCTTCCAAGGTATCCAATGGGTATTGGCGCATCTGGGTGGGGCCATTCCGTACCTGGCGGAGCGGCTCGACCGTGGCTACCGTGCGTTCGCCGACTGCCGGAAGTCGATCGAAAGGCCTCCAAGCGAATACTTGAAGAAATTCTACTACGACACGGTCAACTTTGACCCTCAGGCCTTACGACTGGCGATCGAATTTGCCGGCGTCGACCGTATCCTGGCTGGCAGTGACTATCCCCACCAGATCGGCAGCTTGGAGAAGATGGTCGATAGTATCAGACAATTGGGATTGTCGAAGCAGGATCAGGAAGGTGTGCTTGGAGGTAACACGGCTCGTCTACTGGGACTATAGTAACAAAACTGCACGGCCTGTTTTGCTTGTTTCTCCTGAGGAAGTTACTGGAACGCTACGTCTAACTTGCCTGTTGGCTGCGGTGTGGCGACTAGCCCGCTGAATGTTTGCACGTTGGCAGTGCCGGGCTCTCCCACGTGCACGGAGTAGCTGCCGATTTTGAATACCTTGGGTGTGAACATTTGTTCGGCCAGCCTCACGGTATACACCACGTCGCCGGAATCTTCACTCACGACCTGAACTACGGGACTGTCGAGCCCAATAATGTCTAAAGTCGGCAGGTACCCGGCAGGCTCACGGTCGTAATTGTCCTGCTGCTCGAACACGACCGGCCAACCCGGGTACGGAGCATCGCCCGTCGCCGGGTCAGACCAACGCGGCCACGCAGCCAAACTGATGACACGAGTACGTCGGTTGAATCGGGCTACCCCGTAACCCGGTGCCAAGTCGTGCAGCGGGGCAGGCTCACGGCCCGATTTCGTTGGATTTGATACCGCGTGAACCGTCATCTTGTTGCCGAAGCCATCTTCGTAGTCACCCGTGTATCGGGGCGCACCGTCTGTGTGGTTCATACCGGGTACTGCTGGATACCATCGGCGTGGCCAGAAGTTGGCAAGTGAAGGAACGCACAGGGCGTACCCGGCATCTCTATAGGAATCGATGCCGTACTGGATCGTGCTGCCGAGGTGTTGATCCCCTGCCAAGTGCACTGCGAACCCTTTGCGTATCGCCCTCAACGCTCTGTTTCGACCGGCTTGAGGCCAACCGTTCGAATCCATGTCGCTCGTTGTCTTCTCGTTCTCTGCGTAGGCTCCAGGGTCGAGAATCTCTAAGAACGGTATGATCGAACCGCTCGTTGCGCTGTCTGGCAAGGTGGCTAAGTTGGCGAATAGAGTCTGCGACAGCAGCACCTTCATCCAAGTCCCACCGGCCCAATCATTCGCCCAGTTTTCCAGGAAACTCAACTGCCGTTCCCCTAACAGCATCGCCCCTGGTACGTCTGCTTCTGTGGTGGGATCGAAGGCTGGGTTTTGTGGCCATCCGTTCCAGATTTCTCCTCGAGGCAACAGTGACGAGGGGGCTGACTTGAACTTGCGATCTTCTATCACTGCGAAGCTCACACCACCATACAAAACGTCAGTGTAGTAGACGCTGATACCCTGCTCAACCGAAGCTGAATCGTAAGGTTCGGGAAGGTGGCTCGTCTGCGTTCGTTGCACCATGTTGACCCACTCGGCTGGCATCTTGTATCCGCCTTTGTCCTGAGCGGTGGCTCCGGCCAAACCCGGAGGGGTGGGTATCCCCCCGGCACCCCAAACGTTGCCGTGATAGATGTCGTGGTCGTCAGGTATCGTCACGGACGGAAGCTTCGCGGTCAATTCACCAAATGCCCAGTACCACAGGTACCACTTATAGAGGTAGTCCTCGTACGGCTGCGACAAGTCCGCAGCGGTGGGGCTGGCACCTTCATAAACTTGATCGCCACTGAAAAACAAGAGATCCGGCTGCTGTGCAGCTACATGTTGTACTACTTCGCTGTGTGGAAACCAGAGACCCCAATTCCAAGGGAACCGCCCGCCATCCACGCCGGCCCACCGTCCTGGCATCGGCCTGGCAACGTTGTGGTTCCCAGTGAATGCAGCGACTATTATCTCTTCCTTGTCGAGCGGATCTCTGCGGACAACACCTTCCTCATAGTAGGTGTCGACCGCCCCGCTTGTGGTTTCGAGTCCGTAGAGTAGTCGAAATGCGACGTCGCGCGTTGTGTCCCAATCCTCGACTTTGAAGGTTGCCGTGTAGCCTGGGATAACGACGTCAGCAGTTGCCACGGTACTCCACAAACGGCCTTGTCTGATCTGTAGCTGTACGATTCCGCCGCTGGATGCACGAGCGGCATTTTCGGGGTCCATTTCACCAACCGGCATGAGTTGAGCCGTGAGCTTGAGGGTCCCTCTGCTCAATGTGTGTTGACTGCCGATAATGGGGCCAAGTCTCCTCCCGTCGTGTTTATCGATCTTGCCTCCGCGTACGATCCACGAATCGAACCAGAAGCTCGTCGCACCATTCACTCCAGTGTGAGAGACGAGAGCTATGCTGCCAACCAAGCGAGAAGGATCGATCGCCGGTACCAGGAGCTCTACAGTATCGCCGGATATGCCCAGCAGTTTCAGTGAGTACCCCTCATCAGTGTAAGAGGCTTGGAGCTGGAAAGTCAGCGAGTCACTCTGATCCAGGCTATTCGCACTGTAGGCGAGTGTGTGATTCTCTCGTTCGAAGTCCTGTAGAAAGATCCTACCACGGCTATCGATACCGGCATAGAGACCGCCAGACTCACCGTAGCTGTGATGGATCAGGGCCGCAGCACGGTAATCCAGATGCCCTCCGGCACCCACGAGAAACCCTGCACTACTTTCGCCCGATAGGGTACGGGTGGGTTCCAAGGGTCCTAGGCGCACAGAGAGTTCAAAATTGCCGTGCGTATTGGCCAGCCGCCGGGTGAGTAGATGGACAGTCCGCATAGGGCGTTGCGCGACACACTCGAGTCGGCCGTTCCTCAACCGCCAGTCTTGCAGTCGGTTGGCCCAGTATTCTGGCCCCGACCAAACGCCATCGCGGCTGGTGGCCCATCGGCTTTGGAATGCCACGTCTCGAGACGAGCCGGAACAAGCCGCCAGTACTATGACGGAGAGCAATAGCGACCGTGAACGCATTTCGTTTCCTAGCTCCTCCCCGCTACGCCTCTATTGCACCGGAGATGTGAGCCGTACAAGTCGTACTGCGAGCTCGAACCAAAATGACCGGTCGTGATAGTCACCGGCATGATCTTGCGGGATCGGGTAAGACATTGTTGAATATTCTCTCAACACGTTCGCGCAGCGCTGCTACTGCCGGTTGGTGCCACTCACGGCAAATAACAACGCCAAGAGAGTGATTCCGATGATTACACCACGCATGACTGTCGAGCGCGCCTTGGTTGATTGTGTCGGCCTAGAGGTGACCATCTACCATCGAAAATGCTCTAGGATCGTGGCTACGGTAACCTACACTGGATCTCATGGTCGGCTAGAGACGCCGTCGGTCGAGGAAGTCCCGAAATGGAGATGTGTTTGCGTCACCCTCTTGCGTTGAGCTGCCACTCGTGACAGTCTCTCCTGCGCAAAGGAGAGCCAATGACTTCCCAGCCTCACACCCCGTACATACCAGCCAACAGCACACTCCCCGAACTGACGATCAAGGCGTTGGTTCTGGGAATCTTGATGGCTGTCGTTCTGGGTGCTGCGAACGCATATCTCGGTCTCAAGGCGGGATTGACGATCTCCGCCACGTTCCCAGCCGCAGTCGTGGCGATCGCTGCCTTCCGCTTGCCCTTTTTTCAAGGCTCGGTGCTTGAGCAGAATATCGCGCGCACGGCCGCGTCCGTAGGCGAGGCGTTGGTGGCCGGAGCGATCTTCACCATCCCAGCGTTCTTGATCGCCCGTGTAGACGGAGAGCCAGTTTGGCCCACATTCGACTACTGGTCCAGCACCTGGATCATGTTGGTGGGAGGCGTGCTGGGCGTTCTGTTTGTGATACTTCTCCGACGCACACTGGTGGAGGATGCGGATCTACCGTTTCCGGAGTCGGCTGCGTGCGCCGAATTGGTGAAGGCCGGACAAAAGGGAGAAAGCGGTGCCCGGTTCGTGTTTGGCGCGATCGGAGTGAGCGCTTTGCTCGAACTGTTCAAGAATTCTCGCGGTATCGAGGTCATATCCGCCACGAAGGAGTTCTTCATACGATTTCCACGTTCCCTCGTGACGCACGGCAGTGCGGAGGAGCCGCTGGGGGAAGTGGCACATACGGGGGGAGCTTTTCTGGCGAGTCCGGCTGCGTCACCTGCCTTGATCGCAGTCGGGTACATCATCGGACCTCGACTTTCGGCCGTAGCGTTCTCAGGAGGTGCGTTCGGATGGTTGTTCCTGGTTCCATTGCTGCTGTTCATGGATCCGGACCTGGCTCAAAGGGTGGGTGATGCGGAGGCGCTCGACATCGCCGACTCGGTATGGCGCAACTACGTGCGGCCTATCGCTGTTGGTGCCATGCTGGTTGGAGCTGTCCACACTCTGGTGACGTTGAAGGGATCGTTGACACAAGCGTTCATCCGTGTCGTGAAGGACTTTGGCAAGAAGGCCTTTATCGAATCGAGCGAAGGAGGCGGAAGGCTGGAGATAGACGTATCCCTCAAGTGGATTACCGTCGGCGTCGCCGTCACGGCCATTCCGATGACACTGCTCTACTGGTTCTTTACGAATAGCCTGGTGGGGGCACTTGTGGCTGCCGCGGTGATGCTCGTTACAGGTTTTCTGTTCGCTGCGGTCGGAGGCTATCTGGTGGGCCTGATTGGCGGATCCAACCAGCCAATAAGTGGCCTTGCGCTTTCGACGTTGATCATCGCCGCGCTTCTCATGGTTGCGGTCGGTGTGAAGGGCGCAGGTGGGGTTGCGGCTGTGCTTGGAGTCGCAGCCGTAGTGTGTTGTGCGTCGGCTATGGCCGGAGACATGATCCAGGATCTCAAGGTTGGCCATCTGTTGGGGGGCACGCCATGGCGCATGGAGGTGGCGGAAATGACCTCGACGGTTCTGGTAGCGTTCGTTCTGGTATGGCCGATGATCTTCCTGCACGCAGGCGTTCCGGGTGGAATCGGCGGTGAACAGCTGTCGGCGCCACAGGCAGGCCTGATGGCCCAACTCGCCACGGGGATCGTCGGCGGCAACATGCCGTGGGCGTTGATAGGGATCGGTATCGCTTTCGGTCTTGCTTTAGTGCTCATCAAGTCACCGTCCCCGATGTTGATCGCAGTCGGCATGTACCTTCATCTTGATACAACGGCAGCGATCTTTCTTGGTGGCGTGCTCGCTTGGATTGTGATGCTGGTCCACCGCCGCAGGCGGTTCACGGCGGAGCAGAAACTCGCCTCCGAGAACAGGGGTACGCTCGTTGCCTCGGGCCTCATCGCGGGCGAGGCCCTAATGGCAGTCACACTTGCTGCGCTGTACTTCGCCCTCCCTCCAGATCCGCCCGACGGGATCAGTTCAGTTGCCACTGCGTGGTTGGGATTTGATCCGACCGTGTTCCTGAGCAGTTGGGGTGGATGGTTTTCCTTGGTGCTGTTTGCAGTGGTGATATGGGCGCTGGTGAGGGTACCCACCAAGAATGTGACCGCGTGAAAGCCAGCGGTGAGCGGGGTTGGTCCAGCTCACCGCTAGCCCATCGCGGTTCAGTCTTCCAAGGCCTTCTTCCAGGCCGCAGTGTCAGGTGACACTGCCGGCAGGTAATCCTTGAATGCAATGCCGTAGATCTCCCATACCGTCACGAACAGAGCCGCCACTATGGGCCCTATGATGAAGCCGACTGCGCCGAAGAGAAGGATCCCACCGAGTGTTCCCAGTAGGATCAACAGGTCGGACATCTTAGTGTCTCTTCCAACCAACCGCGGGCGCAGGATATTGTCCACAGTCCCCACAACAGCTACGCACCAGACAAACAACCCTATTGCGGTAACTGTCTTCCCTATCACGAAGAGATAGACGACCGCCGGTATCCACACGATGGCGGCGCCAACCCCAGGGATGATCGATAGAACCGCCATTATCGTTCCCCAGAACGCGGCACCACCGACGCCCGCTAGAAAGAAGGCAAAGCCTGCCAGCGTACCCTGAATCAGGCCGATCACGAGAGTTCCCTTGATCGTAGCGCGCGTTACCGAAATGAACTTCTCCACCATGCGGTTTTCTTCCTTGGGTCCGAGCGGCATGTAGTAGAGGATCTTGTTGAGGATAGTCCGGCCGTCGATCAGGAAGAAGAACATGGCGTACAACATGATGAAGAGACTTAGGAGGAAAGACGCAGTACCCTTGGTGGCGGCAGTCACACTGTTGACCAAGAAAGTGCCTGTGTTGGCAGCCAGTTCACCCAACTTTGTCAATATCAGATCTTGATAGTTTTGCAGCTTCTCGTAGTATGGCACCTTGTTCAGAAGCCTGTCGAGTTGACCAGGCTGGCTGATCTGTTGGTCCACCCAGGGGCCGACTGACTGGCTGACGTTGACGGCTTGAGACGCCACGATTCCCAGGAAACCGGTAAGCGGTATCACAATGACGAGGAGAACGATCAAGATGGTGACAATGGACGCCGGTGCGGCACGTCCCTTGAACAACCTGCGCAGTCTCTTGTAAAGTGGTTGTGCCATTGCGCTGAAGATGCCAGCCAAAAGGATGGCAAGCAGGAATCTACGGATCATCAGCAGGAAGATGATTGATATGGCGATCGCCAGTAACACGAGGAAGCTCTGGCTGAACCTAGCTTGAGCGGTTTCCGGCCCGGTCATGTCATTCTCCAACGTTGGCGGTGTGACCCTTGCTCGTTTGAGGACGGTTGCATAAGGATGCACCCAGGGCGGTCCTGGAGGAAGATGTCCAGCCGGCGCGGTCTCTGATCTTCTATTCCAAACTCATCCACCCTGTCGCAACCGCAATCCTCAACCTATGCTTACGGCGAGTCCACAACGAACCGAGGAACAGGCGGAGATACAATGAAGAAAGCACTGAAGAGAATGAGAACGGTGTTTGGAGTGATTGGCTTTCTGGTGTTGTCTTTAGCCGTCGTGCTCGTGGCTCGCACCGCGAGATTCAACTCCCTGCAGGCTGGCCCCGAGGGGCAAGTGGAGATCGCAGTAGATGAGCGAGAGGCGGCGTCGAGATTTGCCGCGACGCTCATGTTTCCGACGATTTCCTTTCAGGACCCGACCCAGCTCGACTCTCTCGCGTTCCGCGACCTCCATTCTTACCTGGAGAGCACATACCCTCTCGTACATTCAAACCTCGAGCGTGAAGTCATTTCTGGTTTGAGCCTACTGTACACCTGGGAAGGACGAGATCCCACCCTCGACCCGGTGGTGCTGATGGGCCACATGGACGTTGTGCCTGTGATCCCAGGGACCGAAGGGGACTGGACCCACCCCCCATTTGGCGGGGTCATCGCTGATGGGTATGTGTGGGGCCGGGGCGCCATGGATGACAAGAGTAGCGTATTGGCGATTCTCGAAGCCGTCGAGGCGCTGATTCGTGACGGCCACCAGCCCGGTCGAACGATCTACCTCGCCTTCGGTCACGACGAGGAAATCGGGGGCGGCGATGGAGCGAGGGTGATCGCAAACCTGCTGTCCGAACGCCGTCGGGAAGGGCTTGCTTTCGTGCTGGATGAAGGAGGAGTGATCGCGGAAGGCTTGATGCCAGGAATCGACGGTCCGGTCGCAATCATTGGAATTGCAGAGAAGGGCGGAGTAGACCTGGAGCTGAAGGTCGAAGGCGCAGGTGGACACTCATCAATGCCACCCGAACGCACCAACATCGGCATCCTGGCAAGGGCGATCACACGGTTGGAAGAGAACCAATTCCCCGGTCAGCTAGATGGTGCAGCGATGAGCATGTTTCGGTACGTCGGACCTGAAATGAAATTCCTGCCCAGGCTGATGTTTGCCAACCTTTGGCTCTTCAGACCACTTGTTGAGAGGGAACTCGTCAGGAATCCGCAAACGGCGGCGATGGTTCGCACAACCACGGCTGCGACCATCATCGAGGGAGGCGTGAAGTCCAACGTTCTTCCGATCAATGCGACAGCAGTAGTCAATCTGCGGATTCTGCCAGGCGAAACCGTGGAGACCGTCACAGAGCGCGTGCGCGAGGTCATCGATGACGAGCGCGTGCAGGTAACGGGTGCCGGAAGAGAGCCGTCACCGGTGTCGGACCCGGATTCTCCGGCATTCCGGTTGCTCGGCAAGACCTTGCGTCAAGTGATTCCCGATGACGACCTGGTGATTTCCCCCTATCTGGTCATGGGGGGGACGGATGCCAGGTACTATGCTGGCCTGTCGGAAAATGTCTATCGATTCTTCCCAGCACGCATAGGCGAAGAGGACATCGAACGGGCACACGGTACAAACGAGAGGCTTTCGGTCGAGAGCTTCTCCGCGAGCGTGAGGTACTTCTATCAGTTGATCAAGAACTCTGACGAATTGTAGGTTGCGCAGCTGGCCGGAGTCTCTATTGACTTGGCTGGTTCGCGTGCTTCAGGGGACTGCCTGCCGTCCCCGGCCAGATTCGCAGTACACCAAACAGCGCCCGCAACGCTATCCAAATCGCTGTGATCCACCATATGTACGACAGCGCCGTTGGCGAGGACGGATCGATCCGCGTGAGCAGCAGCAGTCCAACCACGGTCGACGCAAGCATGACGTTGCGCAAGAAAGCGAAGTCGGATGTGCCCCAATGGATGCCATCCGTAACAAACGAGACGGAGTTGAGAGGCTGCGCAACCGCACTTGCGATCCAGGCACCATAGAACAGAGGCTGAGCGGTAGGTGGAACGAGCAAGCTGGCGACTGGGTTCGTGAGGGCGAGTAACGCAACCGTAAGGGTCATGCCGGTTCCGAGACCCCAGGCACAGCTGACCTTCGCTACGCGTCTCGCCTGCACAATATCTCGGGCCCCTTGAAAGAACCCGATCAGGCTCTGAGCCGCGTATGCGAAGGCATCCAACATAAAAGCCATCATCATCCACACTTGCCGAACTGCTTGGTGAGCCGCCCCTGCATCTACACCGATGTGCAGAGCGCTTCTGGTTGCCATCAGAAGGAATAGGAGCAAGGCCCCGGTGCGAACAATCATATCACGTCCGACGACAAGCAGTTCTCCGGCACGGCGCCATGACAAATTGCTGGAGAGACCGAGCTTGTGTCCGAGCGCGAGTAGCGCAATCAAGGCCCCAATAACCTGACTTCCCGTTGTAGCCCATGCTGCTCCTGCGATTCCCAGTCGTGGAATGGGGCCCCAGCCGAAGATGAGAATCGGGTCCACCAGAATGTTGAACAGGCTAATACCGCCCGCAATCCACAGAGTGGTGCGCATCAACTGAAGGCCACGCAAGGCACCAAGTGCCGATAACACGACCAGGAGTGCGGGGGCACCCAGCAACCTGATCCGGAGATAGGTCACTGTCGCCGCCTGTACACCAGCGTCATCAGTCATCCATCGGGCCGCTGGCCCCAGAGCTGGCCAGATTAGCAGGGCCAGAGCTGAGCCTAGAAGCACCGCCATCACCGTTGCGAGGGTTGCCGTGTCTCGCGCCGTTACTCTGTCATCTCTTCCAAGTGCTTGAGCTACCTCAGTTTGAGTGCCGACTCCGAGGAAGTTGAAGACCCAGATCAGGCTGGCATAGATGGTTGTGGCAGCCGCCAAGGCCGATGTGTAAACGGCGCCCAGGCGTTCAACGAACGCGGTATCCACTAGGCCAGCCAGAGGCTCTACGATGAGGGAGGCCATCACGGGAATCGAGAGCCCGATCAGGGTCCTGTGTGGACGGGAAAGGAAGGGATGGTCTTGAGGGCACATGGGGGCTGAAGATAATGGTGCTTCCAACCTTTCCACCTCCCAACGTGTCAAACCCTTGTACCTGCATTGGCCGGCGTGATGGGACCACGCCCGAACTTGGAGGAATCTAGATGGGCTCACTCTGGCAGGACGTGCGTTATGCCGTCCGAACGTTGGCGCTACGCCCAGGATTTGCCATCGTAGCGGTTATCACGATCGCCCTGGGAATCGGGGCCAACACCTCGATATTCAGTGTCGTAAACGGCGTGCTGCTTGAACCGCTTCCGCTCCACGAACCAGAACACCTCGTCATGCCAAACGTGGTAGCGCCGACCGGCTTCGATATCTCTCTTTCGATCCCCAACTTCAAAGATTGGCGTGAGAAGAACCGCTCGTTCGCTTCGTTCGGTGCCAATGCGCGGCGGTCCCGCACCCTCACGGGAGGGGACCGACCTGAGATCGTAGGCGTAAGGCTGATTTTGGGAGACTACTTCGAAACCCTTGGTGTTCCCACAGCACTCGGCCGGTGGATTCCGTCCGACGATACGTGGGCGGGAGCGGCCCCTACAGCCGTGGTGACCCACCGCTTCTGGCAGCGGCACCTCGGTGGCGAACTAGATGCCCTAGGCCGCACGGTGACTCTGGATGGTGAGCCGTTCACTGTCGTAGGTGTCATGCCCCCCGAGTTCGTCTTTCCCTCGGCGGACACCGACATCTTTGTTCCGATGGGTTACTTCTCGGAGCGGATGTGCTGGGATGCAAGAGGCTGTTCGCAGGGCACCTGGGCCATGGCTCGGCTCAAGTCCGGAGTGACGATGGAGATGGCGCAGGCCGACATGGACCGTGTGACACGAGAGATTGCGGAACTCGAGGGCAACGAGGTTGCCGTGGCCCGTCTAGAGACCCTGACTCACGCATATGTCGGCGACATACAGTCGCAAATCTGGATCTTGATGGGTGCCGTGGGATTCGTTCTCCTGATTGCGTGCGCGAACGTTGCCAGCCTACTACTGGCGCGGGGTGAGAGCAGGCGGCGGGAGGTGGCCGTCCGGACTGCGCTCGGTGCTGGGCAGGGCCGTGTCGTAAGGCAGTTTCTAACCGAGAGTCTAGTATTGGCTACGGCAGGCGGAGTCGTCGGAGTGGGTCTGGCCCTCGCTGGTGTCCGGCTACTGGTTCCCAGTATCTCGGACAATGTCCCGTCTACGATGGCGGGCAATATCGGTCTTGATCCCAGTGTGTTCTTCTTCACCCTGGGTGTTACTGGGGTCGCCGGCCTGTTATTCGGTGTTGTACCGGCACTGAGAGCGTCGCAGTCCGACTTGACCGTCGAGCTGAAAGAAGGTGGACGCGACACTGTGGGAAGGGTCAGACAGCGTCTTCGCTCAGCACTGGTGGTGTCCGAAGTGGCACTTTCGCTGGTGCTGTTGATTGGCGCGGGGTTGATGGTCCAAAGTCTCAGGCAACTGCAGGACGTGGACAAGGGATTCGTCGCCGAGAACGTGTTCACAGCGGAGATTTCGCTTCCCGCGTTACGGTACGATACCAAGGAAAGCACATGGGGATTCTTCGAGGAGTTCCTAGACAGAATCGTAGCACTGCCTGGAGCAAAGGCTGCGTCTCTAACCAACATCGTGCCGCTCGAGGGAAATAGCTGGGAGAGGGCGATTTGGGCAGAAGGTGTGCCAATTGAGCCGGAGACCGTGAACTCCGTGTTATACCACATGATCTCACCGGCACACTTCGAGGTTTTGGAGATTCCCATAATCAATGGACGGACGTTTGACGCCGGGGATCGAGAGGGGACACAACTCGTCGCGATCATCGACGAAACAATGGCTGAGAAGTTTTGGCCCAGCCAGGATCCGATCGGGAAACGTGTAACCTTCGAAACAGCGGAGGAATCGACCGAGGAGAACCCGATCCGTGTATACCGCACGGTGGTGGGGGTTGCCAAGAACGTACGCCACTACGAGCTGGAGAATCCCTCGAGGGTGCAGGTATACGTTCCGATCGCTCAGAGTGAACGAAGTTGGACCACAGCCATGAGTATTCTGGTGAAGACCTCCGGAGATCCGTTGGCCATCACGGACTTGGTGCGGCGGGAACTGAGTTCGATGGACTCAGAGGTGCCGCTGGCACAAATAGAGACGCTGGAGGGCTATGTGAAGGGAGCGCTCTCTAGCACGTTGGTTGTGGGCAGTCTCCTAACCGTCTTCAGCGTCTTGGCTCTGGCTCTCGCCGCGATCGGTTTGTTTGGCCTGATGTCTTATTCGGTAGCGCAGAGACTGCGTGAAATAGGAATCCACATGGCGCTCGGCGCCAGCGCTGGAGATGTGGTGCGAATGGTCGCGTGGCGTGGTCTAGCCATCACCCTGGTCGGAGTGGGTGTGGGGCTTTTCGCAGCGTACGGCCTGACGCAGTTGATGGGGAACATGCTGTTTCAGGTCAATCCGGCAGAACCGCTCACCTATGGTGCATTTTCGGCGTTCTTGATGGCTGTAGCCGTGTTGGCAGCGTATCTGCCGGCACGCAGGGCAACCAGTGTGGATCCAGCGATCGTATTGAGGGAAGAATAGCCCCGGGGGACAAGCGCTACACGTCGTCTGGTGACCGACCTACTAACCGCTCGTATACCTCTGGGTCCGTCGCCCCCTCGGTACCGATGGTCAGGATGCGTGACGATTCGGTAATGCCGAGGCGTTCGCGGGCAGACTCGTCGCGTAGGGCCAGGAGTGCCGCAGCAAGTCCGGCAACGCCCGATTCGCCGCCTACGACAGCTGGATCGCCAAACGGAGTATCGGCCAGCAAGCGCATGGTTGTGATGGCTGCATCGTCGGGGATGGCCATCGCGAAGTCAGCTCCGGTCTTCAAGATGGACCATGCGTAGCTGGACACTTCGCCGGCGGCGAGGCCGGCCATAATGGTGTCGAGATCTCCCGTTACGACGACTGGCTTACCTGCGTCTAGGCTGCGTAGAATGCAATCTGCGTTTCTTGCTTCTACGACCACAAACACTGGTCGTTGCTCAGGCCAGTAATCGGCTGCGTAGAGTGCGGAAGCGGCAGCGAGGCCACCAACGCCTGCCTGGATGAACAAGTGTGTTGGGATGGTTCTTCGTAACTGTGAAGTAATCTCCCCCAAGAGTGTCGAGTACCCGGCCAGCGTATCTGCCGCTATTGCCGGTTCCGAGGCGTTCTCAGTTTCCGATACTATATACCAGCCGTTCTTCTCGGCAGCGTTTCGGCACTCTACTGCAGCGTCATCGTGGTTGCCTGTTGAGCGGACTACCTCGGCACCGAGAGAGGTCATTGCTCGCTCACGAAAGGGACTGACGATAGAAGCCATGTATACGACCGCACGGCATCCGAACTCCCGGGCAGCCCAAGAAACACCGCGACCGTGATTACCATCCGTGGCGCACGTTACGGTTATTTCCGAGGCTGCAGCCGAGTGTTTGCCGCTCAGCAGGTCACGGGAAGTGATATCCGCCAAACCGGTTCCGCGCATGACGTGACGAGCCACGATTTGCGAAACTGCGTAGCCACCGCCGATCGCCTTGAAACTACCCATCCCAAAGCGCTTTCCCTCGTCTTTGTACCACAGACCCGATACACCTACGTTCTTTGCGATGCCATGCAGTTCAACGAGTGGTGTCGGCGCGTAGCCGGGCCAGGACATGATCTCGCTTCGCGCTCTCTCCATTCCTTCTGTTAGTCCTCGTTCCGCTAGCAGGCCGGACGCCAGGAGTGATATGACATCCCCACGGAACGTCGGTGATCGGTCGGCGCCGTGGTTCTCGAGAAGGCGAAAAGGAGACCCGGGCAGCATGTCTATTCTTTTGAGTCTCCAGGATGATATGAGCTGGCTGAGTTGGCTGGTACCGGGCTCGAGACCTCGCATTCCGCATAGGCGAACACACTTGCGACAACCAGCGCGAGAAGGATCTTATTCGGCACGACGGCCTCCCGGGATAGGGATCTCAAGTCTAAGCTACGAATTGAATTGGATGTGAACAACGGGGCAGAGTGGGTTAGGTGATATGTGAATGGCAGCAAGGTGTCGTGGGCCAGCTATTGGCCGTCTGGCGCTCTAACGGAATCTGGGCGACGGCGGTATTTTTCGCCATTGTATCGTACGATGGTTCTCTAAACTGACCGGCAGTCTGCTCACATGGAGGTAGGGCCACATGGTAGGATACAGCCGACGCAATCGAACAGTAGTGAGCCTGCTTCTTCCGCTCTGGAGTGTCGTGGCACTTGCCTGTGCGGCGGAACCGGAAATAGCGGCCGATCTGGTGCTGCGGGGCGGCACGGTGGTGACGGTTGATGACAACGTTCCCGAAGGCGAAGCGATCGCGATGAAGGGGGATACGATCCTCGCCGTTGGTTCTGACCGCGACATCAGGGCCTTCATTGGCCGAGAGACTGAAGTCATTGATTTGGATGGGATGCTCGCCATTCCCGGGCTGATCGAGAGTCACGGTCACTTTCTGGGTGTAGGCGACGCCAACATGCAGCTCAATTTGATGGACGTAGCCAACTGGGACGAAGTGGTGTCGATGGTGGAGGCCGTGACTGGGGATGCCTCAGCTGGGGAACTCATTCGCGGTCGCGGCTGGCACCAGGAAAAGTGGGACGTGACACCAGAGCCCAACGTGGACGGATTACCCACACACCACTCGCTGAGCGCTGCATCGCCCAGCAACCCAGTGGTTCTGAGGCACGCGAGCGGCCATGCCTCCTTTGCCAACGCCAGGGCAATGCAGATGTCGGGGATCACGCGCACCACGCCAGATCCTCCCGGTGGGCAGATCGTGCGCGACGCGAGCGGCGAACCGATAGGAGCATTTCGCGAGACCGCTCAACGTCTTTTGGGACCCGCCACGCGCGACGCAGTGCAGCCCGACCCCCGTCGCTTGGCCGAACTGGCGGTCGAAGAAGTCCTGTCGAAGGGAATCACGAGCTTCCAGGATGCAGGCTCGGATCTCAGTACTGTAGACATGCTCAAGGAAATGGCGGATGATGGGACGCTCGGTGTCCGGATGTGGGTGATGCTCCGCGCCTCGAACGAGCGTCTGGCCGAGGAATTACCGAACTACCGCATAATCAATTATGGTGATCATCGCCTAACGGTGCGCGCCATCAAGCGCTCGATCGACGGAGCACTCGGCCCGCACGGCGCATGGCTGTTGGAACCGTACGAGGATCTTCCAAGCAGCTCCGGACTGAATACGAGCTCGGTAGCAAGCGTCGAAGAAACGGCCCGCCTGGCAGCAGAGCACGACTTCCAACTATGCGTGCACGCGATTGGCGATCGTGCCAACCGGGAAACGCTCGACATCTTTGAGGCTGCATACGTAGCGAATCCGGCAAAGGCCGACATGCGGTGGCGAGTAGAGCATACGCAGCACTTACATCCCGACGACATTCCGCGCTTCGGTCAACTGGGTGTCATCGCATCAATGGAGGGGATCCATTGCACGTCCGATGCGCCTTATGTGCTGGAACGGTTGGGACAGAAGCGGGCGGAAGAGGGTGCCTACGTGTGGCAGAAACTGATGCAGAGTGGTGCGGTTGTGACCAATGGCACGGACGCGCCAGTTGAAGACGTCGATCCTATCGCGAGTTTCTACGCGACGGTGTCGCGTCGGCTCAAGGACGGCACTGTCTTCTTTCCGGATCAACGGATGAGTCGCATGGAAGCACTACAGTCATATACCATAAATGGGGCCTATGCGGCTTTTGAAGAGGATATCAAGGGATCACTTACGCCTGGCAAGCTTGCCGACGTAACGATTCTCTCCAAGGACATCATGACGATTCCTGAGGATGAGATTCTCACGACAGAGGTCGTGTACACCATCGTCGGTGGCAAGGTGATGTACAGCCGAGATTCAAACCAGGAGTAGGTCGCGGGCTTCAGCCCTCGCTGCAGTGGAAACAAGAACCCCGGGCTCCGGCCGGGGTTCTCTCGTATGTAGTCCTGGTGTCGGCCGCCGGGCTATTCGGACCGCAGAGCCACCATCGCGGATACGGCGATTGCCGTATTGGCGTATCGCAAGGCCCGGGAGAAAGGACTTGGCCTCGTGGTGGGGGAATAGGATGGTCGGGGAGCGGGAGCTTGGGCCGCTCCTATCTGTGGTGCTCCACGGTGCTAGTAGCGCCAACTATTGAGATCTGCCCCCTGTGGCGCGCTCACCCAGATCCGGTTGAGAATCTTGGGCACGTACATGGTATTGTATCGCAACCGCGAAATGTGATTTGGGTTCTCCTGATCGCCGTTCCAGCAATGCTCGGCGCGGTCGCCGTAGTCAACTTCGCCACCATAGTAAGGATTAGTAGTTCCTTCGAGAAACTCCTCCGTTAGATACACGGCGTTGTTCAAGTAGTAGTTGTCCATGTCACCCACATATATGTGGATCTTTCCTTCCAGTTTCGGACCCAACGTTGCCCAGTCCCGCTCCATGATGTGGCGCAGGTCGTAGTTCTCTCGCCAGTACTCGGCTACGTCATGGTCTATTTCCCCTGTGTATTTGTCCCACAGTCGTTTTGGATATCCGTCCTCGCCCATCGGGGAATAGACCGCCTCCCATATATCCCACTGGTCGCCAGATCGATTCTTAGTTCCCAACACCAACTCCAGGTGGTTGTACTCCCTAAGCGTGAGGTCAACCTCACCCAGCCAATTGCGGTGACCGGGTCTCTCGGCACGCTTGAAGGGACCTTGAACGTGGTAGGCGTTATCATCCTCATAAATGTTGACGAGCGTGTAGGCTCGAAAATCGATCGGGTCCGGACACGCTGCGAATGTTCCGTTGTACTCGTCGGGGTACATCACTTGCACCGCCAGCGCCTCCCATCCCCCGGTTGAACCGCCGTACAAAAATCGGGCCCACCCTGCACCGATGCCGCGAAATTGTTCTTCTATGTAAGGAATCAACTCGTAGGTGATTGCGTCGCCGTAGGGCCCTAGATTAGCGGAATTCACAGCGTAGGAGTCGTCATAGTACGGGTTGGCATGCTGAATCTGTACGATGAGCACGCGTGGGAAATTCGGTCCGGTCCACGTCCTGTAGAAGTCGTGCGCCTCCTGTTGCGCGACGCGGTTATATCCGTCTACGTCGAAGCGCGCGCTGTAGACCGGCTCCAGGTCCGGATCCGGCGGCTCGACTCTGAATCCACCGAAATCAGACGGAAAGTGTCCGTGAAAAACAACGAGCGGATATCGTGCACTGGGGCGTTGATCGAATCCCTCTGGCAAAAGCACGTGAGCACCGAGGTACATTGGTCGTCCCCAGAACTCGGTTAGGAGCTCGCTCTGGATCCTAATGTGTTTCACGTACTCGGTGTCCTCAGGTTCGGGAATCGGAGGTATCACCTGGTCCAGTGGGATCGCGATTGTTGTGGCCTGACTGGGGTCAATGTAGATCTTCTGGGGAGTACTGTAGAGGTTGCCCGGGGCGCGGTTCCAGTGTTGTCCCTCGCCTCTGTCCATCGGTAGCTTCACTGTCTGGCCGCCGGCGAGGTTGAACGTCTCGTACTTGTGCAGTACGGCCTGCACGTAGTATTCACCTGGCGGAACCTCGGCTAAGCTTTCCATGGGAAATCCGAGTACGTCGGTTCCAATAACCGCTGCTGAATCCGGCTTCATTCCCTCAACGTCTATCCCGAACACCTGGGGCGCGTTGATGCCCGCTGAGACTTGGAAGCGCGGCTCAGGATCTTCGCGATCCGTGACGATCAGAATGATGCGTCCGTCGAGCGGTTCTGCTTCGATCGCGGTGCCGAAAGAGACGGCAAGCTCGAGCTGAGCTGTCGACTGCCCGGTGCAGTTAGCCAAGAGAGCTGCTAGGGAGACTGACGGAACTAGCCGCAGGATTCTCTGCGAGATCATGGTTGAAATCCGGTTGGAGTTCACAGGCGAAACTACCGCCTGTGCGCGAGCGGCGCTACGGTGGTTGCCACGACTCAAGAAGATCGCAATATTGTGCGCCATCTGTGACCGGGAAGCCGGTCTCTTTCAGAAGCCCTACCGTAGAGCCGCCCGGAGGGCCAACGGAGTGATTTGCACGCTGCTGGTGTGTCATGTCACCGAGGTGCTCGTTCAGGCCGACAGCACGTCTATCTCCGTCTCTCAGGCTCTCCTGCTCTCGATCGCGCTGATTCTTCTCTTCGCCGTACAGGTGTACACAGCGGGCATCACAGCCAGGAAACTCGATGTATTTGACGTGAGCTACGGGAGGGCACTGTGGGCAACGGTCCTTGTCGGTGTGTCCTCAATAGTGATTCAGGCACTCTTCGTTGAACTGCTAGCGCTTTCGCAGTTCGTGATGGTCCTGGCCCTCATGGCAGTGCCAGTACTCATTTACAGGCTCGTGTTCACGTGTACGGTCAAGCAGGCGATCGTGATCTGGATCGTTGTAGTGGCCGTTGGCCTTTTGGCGGGTATCGCCCTTGTTCTTGGAGCGTTGAGTCTGGGTGCGTGGCTGGATTCGAAGTTCGATCTGCCCATGGTGCCAACATTGTCGTATGTCCCAACATTGGAAGGAGCCTAGTTCATGTATGCCGTCCTAAGCTCGACATTGCCGATGGTTCTGCAGGACACGGTCAGCGAAGGTGAAATAGTGGGGGGCGTGTGGCTCGGTCTGATGATTCTCTTCTTCGTTGCCGTCTTCGCGACAGGTTTCACGGCCAAGAAGATCAACAACATCTCTGCACCGGGCTACGGCAAGGCGTTGATCGCACAGATGTTGATTGGACCGCTGTCGCTCGCAGGCTTGATGATGTTCGGACTATACTTCGAGGCTCCACCGATTCTTGCATTGGCTGTTGCTTACTCGTTCATTCCAATCATTGTTTACAAGATCATATTCTCGTGTATGTGGCGTGAGGCGGCTCTGATCTGGATTGTAGTGCTGCTCGTCCAGTCGGCGGCGACATACATTCTGATGTTGGTAGGTTGGATCAGTCTTTCGTCGATCATGGGAGGGTGAATTCCGCAAAAGCGAGGCCGGCTATCCGGGCCGGCCTCGCAGCCGGCGCTCAGTCACTTTTTGGTAGTAGCCTTGTCTTTTAGGGCTCGGGCGGCAGGTTCCTCGACAGTCTTCAAATGCAGGTCCCTCTGTGGGAAGGGA
>JBDGZZ010000013.1:0-44792 GCA_039588335.1 Gemmatimonadota bacterium | reverse complement strand
AATTCAAGATCGAGAGTTGCGATCATGACCAGCACCTTTTTGCAGGACGTCCGCTATGCGCTTCGCAACTTGGCCAAGAGCCCGGGGTTCTCGGTCTTGGTCGTGCTAATCCTCGCAGTTGGCATCGGAGCCAACGTTGCCATGTTCTCTACGATGAACCAGGCACTGGTTCGGCCTCTGCCCTATGCGGAGCCCGACCACCTGGTATTCGGGCGAGCTACGTTCAGTGACCGCCTCAACCCTCTCGTCTCCGCGTACGACTATTACGACTATCGAGAACGGAATAACGTGTTCGAGTCGCTGTCCACCGTACTCTTCTCCACGATAGACATGACGGTGACCGGCGGGGATGAGCCCGAGCGTGTAGCCGGCACTTACACTTCGTGGGAGTTGTTTCGGACCCTGGGTGTCAACCCGGAGAGTGGTAGGCACTTCACGGCCGGCGAAGGGGAGCCGGGCGGGCCCGATGTCGTGATGATCAGCAACGGGTACTGGCAGCGGAGGTTTGGCGGCAGTCACGAAGCGGCGGGGCAGACCCTTACAGTCAACGGAACTTCGCAGATCATAGTCGGAGTTATGCCGGCGGACTTCCACTTCATGCATCGCGCAGACATTTGGCTGCCTATGCGACGGGACGGCCCGATGGCCGATGCCAGACGTTGGCACAACTGGCTTCTTGTCGGGAGGCTTAAGCCTAATATCGGGCTAGAGCGAGCGCAGGCCGACGTCGACGTCATTTCGGCACAGTTGGCGAGCGAGTATCCCGAGACCAACCGTGACAAGGCACTGCTCCTTACAAATCTGCACGACTCGCTCGTAGAGGAATACCGTACAAGCCTCTTTCTACTGATGGCCGCGGTAGGGCTCGTACTGCTCATTGCCTGCGGTAACGTGGCCGGACTGCTTTTGGCTCGTGGCTCTGCTCGGAGTTCAGAAATGTCCATTCGTGCAGCACTAGGTGCGTCTGTTCAGAGGCTGATGCGACAGCTGCTAACCGAGTCAGTCGTCACTGCTGGCGCAGCCGGGATCCTGGGGATTGCGTTGGCGGTCGGGTTCCAGAAGTTGATACTGCAGTTCCTGCCGATGGACCTCCCGGGAATGGGTGAGTTGGGTGTCTCGGGTTCCATGTTGTCTTTCGCTGTCGTTCTTTCGACCGCCACTGGGCTGGTGTTCGGAATCCTGCCGGCTCTCCGCGCGACGCGCCTAAACGTGGTGGAGAACATCAAGTCGGGCGCCCGAGCCACGGATTCAGGCGGCTCCCGATTCCGCAGCAGCCTGGTGGTAATACAAGTCGCCATCTCCGTCGTCTTGTTGATAGGATCCGGCCTCCTGATCCGGAGTTTCAGCAGCCTCCGCAGTGTCCATCCGGGATTTGAAGCGAATGGCCTGCTCACCGCCGAAATACGACTCACACAAGCCGAGTACTCGGAACCAGAGGATCGGATCAACTTCTACGCGACTCTCATGGCTGACGTGGGGGCGATTCCTGGCGTCACAAGCGCGGGGCTGATCAATCAGCTGCCGATTCGCGATCCCGGCAACAACATCTATGTCCATGCGGCTGATGACCCTCCCGCAGACCGAAACGATCGGGATGTCGCCTATCGACGTGCAGTCTACCCCGGGTACTTCGACGCTATGGGTATTCCCTTGCTGCGGGGGCGGGTAGTCGAACGTTCAGATATAGGAGAATCTCCGCCAATACTCGTCATCAACGAGACGATGGCGCGGACACTTTTTCCGAACCAAGATCCTTTGGGGCGCCAGGTGGTCGTGGATCTGGGTGAAGACGTGAGCTTCGAAGTCGTCGGAGTAGTTGGAGACGTAAGGATGAATGCGCCCAGGTACAATCCCGACCTGGCAATGTACGGTTCGTATTTTCAGCAACCGTATTACCGCATGCGCATTGCGGTTCGAACAGCTACGGATCCTGCATCCATTGCCCCGGAACTGCGCAACGCCGTTTGGAGCCAAGACCGCGATATTCCGGTGGCCGAGCTATCCACGATGAGCGAACTAATCGCCCGATCGGTAGCCGACGACAGGATCATGGCCATTTCTCTCTCGCTGTTTGCCGCAGTGGCAATGTCGCTGGCCGCGATAGGACTCTACGGAGTGCTAGCGTATTACGTGAGCAAGCGGATCCACGAAATCGGCATTCGAGTGGCTCTTGGTGCTGGAACACGGGACATAGTTGGGTTGGTGATGAACAGGGGTCTCAGATTGGTCGCCACAGGGATAGTACTGGGGCTCGTAGGTGCGTTTTGGAGCACGCGACTGATCCAGCAGATGCTCTTCGGCGTGGAGCCTACCGACCTGACCACCTTCACAGCCGTAAGCGTCTGCTTTGCAGTCGTGGCCGTGATCGCGTGCCTCGTTCCGGCATGGCGGGCGCTGCGAGTGGATCCGTTGCTCGCACTGCAAGCGGAATAAGCCCATCATTAGCGGGGGAGCAGCGCCGGAGGGAGACAACCGCCGATCTGCTCTCCGCTCCCCGTCAATACGTAAACGACGCTCCCACACCCAGCACCAACTTGGTCGCTGTTCCAGCCACAGATTCGCAACGTTCGGTGGCACGGGACGGACGAACTATACAAATTGAAGCTTCTTCGACGCCGTTCAGGACATGTACGCCACCTGTCTATTCTGCCAGAACCGATTCGAGAGAAACCAGACAATAGAGTCGTTCCCTGTAGGGGATCGACTCGCTTTCGACGCCGCGCACGGAAGGCTCTGGGTTGTCTGCCGCAGCTGCGAGCGCTGGAACCTGTCGGCCATAGACGAGCGCTGGGAAGCAATTGAAAATTGCGAACGTCTGTTCAGCAATGCCAGAAGACGCGTCTCTTCAGAGAACATCGGCCTCGCACGCCTCGATAGCGGATTAGAGCTGGTGCGAATAGGAGACGCCCTCCGGCCCGAATTCGCTGCGTGGCGTTACGGCGATCAGTTCGGCCGCAGGCGCCGGAAGTCGATCATCAGTGGTTCCGCTCTGGCAGTTGCAGTTGGGGCGGCAGTCGCGGGAGCATTGACCCTCGGAGCTGTGGCAGCGGGCGGCTATTGGACGTACTGGGCAGCCAATGACTTTGCCAGGCGGAGAAAGAAACGTCACCTGATTGCCCGCATCCCCACGTCTGAGGGGAAGACCTTGACTGTTCTAGGAGAACACCTGGCGCAAGCACGTCTCGCAACGGTTGTAGGAGACAGCACGGGATGGAAGCTAACGCTGCAACATCTCCAAGGGACGTACACACTGCAGAACGACGAAGCGCTCCTAGCCGTTTCACTGATAATGCCGACCATCAACGGATCGGGCGGGACCCAGAGTATGGTCGAGCGGGCCGTGAAGCGGCTCGAGAACTTCGACGATCCTACCCGTTACCTGCTGTCGGCGGCTGCCACCAGCGTTCAGCCCGGACGAGTCGGGCGCGTTTTGGCTGGTTTGCCAGTCGATATCCGACTCGCGATTGAGATGGCTGCCAACGAGGAGAACGAACGATTCCTGGCTCAAGGGCAGATGTTTTTACTCGAACTCGCTTGGGAGGAAGCTGAAGAAATTGCGGCCATTGCCGACAACCTCACAGTACCCGCCGACATCGAGGCAAGGATAGACGAGTTACGGAGGCAAGCTACAGGTCGCCCCGTATCCAACGCAGCAGTGTTTCCCGCTCCTCCGGAGTCAACCGCGCTTCCGGATGCAGAATCAGATAGCTCTTGAGCGGCATCTCACCTCCCTCCACCTCTTCCTCCATTTCCTCGAACAGGTGCTCCTCTTCCTCCATGTCGAACGCAGGCCACTCCGAAAAATTGACGTTTCCGCGGCCGTGCTCCACGTGGCCAGCAACGAACCAGGAGATTGGCGCCACACGGCTATACCAAGGCCACTTGGTCTCGTTCGAATGGCAGTCGTAGCACGCACGTCTCAGAATCACCATGATCTCCGGCGATGCTCCGATCTCGTTCTGGGTCGCAGGATTGTCCCGCGTTACGGGCTTGAACTGTATGATCACGACTACAGCCAATACCGCCAACGCGATCGAACGCGGGCGCAGGATTGTCTTGAACTTGGCCATCTTGGATTCCTGAGTCTTCGTAGTTAGCAGTCGTCTAGGTACGGTTTAGCGAGCGTCGGAGTTCACCGCCAAACGATGCGCTCTATCGTGGCCCCCTCCAACAGGGCATCGACTATATCCATACCCTGCACTACCTCGGCGAAGATCGTGTAGTTGTGATCTAGCCGAAAGTTGTCTACGAGATTGATGAATATCTGGCCGTCACCGGTGTCTCTACCTCGCGTCGACACTCCAACGGTGCCACGAACGTGGGAGCGCAATGTCAGTTCGTCTCGTGTGTAGGGCCCGTCACCTACATATTCGTTCGCACCGGGACTCCCCCCCTGAATCACAAAGCCCGGGACAACACGGTGAAAAGTGAGTCCATCGAAATACCCGGCGCGTGCCAGTCGAGCGAACCGCGCAGCATTTGTCGGCGCCTCAAACGGGAGCAACCGCAGCTCGATACTCCCTCCTGCACTCATCTCTATTACGGGGCGGGCAATAGCAAGTTCCTTCAACTCACCAAACGAGGGCAACGGCTGCGCTGCTAGTGCGACAGGTGATGCCACCTCCTTCTCACCGGTCCATTGCGTCAGAATCCGCGCTGCCTCACTCGCGATCACCAAGTCGAAATCGGTCAGGTACGGTCGAACGTCCACCGACTGTCCCCCTCCACCGAGTTCTCCCATACGTTGAATGATCGCAACCCGTGCGTCGCGCGATGTCTCTCGCCCTTCACTCGTTATTCGCTCCATTGATGCCAAGAGCTGCGGTACAGCTGCGTCACCACGGGGGCTGCCGCCGAGGACCCTCGCAGCCGTCATGACGAGTTGGTAGTCCAGCCGCTCGAGCTGAGCAACATAAATCGAATCCGCTTCATGGCCGACCAGTTGCGAGAGGCCAGAGATCGCCGCCTGTCGAACGTTGTCGTTTCCGTCAAAAGCCAGACGTTTCAGCAGCGACAGCGCGCCGACTTCGACTGCTGCACGCGCGGCGTACATTCGCACCCACCACGATTCATATTCTGCAAATTGCGACAACAACTGGCCGGCTCCAGCAGAATCTATCTTGGCGAGCGAGACGAGTGCGTGGGCCGGCCGGTGCCACGTATCGGCTTCGACCAGCCGCCCGGCTATATCAAACAGGAGACTCGCCGCTTCCTGGTCATTCTCACAGCCGCTACCCAACAGGTCGATCGCTAACAGAGCTACGTGGATATCCGGATCTTCCATTGCGTCGAGGATAGGTGCACAACCCGCGGCCGGCTGCACGCGTCGCCCATATGCCCTGAGTGCTGCGTAGCGCACTTCGGGCGACTCATCACCCAAGTAAAGGTCAATGATCTGGGCACGATTTGCCAATTCGTCCATTGCAGCAACTCCGGTCACCGCCAACCGCCGCACTTCCACATCTCGATCGTCGGCTGCGCTCGCCGCAATGAGATCGGCTCGACCTATCCTCGTCAGCGATGTCACCCCTAATCGCCGCACACGCGCGGCGTCGGCGTCCGATGCACCTGAACGGTGCCCGGCAAGTGTGTGAAGGGTCTCGATCAAACGTTGCGAAAAAGCGACCCTTCCGGCCTGCCGCCGCACCAAAGATTCGACGCCCCGCGCGATGCCCACTAGCTCATCCGATTCAGCATCAGCTGCTGCATCGACTAACGCCGTCTCTACCGCAGCAACCGTTTCAATTGACTCATATGGCAACCGACCTAGAGTTTGGCCGATCACACCTCTTGTAGAAGGATCAGTCTCTCGGCTGAAGGAGTTCAGTAACTCAACGGTCACCGTTGCGCCTCCTCCCCGATACACCGCCTGGCCGAGTGCGTTGGCAGCCTCCATGCGCACAAGCGGCGTACTGTCTGTCATCAGCTGCAGGATAAGCTGCCCGTGCGACGGTTGCTCCAGTCTCCCGAGCGCCCTAACCGCAAACGCCCGGATCACGGAATCTCCCGACCTGAGTCCATCCCGTAACGGCTCGAGGGCTTCTACCGACCCAATTCGTGCATCCTCCGCTACCAGCATCATGTTCCAGAGTGTCGAATCGCTGTCCTGCGGGATTGATGGCACCGCAGTCGGCTGGCAACCGGTGACAATTGCCAACAGCATCGAACCAATCGCCCACATGGAAGAGGCTCTCACTTGACATCCTTTAGACTTGGCTCTGGAAGAGTGGGCTGCGGGCTGTCGCTGACAAGGGTAAGATGGTTTATGGTAAACCACAGTCTTCACCATTGCTGTCAGTCTTCGGTTGCGATCGTGCCGTTATGAATCCCCACATGATAGAAACTGCATACAAGACGACGCCCATGGCAAACAAAGCATTTCCAAGGGACTGGTCACGCTGGAGCAAGCCCAATTCGCCCAAGATGTACGCCCAGTCATGCTCACCACCTCCCACCAACGGTAATTCCATACTGCGTGCATCCTTTACGTAGACCGAGATGTTCCACAGGTTCTGACCGACCCACCAGAGGAGAACGGCTGCGGCATAACGATCTCCGTGATAAAGGAAGTACCCTAAGAATGTGGTTGGGACAATCAACTGCATCAGCGTCCCGCCAAGGAACCCGATGAATTCACCGAACGGGGAAAGGAAGACGTGCCCCGCCTCATGGATAGCTAAATCAACGTTGTCGAGAAGCCTGAAGTGTGAGGGGTCACCCAGCGTAACGAAACCATACACAGCGAGAATCACAATGAGCGCGACCTTCGCGCTCGGTGTCATCCCCATGGAGAGATTCATCGAGCGCGGGCCTAAGCTCCTCCGAATGACGTCATCAGACTGCCACCGCCTCCAAACCGATGTGCCGCACGTCGAGGGGAATGCCCTTGCGCTCATCCGCCAACAGTGTAACAGCCTCCATCTCACAGAACACTTCACAAACTCCACACCCCATGCACTTCTCCCAATTCACTGTTGATTTGGCGTAGATAGTAATGGCGTCAAAAGGACACGCTGCCTCACAATCATGACAGGCGATACAGGACATCTCGTCCACCTCTGCCACGTATCCCGATGAGGCCACCATAGGCACATCGTGCTTCTTCATCGCCTCCAGCCCTCCACAACAACACGGACAACAGTTGCAGATCGCGTAGAAGCGGTTGTCACAGACGTCTTTGAAGTAGGCCGTGTGTACGTGGCCGCGTTCGTGCTCCGACCTAAGTAGATCGAGTGCTTCGTGTTGCGTCACGCGCCTCGACCGATTCGGCTGGTGCTCCAACACGAAGTCCCCTCCACCCACAAGCATGCACACATCGGTCGGCTGGCAGGGATTGTCGCGTGCCTGACGGCAAGGGCACTCCATAACCGTTACCTTGGGCTCGCTGCTGAGTAGGATGTCTCGTGCTGCGGAGTACGGGATGATCTGCTCGAGGTCGGTACGCTTGATATCGTGGTCGAGCTGAACTATCGCGCATGCGAGGTCGGTCGGCAGGACCTTGCCGTGATAATGCTCCGCCCACCAGCGTTTCACCTTCGGCGTCATTCGCGGCAGCAGTCTGTGGATGGTGAAGCTGATGTACGGGAACGTCCAGCGAGCGTAGACATATCCGTGGAGCGCACTGAGCAGGCCTCCGCTTCGCTTTGTTAACGCGGATTTGCCAGCTGCAGCCCGAGTGGAGGGAAGGATTAGGTGCCCGCGCTCACCGATTAGCCACAGAATTGCCAATGCACCCATTGGCAGGCCGAGAAACAGGAGAAGCCACCACATGGATCAACTCCCTAGTTGTTGCGCTGTCCCTACAACTGCGCTAAGGCCCTGATGGTGCTTAAAGGTGCCGCCAAATGAGTCGAAGTGGTAGGGTCAGCTAGCATCCGGTTCGCGCTCAGTGAGATTGACGACGATTCCGTTGCACGCACGCAGCAAGTTACCCGGCGATATCATGATTTCCTGACCCCATTGGCCGGCCCCAACGCCCAGGACTTCTTCCCTCATCAGGGCTATGTCAATGAATGAACGGAAACCCTCGGGCTGCCAGTGGAATGGAGGGACCGAGCCCACGTCGTATCCGGTTGTCTCTTTAACGGCATCGAGGGCCGCCATCCGAACGTTTCGGGAACCGATCACCTTCTTGAGCAAACCCGATACTGCGTTGCGATTGCCGGCCACTAACACCAGCACCCGTTCACCGGTGCCGGCCTCGAAGATCAAGGTCTTCACCATCTGATCCTCGCGACACCCAAGTGCTGCCGCTACATTGGCTGCACCCTTCTCGGTGGTATCTGGAAAGGAGCGCTTCTCAAACCCGATGCCAAGCTCCTCGAGGTACCTATGAGAGGGCAGGCTTACATCCGACGCCATGACTCTATGTCCCCGCTGTTAGTGCAGGGCCTCAGGGAGACCCTCCATGAGTGACGTTCCAAGTCCGATCACGACTCCGCCAGACGAATCAGAACTCGGACTGCGGCTCGGTCGTGTTCGCGTCGCAATGGCCCAACATGACCTAGACTATTACGTGTCGTTCGATCCAGTCAATGTCTACTACCTCACCAACTTCGGACATTACGTACACGAGCGGCCCTTCCTTCTCGTGATTTCCAGACAGGGACAGCCGACCATGCTAGTGCCCTATCTGGAGATCGCTCACGTGAAAGAGCGGGCTCGATGTGAGTTGCAGTTTGTCACCTACTACGAGTTCCCCGCTCCCCAAGGACAGAACTGGTTCGATGTGTACGCCACGATGTTCTCGCCGGAGTCTGGCCACCGTCGATTTCGCACGATCCGCACCGCATTCCCAAGCTCACTCAGCCGATGGAACACGGTGGCCCTCACGTAAGCATCGTGAGCGCACAAGTCGATGGTTACGGTGTCGAACTGGAACGCACCTTCTTCCTGGCTAAGGTCCCTGACTCGGCTCGGGAACGGTTTGCCGTCATGTTCGAAGCTCGGGCCAAGGCGTTCGAAATGCTACGACCGGGCCAGCACATGGGAGAGATCGACGCGGCAGTCCGAAGGGTGATCTCCGATGCCGGTTACGGGGATTGGATATTACACCGCACGGGTCACAGTTTCGGCATTACAGGACACGAGGGACCGTTCCTGGCAGTCGGTGAGAAGCGATCGTTGGAGCCGGGGATGCTCGTTAGCGTCGAGCCCGGAATCTACAGGGAGGGAAACGGAGGCTATCGCCATTCCGACACTGTCCTGATAACGGACGACGGCTACCTGAACCTCACCCATGCACCGGACCAACTTGGTGACCTGGTGCTACAGGTGTAAACGAGCCGGGGTGAGCCAGGGGGCTTCCACTTTTCGGGACCACGGAGTAATTCTTGCATAGGGCCACTTGAGCACTGAGCCACAAGCTGTCACCCGGAGAAAGACCATGGAGAACCCTCCCCGCCTCTCGCGCCTAACCGGCATGTACGTCAGGAAGCCGCTTGGAAAACGGCTTCGCAGGTACTTCCTGGTAGGGCTCGTCGTGATCGCCCCGGTGGGATTGACCGTTTGGGTCTTGAGTCGGGCTTTCGTGAACATCGACGCCATCCTCGGAGTGCCACTCAGAGACACTCTCGGGATTTCCATCCCCGGCCTTGGGGTGGTATCTCTGGTGCTTCTGGTCATGGCGGTTGGGTGGGTGGCACACATGGCGGTTGGTCGTCAGCTGCTCAAGTGGTGGAATGTGGCGCTTACGCGGTTCCCTTTGGCCGGGGGGATTTACAACGCGGTCAGTCAGATCGTGCAGTCAGTGGTCGGGAGTAGGCACAGTCTGTTTCTCCGCACCGTGCTGGTACCGTACCCGACTGAAGGGCTGTGGGCGGTGGCGTTCGTAACAAAGGACGATCCAATCGAGATGGGGGAGATCATCGGGGAACCGTGCGTGAACGTCTTCGTGCCTACTACTCCGAACCCGACCTCCGGGTTCATGCTCATAGTGCCAACATCTCGTTGTTACGAACTGGATGCCACCGTGGAGGACGCGATGAAGCTGATCATCTCCGGTGGATCGGTTCGCGCCAGGGTGTCACGCAAGGGTATCGATCTCGATACACTCCTGATGGACACGCGCGAGTGGAACCGCGCTCAAATCACAGCTCAGACTGCCCGCGAGAACAAACCAGAGACCTAGATCGAGCAGAGTGATCGGACACGGGAGAGTGGCAAGGTTCCGGAGGGAGTTGAGACTCGGTGCGTGGGCCATCCTGCCGCTGGTCCTCGCGTCCTGCGCTCCGGTGGACCAGCAGCCCAACATTGTATTCATTGTGGCAGACGACCTGGGCTACGGAGAGCTGGGAAGTTACGGACAGCAACACATCCGCACACCCAACCTCGATCGGCTGGCTGCCGATGGCACGCGTTTCACAAACCACTACTCGGGCAGCCCCGTGTGCGCACCCTCCCGGGCAGTTCTTCTAACCGGCCTGCATACGGGACACGCATACATCCGCGACAACGATGAAATGCCGGAGAGAGGAGATGTCTGGCGTGACCTCAGCCTGGAGGGCCAACGCCCACTGCTCCAGGGCACTCGCACCATAGGCAGCATGTTGCAGGAAGCCGGCTATACCACAGGTGCCGTGGGCAAATGGGGACTGGGTGGGCCGGGGAGCACTGGCGAACCCAACAAGCTGGGGTTTGACCACTGGTACGGATACCTCGACCAGCGGATGGCACACAACTATTACCCGATTCATCTGTGGCGTAACGGAGAGAAGGACATACTCGAAGGCAACGAGTATTTCCATCCACATCAGCGACTCCCGGAAGACGCGGACCCGACCGATCCTGCATCGTACACACCTTACACAGGTACTCAGTACTCCATGGACCGGATGGCGGAGGAGGCGCTGCAATTCATCAGGGACAACAAGGACAACCCGTTCTTTCTCTATCTCCCATTCACCATTCCCCACGTGTCACTACAGGTACCTGAAGAGTCGCTGGAGGAGTACTTGGGTGTCCTCCCCGATACACCCTACAGAGGAGAGAAAGGGTATCTACCACACCGGGCGCCTCGTGCTGCGTATGCCGCCATGATAACCCGCATGGACCGTGAGATCGGCCGCATTATGACCTTGCTGGAGGAACTGCAGCTCGCCGACAACACCGTCATCATGTTCACGTCCGACAACGGGCCGACTTTCAACGGAGGAACAGACTCGGAGTTCTTCAACAGTGCAGGCCCGTTGCGTGGCCTCAAGACCGAGATCTATGAAGGTGGGATTCGTGTACCGCTGATCGCCAGGTGGCCGGACAAGATTGCACCAGGTGTCGTGTCCGGCCACGTATCGGCCTTTTGGGACTTCTACCCCACCTTTGCCGAGATTGCGGGGGCCGAGTTACCTGAAGAACTCGACGGACTGTCTATGTTGCCTACACTCCTGGGTACACCTGCCGAACAGCAACAGCACGAGTATCTCTATTGGGAATTCCAAGGACGACAGGCAGTCCGGATGGGCCGCTGGAAGGGCATTAGGAACGGTGTGGATCGGGAAATCGAGCTGTACGATTTGGAAACGGACATAGGTGAGCAACACGACGTGGCCAATGACAACCAAGACGTGGTTGCCAGGATCACCGACATCATGATGACGGCAAGAACCGAGTCAGAGTTGTTCCCGTTGCTGAGGGAGCGGTGAACCGATCGCCTTATCAGTACCGCTCCCCGCTCCCTGCTCCCTGCAATCACCTGTTTCCTGGCCCGAACGCGCTCCCCTCCGAACCAGAATCTGAAACTCCTTCCCACACTCCCGTCATAGGATCGTAGCGAATTCCCTGTACCTGTCCGAACAAACCCGCTCGACGAGACACAGAGATCTGGAGTTCATGTGCCTTCCTCGTTCCTAGTCAGAGAAGTTACGGTCGGTTTCGTCACGACAATCTGCCGAATATGTCCGCGCACGCAAAACCACGGATGATCGTCCGGGCAAGCGGACTCTTTGCTGACAGCATTACCTTTGTTCCCATGGCCCATGATAGATTTGCCACGCTGCGCCAGTCACTTCCTCGCATATGGAAGCTCCTGTCAGAGCTGGAACCCACCTTTCGCATTCAAACAGTGAGCGAAATCGACGGCGACTTCATCGAGAGGAACGACATTCGCGGCATTCTATGGGACGTCGATGGCACACTGATGTCTTATCACGCCAAGGATATCGACCAACAGTTTCCTCATATCCGAGCCCTGTTCCGCGATGGGCCCGCCCGGCACGCAATCCTCTCCAACTGCGATGAAGTCCGGTTCGACGTGCTAGCCGGGATGTTCCCCGAGGTTCCTGTGGTGCGAGGGTACGCGACCCCCAATGAGCCGGTGTTCCGCTACAAACTGGGTGGGACGGATACTCACTCGCCGGAGGAGATACAGCACATCCTGTCGCACAACGGGGTGCAGATCCGGAAGCCCAGCGGCGAGCTGATACGGTATGGGATGCAGCTTCTCGGGGTCGATGATCCCGACGCGATGTTGATGGTGGGAGATCAATACCTTACCGACATTGCGTCGGCCAACTTGGCTGGCGCCCGGTCAGCCAAGGTGCCCACCTTCAGGCGAGAGACTTTTCCGTTTCCGATACGGGTCAGTCAGCGTGTGGAGCGAGTGCTGTATGCTCTGCGGACGTCGAGAAGTCCAAGGCGGCACTGACCCAGACACGAAATCGTGGTCTGCTCCTTCGTGAGTTCGGACAACTATCGACGTTTGGCCTTGATGAACACATCGATGTTGCCAGGTCTGTCGTTCACATAACGGAGTCGCACCCGTCCGTCCTCGATCATGTCAAGAACCGCCGGAATCGAGCTTACCGTTACATACCATCCTGTTGGCAGCACTACGGTGTTTTGCGGCCGGCCAAAACTACGATCCCAAACTAGCTCGTCACCGTACAACACGTAACGATTCGCATCGGTGTATGTCTCCTCGATCCGCAAGCGCACGGATTCTCCTTCTTGCACCGGATCAAACCATATGACGACGACCTCAGTTTCCGACTCTACCTCGTCGATTTCGATGCCGCGATCGCTGATTTCCGCACCACGTAATGTCTCGACTCTCAGATCTTCACCCGTGTCGAGAATCTTGGCACTTGGTTTCGTCGCTTTGCTCCCGGCTCGGACAACGTTCAGGTATCTGTCCATACCGGCCCGGTTCTCGGTGTAATCGTGATAGAGCCGAAAAGAGTGTGTCTCAGGTTGCTCGAGGAAGTAGACGATTTCCCGATCCTGAAACGCTCGCTCAGAGAAACGATAGTTGACGCGCGCTACGGAGCGGTCTGGGCCAGATGATACCGTTCCTCTGCCAACAGGCGCTGGCCCAGGTTCAGAGGGGCTCCGTGCAGAAGTCGTGGTGAGCAAACGAGCTCTGACCTCGAAAGGAACGCCTGCCGGACCCGGATTGATGAAGCTCACCTTGATTCTTCCGTCCGGCTCCACAGCGATCTGCGCTGGATAGTTGCTGCCGGTCAGCTCGTACCCGGTCGGGAGCACTACAGAGTTGCGTTTGATGCCCAGCATTCTGGAGAAGACGATCTCATCACCTTCCTGGAAATAGCTTGCGGTATCGAGATAGGTCTTGTCGATTCGAAGGCGAGCCTCTCCCCCATCTGGAACGGCACGAGCCAAACGCACTTGGATGTACTGGCCATCGGGATTGGCACGAGCGTGACCCGCGCTGCGCGCCACCTCTCCACTCACAAGATCCCAGACCAGTGCGCGACCAGTCATGCGATCCGTCACTTCGTGAACAGTCGGGTCGCTTCCCGGACGAATCGAGTTGAAGTAGAACTCTACGCCGGGCGTAGTCGCAGTCACATCGTATATGATGCGGAAGCTCTGCGAAGAAGGATCGAGTAACTCGTAACGAGTGTAGTCGTCTGCTTGGGTTTGGCGGAACTGCGTTTGCGTCATGGCACTCGACGGAGCGACGAACAACACAGCAACAACGACTATTGCCAACGTTCGGGTCGACATGGGACCGGACCTCACTGGAATGGCTTCGATTAGGATACGGCTTAGCTGGAGAGACGGCTAGGGACGACTCTCACAGCGCTGCCATGAACACCCATTCATGCAAAACAAAAGGCCGCCCCTGCGAGCGGCCCCATGTCTCAACTCAGGCTAACCTTGCTCTAGCCCTTTCCCCTCAAGAGTGTCACACCGTAGTTGGCCAGGTCAGCGGGCGGACTGACGTTCCAATTGTCCGTGGAGTGCGAGCCATCCGACCGATAGCGTAGCACGTATTCGCCCGCCGGAAGGACGATGGTTCCTTCAAACAGTCGGTTCTTGTCTCCGCCACCGGCGTGTTCGGTCATCGCGTGGGTCATCTCCCACACCGCCCGTCCGGTCTCGACATTCTGTATCCAGGCGAAATCATACATCTCGCCGGATGATCCCTCTCCGAGCGCGTAGATGCGCACCTGGGTCTCTTCATCCAAGGCGAACTTATGGCTCCGGTTCGCATCGTCGCGAATACCGATCAGTCGGGCCAACACCAACGGGTCGGATGATACCGCATACTCCCCAACGGTTTCGCCGTCCACCACTCCGCTCGGAGATAGCAACGTGATGCCCCAAGCCTCCTGTTTGCTCGGCGCGCCGGAGTTCCATTCGGACCAGGAGTGCGAGCCATCACTCACGTAATAGACCATGTAGGCGCCCGCATCCAGTGTGATCACTTCGTCGATCATCCGGTTCTTTTGTGCTCCGCCAGCGTGCTCTGTGTCCTCATACTGCATCCGCCAAACAGTTTCCGTATCGGCGGCGTCCACAATCCACCCATAATCGTACATGTCCCCACCACTGCCCTCACCCATCGCGTAGACGCGGACCTCCATCGGTTCCGATAAAGCGAATCCCTGCGACGCCATTTCGTCATCACCCATGCCGGTGAGCGCCACGAAGGAGCCCTTCATCGGCGTTGGGGGTGGCTGCTTGATCTTGACCACAACCGGCGCCACCACGCGCGGCACGTCCACCACGTCCACCACGTGGACGATCGTGTCTTTGTGCCCCCTGCCTACAGTGACGGCAGCTATGGCGCCCACGACCAGAACGATTGGGACACCAGCCCCGAGTATGCGTCCGAATGGCATCGCTGCGACCAACCTTCCTAGGATATTCAGCCTGAGAGTTGAGTTTGTTCTGCTGCGAATAACACTACGGGGGGTGTTACCCCAAAGATTCCCGTGGGATGCCGGCTGTTCGGAACTGGATGGACGGGCGTACATCCGCAACCTGCCCATCCAGACAAGACAACGTATATTGTTTTATGGCAACGAGTTAGCTTGCACAGCGAGCGACCAATGGCTAGCTCTTGCTGAGCACGCGACCGGGACGTGCTCCCGTCGGCTCACCATCGTTCACCAGCAATCTGCCGTTGACCAGCACATAATGGATTCCCACCGGATAACGGTGGGGGTCATCGAAGGTGGCCTGATCCTGGACTTCTGCCGCATCGAACACGACCAAGTCCGCCCTCATTCCGCGCGCAATGCGACCGCGGTCTTTGATGCCCACTTGGTCGGCCGGCATGCTCGTCATCTTCTTGATGGCCGTCGGGAGGTCGAAGATCTTCCGTTCGCGCACATAGTGCGCTAGCACCCGTGGGTACGTGCCGTACGAACGCGGGTGCGGTCGGGTCTCCGCGGCACGTCCCGTGGGCGCCATGCTACTGCCGTCAGAACCGATCATCACCAGTGGATGGGAAAGCACGAGTTCTACATTCTCCGGGCTCATCCCGTGCCCCACGAGGCCCACGCGCCCTTCCTCCTCCTCCAGTAGCCGAAGCGCCGCATCCACCGGCTCCAAATCCCACCGTTCGGCAATCTGAACGAGGTTCATGCCAACCAGTGGTTGGTTCTTTTCGGATCGCGTGCTCGCAATGACGATGAGATCGTAGCTGCCCGGATCGACACTAATCTGCGAATTGTACGCGTCCCGGATTCTCGCCCTATCGGTCACGTCATCCAGCCGCTGCGCCAACCGCGACCAGCCACCTTCTAAGGCCCAAGTCGGCATGAATATGGTCAGTCCAGTCGAGTATGCCGTGTATGGGTAGGCGTCTGCCAAAACCTGCACACCGTCGCGCCGGGCCGATTCGATTAGATCCAGCGCCGCCTGTTGTTTGGGCCAATTCGGCCTTCCCGCAGCCTTGAGATGAGAGATCTCGACACGAACCCCAGTCTCCCGACCGATCTGGATTGCCTCGTCCACTGCGGCGAGGAGGTTGGCTTCCTCGTTTCGTATGTGCGAAGCGTAGAGGCCATTACGTCTCGCGACGACTCGTGCTAACTGCACGATTTCCTCGGTAGGTGTGAATCTGCCAGGGGCGTATTCGAGTCCGGTTGACAGACCGACTGCTCCGTGATCCAACCCCTCTTCGACGGCGCGCAATACGCTCTTCATTTCGTCATCGGTGAGCCTGCGGTTCTCGAGGCCAACCACGTTCTCCCTCAGAGTACCCTGTCCCAGAAGCAGCGCGTGGTTGGTGGAGATTTCCAGCTCTTCCAGAGCTTTGAAGTAGGAAGCGACTCCTGTCCACTCCACCTGGAGGCCGTACTCCTCTTCCGCATCTCCCCGACGCCGTTCTGCCTCGGCGCCCTCCATCGGGGCGGCCGAATAGCCACAGTTCCCGGTCACCTCGGTAGTCACCCCCTGCCGTACTCGACTGTCGGCGCTCGGGTAGGCTACGATGCTGTCGTCGGAATGCGTGTGGATGTCAATGAACCCAGGCGCTACGTGCAACCCGGAAGTTTCTATGACATGGCTTCCCTGTTCGGGAGAGATTGACCCGACTGCGGTGATCGTGTCGCCGACGATCCCCAAGTCTCCCCTCCACGCTGGTCCACCTGTACCGTCCAGGATGATTGCGTCGAGAATGACGAGGTCGAAAGCAGCTGTGTACCGGATTCTCGGCACCGGAAAAGACCCCAGTGCCAGAGTGGCACAGGCTCCACTCTTCAGGAAGTCGCGCCGCGTGGGACCTGATGTCATTGCTGTCTCCGTAGCTGAGACAATCATCAATAAGATGTACCGTGTCCCCCAGGGATCAACCGAAGTTGCTTCGATAGCCCGTTCTTCAAGCCGCGCACGCCCAAACGCAGTAATTTTGTACGGTTGTTCACCATGAAGAGGCACATGACGATGCTGTCCGGAACGGTTGAATTAGACGGTTGCACGTGGGAGGTACTCGAAGAACGGAGAGCAGGTCCACAGAGCCAGCTATTCGCTCTCAGAAAGGAAGACGCCCCAAGTTCCAGAATGCACGTCCGGCCGCTTCCCGGCCAGACCGTTACTACCCTGGAAGAGGTTGGCGCACTGGCGGCTGATCCGGCGATCCGGTGGTTTTCAGATAGTGGCGGTATCGAGTGGGAAGCTCGGCTGGTAGTCCATTCAGCACCCAACACGCGAGACGTTCAGCTGGTCAAGCTCATATCGCAGAAGCTCCAGGTTCACGAACGACCGTATCCCTTCGCCGAAGGTCTGGGTAGACGCAGTGACGAGGAGTTGAGAAACCTCCTCGGCTAACAGATCCCTGCCCCCGCTGGCTTCGGCGCCCCGGTCCCGAGTCAGACAAAAAGTGACCTGCCGCACAGAGCAGTGGGCACCCGATGTGTAGGCTGGAAACGGTCAACCCGGGGGTGCGGCGGCGATTCTCACGTGCTCCCGACTCGAACACACGAGAAGGCGAGGGCGATAGAATGTCCAAGTTCTCCAGACTCATCCCTACGGTTTCGGCTGCGCTGGCAGTGCTGCTGGCCGGTTGCGGCAGCGACGGAATCGGGCTCGGCGTCAACGCGGGTGACGAGCTCAGCGACGCCGAAATCCAGGCACTGTTCAACGAGCTGGGTACGGCAATCGGCAGCATCGGTGGCTCGGCGCAGCATGTGACTTCAGGCCAAGATGGGCCACAACTGGCCCCGATCTCAGTCAAGCAGAGCGTGAATGAGACCGCATCTTGTCAGTCGGGTACAATTGGCATCGATGGCGACATTGACGGCACCGTCGACGACGAGACTTTCGAAAGTGACCTGAGCCTGCTGCTCACTCTGGACTTCAACGATTGCGCCGTTCCCACCGAGACTCAAACGATCACTCTGAACGGCCCTCCGGGCCTCCAGTACGATATCGATTTCGTGATCGGTCAAGAGGAATTCTCGGTGTCAGGCACCATGAAGGGCGGCTTCAGCTTCTCCACCGACGACCAACGGGATGGTAGTTGCGCCATCGATCTGGAGTTCAGCGCTTCATATTCGTCCACCGGATCGTCTCAGACAAGCACCGTGACCGGTGCTGTGTGCGGCCGGTCTGGCACCGGGTTCGAACCGTACACCGGAGGCGTTTGACCGTCGTATTGGACCTAGGCTAGCCCCATCAGCGTAGGGCCGGCGGCCGTACGTCTCTGACGTCCGGCCGCTTTGAATTCATCCTGTCATGGACCACCCCTCTAAGTCATTTGACGCCAGGTGGTTCACCCACTAATCTTATGGCAGGTTGAGTAGGGCTCCGACCGGGGTCCGAACACGCAAGAACGTCGATGGGGATCCGAAGTACCACTTGGATCCCTTGTTTGTTCGAGAGGAGAGCACGTGAGCGAGATCATTCTGAGCGACGACGACCGCGTCGACTGGGCGATAAAGGCGTTCCGGCGCAAAGTTCAGCGTTCGGGCGTACTCAAGGACCTCCGGAAGAAACGCTACTTCGTCAAACCAAGCCTCGCTCGTCGCCTGAAGGAGGCCAGCGCGAAGCGGCGTCGCAGGAGCACTGCGCGGTCGCGTAGCTAGTTTCAGGAATCGGAATCGCAACGAGCGGCCGGACGTTTTGTGACGTCCGGCCGCTCTGTCTTTTCCCGGGAAGGTGTGTAGGCCCTCTAAAACGACCTGCTACTTGGCTGTCGCTCCTCCGATCGCGGCCCCGATCAAGAGCGGGATCACGTTGACGAATCCCAGCACCCAGGCACCCATTCCAGCAAGGAAAGAAACCAGCTGTCCTATGATCGGGATCCAGCCCAGCAGTCCCGACAGCAGAACGGTGGCCAGGAAGAGCGCCACACCAGGCAGAAACACGGCCGCGATTGCCGCACCCAATCCGCCGGCTTTTCTACCTCCCACGAAGCCCGCAATCAGTGAGCCTACGAACGGTACCCAAAACAAGGCAACCGAAAGACCGACCATCCAGGCCATGGCCTGGGGAATACTGCCACGGTGCGTGACTTCAGTCGACATCTGCGTCTCCTGTCATGGAGGGTTCTTCAACTCAATAACCCTACGTGTGCCAACGTCGGAATGGTTTCGCTTTGGCTGATATGCGCCGAATTGAGACCTTACCAGCCTGATCCTCGTAATATGCCTTAGGGGCGCTTACTTTCCCCATTGCATTCGAAAACCAAATGGCGAGGTCCCAAGGTGGGCAAGAAACCCAAGAAGGACGAGTTCGACCTAGATCGCATAGACAAGTTACTTGCCCAGTTTCCCGACGAGGAACCGGAGGCCCCTAAGCAGCAAGGCAAACAGGCGACGCCCGCGCTGTCTTCAGGTAGGCCTGAGGGAGCCGCTAGCAAGCATAAACCGGACAAATCACCACGAGCTAGCTCACCGCTCGCAGCATGGCTTCGCGTTATAGCCGGCATCATCTTGGCGTTGGCAATGACCCAATGGCCCTACTCACACGATTGCGGTTTCGGTCTGGGTTTGTACCTGATTGCAGCAACCGGTGTGCTGGCCGCCGGGGCCTGGGCTGCCCTGTACACGTGGAGGGCGAGTCTCGGGATCCCGCACCTAATAGCCCTGGGTGTATCTGTTTGGGGATTGACCCTGGCTGGGCTCCAAGTCCTGCCCAGAGTTGGATATGCAAGGGCCGAGGCGTCGTGGACTTGCAGGGCACAGATACCGGAGCCGACACCCACGCAGCTGCCAGCTCTAGCTGATTCCAGCCTTCAACCAGCGGTACCGGAAGACTCGACTGTGACCGATTCGGCCCTCACCGGTGATTCCGCCGTTCTCGCGGATTCTGCAACGCAAGCGGACTCTGCAGCGCCCGTAGACTCGGTGATACCGGGAGACACCATCCCAGTAAAGGACTCGGTGCCCGCTATCGTCGAGAATCTGACTGGGGGTTAGCTCTTAACGACCTGCGGGCTAGCGGGCTGCGCACTCGTCAGCTGCTTGCACAACTCGTCCTCAGACATGTGCCGGAAGTGCAGCATCGACTTGGAGTAGCGAAGCTCTCCGGTTTCAGACCTGAACCTGGTGCACATTCCAGCCTGTGCCTTGCCACCTCTCCCACCCATCCGCGTGCGATACCCAATATACCATTTCTTCTTTTCATGCACGAGCACCCGCTCAGCATCGCAGTATAGTTCCTTCATATGAGCCTCAGTGAGATCAGCCACGTCTTTGATCCCATCCTCCGTAGCAATCATCTCGATATCACCGCACTTGAATACCACGCACTTCGCTGCGCCCTTCGGTCGCTTGGTCTGGATTGTCCAACTGTGCCCAAATCGATCTGTATACGCTGGAGCTGCACTCATCTGGACTGTCCCCCCGAGGTTTCGCCTGTTTGCGGTTACAGGCCCACCTAAACGACCTGTTTCCATTGGTCACGGCAGCGCGGCCACCCCCGGGATGTCAGGGGATGGCCGCGTCGTAACTACTCTGCTTGAGTCAGGTGACTCAGCCGTCGAGCTTTACAACGTTCTCTGCGGCCGGACCCTTCTGACCCTGCACAACGTCGAACTCCACACGCTCGCCCTCACGCAACGATTTGAACCCGTTGCCCTGAATGGCAGAATGGTGCACGAAACAGTCTTTTTCAGCGTCCTCGCGCGTGATGAATCCGAAACCTTTGCTGTCGTTGAACCACTTCACTGTTCCTGTGATACGCACTTCCAAACTCCTTCTGTTGTGTTGATGTCCTCGGAGTCCGGATGTGCCGTACCTGCCGAGCCCTCAACAATCACACGCGGACACGCCCCCGCGTTGGGCAGCCGCCCGACCGGGCGGTGAATCTCAGAAAGCTTAAAGGAACGGGACCTGGCTTGCGCCAGGTCCCGATGCCAAAGTTCACTGGTTCGCAGCACACTGAGCGCAGTGCGCCAAACACGTACTAATTTTACCCTTAGCAACCGTCGTTGTCAATCATCATGCATCGAAAGACCGCGCCAAGTTCACGGCACGCCGCTTCCCACAACCAGGTAGCCGACACCCAAATCAGCTAGCAACGTGTTGAACTCTGCGATGTCCCCTTCTCTCATCACCTGCATGCGGTCTTGGTATTCCTGCAACAGTCCCTGCAGCCGCTCATGCACCTCGACTTGCTGAGCCGTCGGCATGAAATCCGATCCTCCAATGTATCCCGCCAAACTCGTGAGCTTGGCGTAGAGTTGCCGCGGCCACCGTAGCCGGTCCTGTCCCGCCGAGCCTCCCGACATCCGCAAGTCTGTCAGATTCATCTCAAGGTCCATCAACTTCTGATCGATCCTCTCTCCCACCACCACGATCGAATCGCTCTCGGCCATTCCCTTTACCAGATCGCCGAGCCGCTTTATCTGCTCCCGTATCGACTCGGCCTCGTTGATGAGATCCACCACCGCGTTGGCTTCGTCGCGCAGCTCGAGCAGGACTGCCGCTTGCGCCCGGATATCTGCTTCAGTACCGGTTGAGTTCGGATCCTTCAAGACAGTGAGTTGCCGGTCAAATTCCTCATCACCTACAGAGAGACGGATCGTGTACTGACCCGGTGGCGCAAGCGGCGTTACGCGGCCCGACTCCCCCGCCGGCCGCCATCCGTCATCACCAATCTGGACGTGGGAGTGTTCCTGAACCTTGGTGCGCATTCGTGGTGTCTTGGACGATTCATAGCGCAAGTCCCAGTACACTCTGTTGATGCCGGAGTCGCTGGGAGGTGAGCTGAGCGTTCTCACTTCTGCACCGCTCTCATCGAGAATGCTTAGCTTGACGCGGCCTTCCGGCGGTTGGTTCAAGTAATAGTGGATGGAGGCACCATACTGAGGATTCCTCCCGGCACCGGGGTCGCCGGGCTGGCTCACATGAGATGCCCTGAACCGGAAGCGGTACGCAGGCCTCGGATCAAACAGGTGAGCATTCGATGCCAACACATCGTCCGTTAGCTGCTGCATCGGCGTGATGTCGTCCAAGATCCAGAATCCTCTGCCATACGTACCGACAACGAGATCGTTGAAGTGCTCTTGAATGGTTAGCCAGTAGACCGGTGCGTGTGGCAGATTGACTTGGAGTGGTTGCCAGTCTTCCCCGTCGTTGAACGACACATAGAGCGAATTCTCGGTTCCCAGGTACAGGAGGCCGGGCCTGGTCGGATCTTCCCGCACGACATGCACATAACTGAAGACGCTTCGTGGAATACCATCAGTTATGAGTTTCCAGCTCTGGCCGTGGTCAGTCGTCTTGTACGCATACGGATCCGTATTGTTGACCTGGTGGAGGTCCACGGAGATGTAGGCAGTGCCCGCGTCGTAGCGCGACGGCTCTATGTTGCTGATCGTGCCCAGCGCCGGTAGGCCTGGAATGTTATCTGTGACGTTGTTCCAGGTACCACCGTCATCTCGCGTTACGTGAACCAGACCATCGTTGGAGCCGGCCCAGATCACGCCCGCCTCCACCGGCGACTCGGCGATGGAGAACAACACTGCGGCATAGGTCGGGCTTGCGTCATCGGGTGTGAGTCCACCCGTCTTTTGCTGGATGCTCTTGTCGTTGCTGGTGAGATCAGGGCTTATGACACTCCAGCTGTGACCGCCGTCTGTCGTTTGGTGCACGTGCTGGCTGCCGACTAACACACGCGTATGATCGTGCGGTGAGACGGCGATCGGGAACGTCCATTGGAATCGGTACCTCAGGGATGCGGCAGGCCAACCCTCGGGATTGTCGGGCCATACGCTCACGTTCCGGGCGTGCCCGGTTCTGTGGTCGTAGCGTTCCAGAATCCCTTCGTAACAACCCGACCATACGATGTGGTTATCGACGGGATCTGGTACTGCAAAGCCGGACTCACATCCACCCACCGAATGCCACGCGCCGATGGGAATCGTAGAGCCGGTGAGACTGTTACTGGGACCGCGATGCGATGCACCGTCTTGCCTGTTACCGTAGACGAAGTAGGGGATTTGGTTGTCGGTGTAAACATGGTACATCTGAGCAATGGGCAGGCGCGGTCGCATCCAACTCTTCCCCCGTGTGGTCGAGATGCTTATGCCGCCATCGTTCCCCACCACCATGCGATCGGGGATCAACGGATCGATCCACATGTCATGGTTGTCGCCCCCAGCGCCGCCGCGCGTGACGGTGAGACCACCGTCGAGTGACGTCGTAAAGGATGTCGCCAGGAAATGAACCTCATTGTGGTCGTCCGGAGCCGCCACCACACGTGAGTAGTAGTGCGGTCGCTGCACCAACGTATGGTCTCCGTTTACCATCCTCCACGACTCACCGCCGTTGTCCGATCGCCACAGCACACCCTGATGATCGTCGAGTTCTTCGAACTCCCGATTGGAGTTGGTTTCGATCAGCGCGTAGATACGGTCCGAATTGTTGGGTGACATGGCCAACACGACCTTGCCCAAGGGTGGATCCGGTAGTCCGCTGCCGCTCATCTGGTCCCAGGACTCACCGCCGTCACGCGACATGTACACACCACCACCCGGCCCACCGCTCTGCCTACCCCAGGTCCAGATCACCATCGGCCACATTCCGGCGAACAGGATTCGAGGATTGTTGGGGTCTATCACCAGGTCCGACGCGCCGGTGTCTTGGTCTACGAACAACACTCGTTGCCAGGTCTCACCACCATCCGTAGTCCGATAGACTCCGCGCTCCTCTTGTGGTCCGTACAAGTGCCCTAGAGCGGCTGCGAACACGATGTCCGGATTGGTCGGGTGAATGCGGATGCGGCTGATGCGGCCTGTCTTCTCGAGTCCCATGTGGGCCCATGTCTTGCCCCCATCGGTCGACTTATAGATCCCGTTGCCAATGGACACGTTGCTCCGGATGTGTGCCTCACCCGTGCCGACCCATACGACATTGGGATTGATGGGATCGATTGCTATTGAGCCTATCGATGCCGCCGGTTGATCGTCGAACACCGCTTCCCAATGGACTCCGCCGTCTACACTCTTGAACACTCCTCCGGACGCAGCCCCGAAATAGTAGGTATTGGGATCACCGGGAACGCCCACGACGGCACTCACCCGGTTACCGACCGGACCAATGTGTCGGTATTCGAGCTGTTGAAACGGGCTGTCACCCAATTGCTGCACATCTTGCGACCACGCTGGCGACGCGGCTCCAAACGCCGTCACAATCAAGAAAATCAATAGTACGATAGGCATCGAGTGGATCTCCTAGGATCGATGAGCAGTCTGCAATCGTGGTTTCGCGATGATCGGCGCCCACACCTCTCCTCCAAGATGCAGTGAATCCGAATCAGGCGCGAGAGGCGACCACGTAGCGGCTCGACGCCGGGGGAGCTACTTTCGTTCAGGACTCAATGGCCATCGACTGAGCAGGCACGGGAGCCGTCACCAACGCGGAGGAGCATGTCAATGAGACCGGTCCTCAGATTCCTGGATGACCAACTATTAGAGCGCATTGTAACCGAGGCCCGCGATATCCTCTGCCGTCTCGGAGTGGAAATACACAACTCAACTATCCTGTCGCTACTCTCAGATCACGGCGCCCAGGTAGACGTAAGTGCGAACCGCGCGCTACTCACTGAGAACATGATCGACAAAGCTCTGGAGACCGTCGCAAGCAGTTTCGCTCTGTACGATATATACGGTAACCAGACGCACGATTTCTCGGGCCACAATGTGCACTTCACGCCCGGTTCTGCGGCTATAAACATCCTCGATTATGGCGCCCATGATGTGCGTACCCCGACATCCGCTGACTACGTACGGTATGTCAAGCTCGTTGCTCAACTCCAGAATATCGCATCCCAAAGCACCGCGCTCGTACCCACGGATGTGCATCAGAACATTTCCGATAGCTATCGTCTGTTCTTGGGCCTAACGTTCGGTGAAAAGCCCGTAGTAACAGGGGCTTTCACAATCGATGCGTTCAACATCATGCGCGACCTGCAATTGGCCGTGCGAGGAACCAAGGAGAAGCTGGCCGCAAAACCGCTCGCCGTGTTCTCATGTTGTCCAACTGCACCGCTCAAGTGGAGCGACGTCACTTCACAAAACGTCGTGGACTGTGCGGAGCATTCTATCCCCGTGGAGTACATATCGATGCCGCTTTCCGGCTTCGTAGCTCCAGTCACGTTAGTCGGAACCTTGGTACAGCACACCGCTGAGACATTGAGTGGTGTCGTCATCAGCCAGTTGACCAACCCTGGCACACCGGCTCTCTATGGGGGCTCACCGGCCGTATTCGATATGCGCTACGAGACTACGCCGATGGGTGCGGTCGAAACGATGATGATCGATTGCGCCTACAACGAGATTGGCAAGCACCTAGGCCTGCCGACACAGGCCTACATGGCAATGAGCGACGCGAAGCTGTTGGACGCTCAAACGGGCCTCGAGTCGTCGATGGGCGCAACACTTGCTGCATTGGCAGGGGTAAACAACGTGTCGGGGCCGGGCATGATCGACTTCGAGAGCTGTTTCAGCCTGGAGAAGCTGGTATTGGACAACGAGATCTGCGGAATGACGAGACGACTAGTTGCCGGGATCGAACCGCGAGATGATTTTCCCGCCCTTCCGCGGTTCCAGGAATTGCTGGAAGAGCAACACCTGTTGATCTCGAAACACACGCGCGAGCATCTCAGGCATGAACATTATATGCCCGGACCATCCATCGATCGGGCCAACCGCTCTCGCTGGCGCGAAGAAGGAAGCAAGACACTTGGGGAGCGCGCACACTCGGAGGTCGAGAGGCTCGTGGCTCAATACACACCTTCAACTCTGTCCGATGAAACAAAACGAGATCTGACAAAGCTCATGGCCGCTGAGGCACGCCGCTACGGCATGGATACTCTCCCCCACGAACAACTGTGAACACGATTCTCGAGTTCTCCACGTCCGATGTGGCGCCGAACCGGGACGCCGTGTTCGAAAACCAGGGTATCCCACCAGGCTCTGATGTCAAATCACATATCGAAGCCCTCTACCATCAGGCCGGCGACGTGTTCGCTGAGACTGCGGCACCGGTGGGGTTATTGCAGGAGATCGCGACGGATGAATTCACCTCGGTCTACCACGGGGAGGGACGAAACGAACCGGACACACCCGTGGGCGACATCTTTCACCGGGCGGACCACCTGGCGCTTTTCGTAGTCACACTGGGAAAGCGAACGGGAGACGAAATTGGACGTCGCTTTGAGTCCAACGATTTTGCCTTTGCATGCATGCTGGACGCCACCGCTTCAGTGGCGGCTGATAACGCAGCCGACATGGTAGAGCGTCGCTTTGGTGTGACCCTTGATGCGAAGGGCTGGGGCAACATGTCGAAAGGGGTGTTGCGCTACAGCCCGGGGTATTGTGGATGGCACATCAGCGGTCAAAGAAGACTGTTCGACGTGCTGCAGCCGGAGCGGATCGGCGTAACGTTGAGAGACAGCTTCCTCATGGAGCCACTCAAATCCGTCTCCGGAGTCATCGTAGCTGGCCCTAGAGAGATCCACAATTTCCCAATCACCTACGGCTTCTGCAGCCAATGCGAAACACGCAGTTGCCGCCAGCGACTTAAGGGACTGTATGCGGACTGACAACCTGATACCGAGTTCGGAGACGCGACATGGACATACTCGCTGAGATCGCCAATGGAGTAATAACCGGAGATGACGAGAGAGTCGCGGAGCTGACGCAGCTCGTGATCACGCAAGGGACGCCACCCAAGTCCATCCTGGACGATGCACTCATCGCAGGGATGAATACGGTAGGTCATCGATTCAAGGTCCATGAGATTTTCCTACCTGATGTGCTGTTGGCCGCAAAAGCCATGTACGCGGGCATGGACCTGCTCAAACCCTTGCTGATCGAAGAGGGCATTCCCTCCTTGGGCAAGGTGGTCATAGGCTCGGTACGTGGAGACTTGCACGACATCGGAAAGAACCTGGTCGGCATCATGCTGAAGGGTGCCGGATTCGACGTCATCGACCTCGGGAACGATGTCGCCCCCGAACTGATGGTGCAGACCGCACAGGAGCGGGGTGCGTCGGTAATCGGAATGTCCGCCTTGCTCACTACGACCATGCCGGTCATGGGCGAAGTCGTTGGCATGATCGAACAAGAGGGGCTCACTGAGAACATCAAGACCATCGTTGGCGGCGCACCCGTGAGCGAAAGTTTCGCGCGCAACATCGGCGCCAATGCCCACGGTTTTGATGCTGCAAATGCAGTGGACCGCGTGAAGCTCCTGATGAAGATTGGCTGAAATGAAGCCCATTGCGGAGCACATCGTGTCCGGCAAGACATTGGTTGCCGACGGAGCAATGGGCACCATGCTATTGCAACGGGGCCTCGAACCCGGGAACTGCCCCGAGTCACTCACGCTTTCCAATCCGGAGGTGCTGGAGCAGATAGCCGAATCGTATCTGGCGGCCGGTGCGGACATTCTCGAGACGAACACGTTCGGCGCTTCCCCGGCAAGACTCGCCACGTATGGGCTTGACGACAAAGTCGAAGAGTTGAACGCAGCAGCGGTGCGGGCTGTTCGCAGCGTGGCTGGGGATCGGGCCTATGTTGCAGGTTCTTGTGGTCCGAGCGGCAGACTTCTCGAACCCTACGGCGATGCCAAACCCTCGGACTTGTACGATGGCTTTCAGAGACAGATTGAAAGCCTAATAACTGCCGGCGTTGATTGCGTATTTGTGGAGACCATGATCGATATCGAGGAGGCAAAGCTTGCCGTCCGGGCCGCCAAGAACATATCGCCGGCAACACCTGTCGCCGCCGCCATGACTTTCGACCCAACACCAAGAGGCTTCCACTCGATCATGGGCGTCAGCGTGGCTGCGGCAGCGTCCGAACTCGAAGAAGTAGGTGTCGACGCCGTAGGGTCCAACTGCGGCAACGGTATCGAGAACATGGTCGAAATCGCGCGCGCCTTCAAGGAAGTGAGCGACCTACCCCTCATCATCCAATCGAATGCCGGGCTCCCTGAAACAGTGAACGGTGCGGTCGTATACGGAGAAACACCAAGCTTCATGGCCCGCAAGGCCAAGGAACTGGTTTCACTCGGTGTATCGGTCATCGGTGGCTGTTGCGGCACGACACCAGAACATATCGCCGCACTCCGAGCAATAGTAGACGAGAGTTGATCGGCTAGTAGTCTGCACGCTCCCAAAACGAATATTCGATGCCAAACAGGAAGGAGAGTCGCCGACTCTTGAACGAAGCTTCGTCCGAGCTACCACCCCGAACGTTGGTCAGGCCAAAGGCGAACGTTATGTCCACTGTGAACTGAATCGGGTCACTAATCGATATGCCGCCACCCATCAGAATCCCGGCTCAGTCGATTGCGTCTCGAAGGGACAGGAAATGGGTTCCAGATCTCCAGCATTCTTCCAGTCGCGACTGGTCTCAAAACCCAAGATCGGGTCGACGAATGCTCGCGGGTTCAGCGAGGGCGGTGCCTTCCCGTTCTTCCCAATAGCAAACTGGTCGTTCTAGGCGACCATTCAATTGGGGAGTCAATCCGTAGTGGTCATCACTTCGATACCTTCGTGAGCGATCTCCAGGGATTCGATCGCGACCTCGGCGCCACTCGCAGATGGGTCCGGCAGCTCGATCTTGATGGGTAGCGCGGAAACTACCTTCCACACCATCACCGTCTCATCCCTTTCACCTAGGAAAGTGACAGTGATGTCCCGCCTCTCTGGTTCTCCAGTGGTGATCTTTGCCAGCCCGTTGTACTCATCAAGGCTGAGAGCACCCCGCCTGAAGATGATGTTCTCGTACTTGACTGTGCCGGAGATGCGTCGGCCGGAATGCTCGACGTCCGGATACACCGCACCATGTGCGCCAGGGCTGAGGCCCCGTAGTTCCGAGAACGTGACCCGAGTCCCTCCCCAATCGACCACGAAATGAAGTGCAGATCCTGCATTCGCCATTGCATGCCCCGCCATGTTGAGCTGCCCCGGCAGCGTGCACGCGCTCTCACCTCACTGCAGAAGCAAGTCGTTTCTCTGCAAATCTGCCGTTGCGTACTGAACGCCACCAGACCTCGGGGTTACTCGGAAGAGGCAAGTATTACGTGAGGGCGGTCAACTCTCGGTCAATCGGATTCCAGCTTCGGTGGGAGTTTCGTCATAGAGGGAAAAGAAAGGGTCAAAACGCGCAACAAACGCAAGTTATCCACAGGAAGAGCGTATCGGAGCGTGTCTGGAATACGTCGGCGGACCCTCACGCCCCTCGGGCAACCGACTCCGTGGCTTGGGGGCTCACCAAGCGACCTTGCGCTATGAGGCGATTGGCAGCCCCCCCGCTCATGGGCTCGCCAAGGTAGTGTCCCTGTCCCAATCCGCAACGAAGCGATCGCAGGAACGCCAGTTGATCTGTGCTCTCTATTCCTTCCGCTACCACATTCAGTTGGAGATCACGGGCAAGAGCAATGATCGAACGGATTATCTTTCTATCGCCGGCGTCTTCTTTGGCTCCCTGTACAAATGACCCGTCGATCTTGAGCGTGTCGATTGGGAAGCGGCTGAGATAACTCAGTGAGGAATACCCCGTTCCGAAATCGTCCACCGCAAGGCCGACATCCAACGAACGTAGCTCTTCCAGAACTGTCTTGGTGACTTCCGCGTTGTCCATCATTATGCTCTCGGTAATCTCGAGGGCCAGACCGGTGGGCTCGAGATGGCATTGCCGGAGGATGCGATCCACTTGTGCAACGAGATCGCCCTGCTTGAACTGACGTCCTGAGAGATTCACGTGCATGACTGCCGAACTCAAACTGGGAACCCGCTCTCGCCACTCAGACATCTGGTGGCAAGCACGCTCCAGGACCCACTCTCCGATCGAAAGGATAAGGTCCGTTTCCTCGGCCACCGGGATGAAGCGCGCTGGCAGAAGCACTCCTAGTTCCTGGTGCCGCCACCTCAACAACGCCTCAAAGCCCGCCACACGACCGTCCGCGAGCGACACGATCGGCTGGTAATAGAGCGTTAGCTCTCCACGCTCGGCTGCGCGCCGCAGGCCGGACTCCAAGGCCAGGCGTTCAACTGCCCGATCGTGTAGCGACGCATCGTACACCTCGAACCCCGATTGGTCTACAGCCTTGGCACGGTTCATCGCAAGTTGAGCTGCGCGAAGAAGAGCTTCGGGTAAGTGATACATCGGTGCGCCCACTACTATGCCGATCGTCGCTGTAAGTGACACTTCCTGTCTTTGCAGCACCACCGGATCGGATAGATCCCGGCGCAAGCGTTCCGCTGCTCCAACGGCGCCCTCGCGATCGAGCTCCATTAGCAGCAAGGCAAACTCATCACTGCCGACGCGCGCGACCATGTCTCCGGTCCTGACAGAGCCAGAGAGCCGTTTTGCCACCGTCACGAGCAGTTGGTCTCCCAGAACATGACCCAAGCTGTCGTTCACTATGCTCAACCGGTCCAGCGAGACTGACAACACCGTAAACGGATTGTCTTGACCTCGCTGCATGCGATCGATTTCTGTCTTGAGGCGATGGAGGAAACGAGCGCGGTTTGCAAGGCCTGTGAGGGCGTCACGTTGAAAGACAACGTGCACGTATATGACCGCCGCCAACGCAAGTCCCGTAATGGCAAGTTGCTGAACGACACCAGGTCCGATCGGTTTCCCCGTCGCAACCGTCATCACCTGTCCACCGATCGTCAGAATCAGGATCGTCATCGTGGCGACTAGCCAAGCGATGACAAAACCAGACCTCCAGTCGCGTAGCCGGTTCACCAGTATTACCGACCAACTTGCGGCTACTGTGAGTAGAATCGACGAGATCAGAAGTGCTAGGTGCATCGTGTCGCCGAGTGATCGGGGCGAAGAGGGATGCGGGCCGGGCGAACCCGGCTTTCAGGGAATGCCCACTGCGCCCGAGGCCTCGGTGCCTGTTAGAGTCGCCGACTACGGACGCGGAAGTCCACGTTGTCCCCGATCCACTTCCACAGACCCTGCCGGCCGTCAATGGACGAGTCGGGATCGACTTGCTCCTGCCAGCGACTCATGACCGGAGCATCCACGGTCCACATGCGCACTCGCTGCCGCTTCACACCACGCTCCCAGTTGACGGAGACTGTGGGTGACGCATAGAGAAGCCGCACGGTGACGTTGCGTGACAGATACTCCAGGGGGCCCACATCTATCTGGGCGTAGACATCGGCGGATGCCGCCCCGGTGCTGCGAACATCGTGCACACCGTCGCTGAACAGCACTACATCCAGTGGCGCAAGTATGAGGCCCTGGCGTTTGATGAGGGTTCCTACCCGGTCAAAGAAGATATTGAAGTCCGTAAACGAGTCTTCCGGTGGATACAACTCGCGGAGAATATTCGCGATTTCGTCTACACTCTTGTCGCGGAACGCATGAACCGGCTGAAACGATTTTGCCTCGCCCGGACGCTCACCACCAACCGACCCAACGAATACCGCCGAAGGTGTTCGCAACTCACCCAATCCGTTCAAGCGCCCATAGAGGTAATGAGCGGCGAAGTTGATGGCATCTTCGTAGTGTGCGCGGAACGATCCCGACACATCGATTCCGATCACCAGCGTGGACTTGGGGACACGGCCTTCTTCCGCCGGCATCATACACGCCCAGCAAGCCACCGCTACAGTGGAAGCCAACGCAACCGAGTAGACTCTGCGGGCGTTCACTGTGCGCTACCCTGGGGTACCGCTCCCGGTGGCACCGCCGCCGCGTTGGCCGGAGCAATGCGTTTGGGCGGCTTGCCAGATCGGGACCAAAGCGGCGAGGCCGCGAGAGCTTCCTCGAGATTTGCAAACGGCAGCTTGAACATGGGTTGGGAACGGATGACCACGAAGACCACGTTCACTGCTGCTGCCAGCAATTGCAGCACCGGGAGCGACAAGAGCTCGAAGAACTCGTGCGCCTCCTGCTTGAACCACTGCGCTTCGGCCTTGATCATCCGTATTGGATCATCTGCGAACATCGGTTGCAGCGCAGGGCTCGAGGTTATTTCGGGTTGCTCTTGCCTGATCGTGTCTCGCGCCAGTACTGCCAGAACCGCCGGTGTGCCGAAGCGCCCGAACAGGAACCAGCTCATGCCGCGCACGCCCACCCATCCGAAAGACGCGAGAAACAGAGTGGACCCCAGCCCCAACTGTACCGCCTCATTGGTCTGTTGGGCAATCCACGGAGAGATCGCGTCAACCATCTCACGGTAGAGGAAGATCACCTCGAAGAACATCACGAAGAACTCGACGAGGCTCATCTGAATGATCTCTGCCACACGTCGGTGGCGGACTGCCTCGGCGAGTACCTGGATGCAGGCGAAGCTCCCCATCACAAGGAAGAACAGGAAGAGCCACAGTATGGGAGCCAATAGAGCCGGGTTCGGCTCGTACCCTGTAATTCCCGCCAACACTTCGTTCAGTGTTGGTCGAAGCGTGTACATGAAGATGGTTGCTTCGATGGCACTCCAGACCATGAGCGCCATGAACGCGACCCACGGAACACCTGGCTTGAAGTAGCTACGCGACGTCCAGTCGAGCAGGAGGAACGGCGAATGCACGGCCCGTTTGATGGCAGCCCCTAACACGCGAGCACCGACACGTATCGTGCCCCACACCCACCCGGCCGAGACGAACGCCACCCGAACCAAACCGGCCCAAAAGAGCCACACGCTTCTGCACATGTCCCACCAGGACAGCAGAAGGGCAGCTACAAAAGAGCCGCGGTTAGCACGAAACGGTAGCGTATAGAGCGACAGCATTGTGGCCCAAAGGACCACTAGTCCGACGAGGACGGGCATCAGGAGCAAGGTTCTCCTGAACAGTACCTCGACTAGAGTGTCGCCGTACCACGCAAAGTTCACTAACCAAGCGTGCGCGTCCGGAAGCCACGCAAGGGGGGCAAGCAGCAGCACGGCTTCGTTCTGCCACTCACTGGGCACTAGAGCCTGGATCGTCTCGGACATCTTTCGCCAGTCCGTCTATTGGCCTGCGTTGGGGCGAGGCGAGGACCGCCTCCGCCCGGAGTATCGGTCCTAGTATCCTGGGCGGATGGCGTCACTCTTGCTGTGGCGTGGGTCACAGGGGTGGGCAGAATTCTGCAACTGTCACTGTGACAACAGGTTGTGCTTGCCTGTCGGCGGGCTCGTCACCGGCTCTTGGCATTACCGCCCCAGCAAATCTACCAGTTCGGATAGCTCGGAGTCCCAGCCCGCCGTGTTCTCCTCGACATGTCCGTCTTCCGCGAAACCCGACTCGCGCAACTCCAAGACTGTGCCACCGCCCGGCCTTTCGCTCAACACCCACTCCACCAGCGTCGACTGGCCCTCGTCGATGGCAATGTCTGGATTGCGCGCCCAACGCCAACAAAGCCGATGGGGTGGCTCCACTACCTCGACGCGCACTGCGAAGTTGCCATGTTTCTCCCAGATGAAGCGCCCGTCGCCACCGGGCCTGAGGTCCAATTCGGCCCCATCTCCAAACCACTGCGCGATCTCAGCGGGATCTGCAATCGCTTGCCACACGCGTTCCGGCGATGCGTCGAACTCGAGTCTCTTCTCAATGATCCTGGTCATGCATGTCCTCCTTCAGGTGTCGCCTCAACCGGGCAAGTCGCCGGTCCCATGCGGCAGAATATGGAACCAGCCAGTCGTCGAGTTGCTGGAGTGGTTCCGCCGTCAACTGGTGCATCCGCTCTCGCCCAAGCCACTGGGATTTAATCAAACCCGCCTGCTCGAGCACACTCAGATGCTTGGTCACCGCCTGCCGACTCATGGGCAACGGCTCCGCCAATTCCGATACGGATAACGAGCCGGCGGTCCGCAGCCGCTCGAGGATCTGGCGGCGCGTGGAGTCCGCAACAGCAGCAAAAACGTCAGGCACGGAGATAATATGCAACCATTTGGTTGCATGTCAAGCCAGAGCCCTTACTGGAGTGGACCCGCCACAGGATACGGCACCTAGCCTAGGTTCTGCTTGGGGGCGGCCTATTCAGGCCTGGAGGAATGTCCGCCGTTTGCACTTCCTGCAGTATTCGTATGCTTTTCCGAATCCATCCGTCTTGGCGATCAGACGCCCACCACAGATCGGACACCGATCACGCTGCGGAAACAGCTCGCCCTGTTGAGGTCCGATTTCACTGCTCTGCCCATTCTTCCCAGTGTCCATCGGACATTCACCTTTCCGTAACGATGATTCGCGCTCACCGCTTCGAAGCCGCTGCCACTACTGTATTGCGCAACACACCCACACCTTCGAGATCCACCTCTACGACGTCACCGGTTTGCAGGGCCATTGTCGATCCTGGCGTTCCAGTAAAGATCACGTCTCCGGGCAATAACGTCACATAACGGCTCACATAGCTGACTATGGTCTCAACGTCGAAGATCAGATCTCTCGTACGTTCCGACTGCCGCGTCTCTCCGTTTACTCGGGTCTCGAGCAACAAGTCGTTGTAGTCCAAGCCCGATACTATCGCGGGCCCAATGGGGCCGAACGTATCCGACGCTTTGGCGCGTAGCCATTGGAGATCGTCTCGCTGCCAGTCACGCTCACTCACATCGTTGCCGGCGGCCACGCCAAAAATGTAATCCGCCGCAGCTTCCACTGAGACGTCCTCGGCACGTTTCCCGATCACTACCACCAACTCACCCTCGTAGTGCAAGTTTCTCGAGTCCCGCGGCATGACTATCTCTGCCTCGGGTCCTACGATGGACGTCGGATACTTGGCAAACAGCCCTGGGTATTCGGCCGGCTCTCGGTCCCCCAGGTGGCTTTGATAGTTCAGGCCTACCGCGATGACCTTCGACGGCTCACAGGGGGCTAGCAACCGAACATCCGAAAGTGACACCGTCTCATCGGTCTCTCTGGGGGAAGAAAACAACTGGCCATCCAACCGCGTAATCGTCTCGCCACGGAGGATTCCATACGCGGTTGTACCGGCGTGAGAGTAGCGCACGTATTTGTTGACACTCTCTTGTGCCAGAGATGGACTCGAGAGTATCAGAAGCGCGATCACTGCATGCTGGGCTCGCTTGATCATCTAACCTCCTGGACTCGTCAGTCGCCTACGACGAAGTGCAATACATAAAGATGCGACTACGTGGACACCAGCGCGAACCACGACCCGATTCCGGTACAGGCTGACCACTCCATCCTTGATGACAACGCGGGACTAGCCAATCAGTTGGCCACGGCACAAACGGGGGCCGTGGAAAGCGTGCGGCCTGCCTTCTCATTGTAAGGGGGTCCCTCCACTAATAGAGTATCACGCATATATGTATGAAACTCATATACACCGGTTCACGTATTGAGCAGTAACAGTCTCTTGGACCATCGATGCAAGAATATGACATAAAGGCACTTACACCTCTGAGTCCCATCGATTTCCAGGTCCTCCTGGCGCTGCGCGCCGCTCCACTGCACGGATACGGAATCATGAAGGCGGTTGAGGAAAGCTCGGGAGGGAAGGTGACAATAGAGCTGGGATCGCTCTATCGCATGATCGCGCGGATGATGAGTACCGGCCTGATCGCCGAGGCCGAGAATGGCTCTGACACTCACCACGCTGGTAAGACACGGCGCAACTATCGAATCACTCCTCTGGGCCTCGACGTGGCTCGAGCTGAGGCTCGCCGGCTGCACGACACGTTGCTTTCCGCTGCCGACCTGCTCACCGATGGGGAGGCATACCCATGAGCGCCGACAGTGGCAGAGAGCCCCGCATCGCCGGTGCGCTGATCGGAGCTTTGCTCGCACTCTATCCTCAGCGCTTCAGGGCCGCGTTCGCTGCCGAAATGCGTGACACCTTCCGCGACCGTTATCGCGATCGAACGGCGCGGCTCAGCAGGACGAGAAGGCTGACCGTGGGACTGGTGCTGACCTTCAAGACGGCTACCAACCTGTTGGGGTCCGGTATATCGGAGCGCTTTCGCAGTTCGTTCCAGACTGCGCCGATTGGTGGACGCGGTCGCCCACCAAGGCGGCGCCGCAGCCTTGGGGACAACGCGCTTGCCACTGTGTTCTCCGACCTGCGAATTGCACTACGTGCCATGCGCAGACAGCCTGGATTCACTGCGGTCGTCGTACTGACGCTGGCAGGCGGAATCGGAGCCAATACGACCATCTTCAGTCTGGTGAATGGCGTGCTCCTTCGGCCAATGCCGTACGATCATCCCGACGAGTTGGTGCGGGCGTGGACAAGCAACGTGGCCCGCGGTATCGATCGGTGGGGCGTCTCGCTTCACGACTACGAGGATTGGCGCAGTCGAAACGACGTATTCGCGGATGTCGCTGTATACAACGTCAACTGGACGAATCTCTCTGGCCTGGAGCGGCCGCAACGGATCACCTACGCACAGGTGACACCCAGCCTCTTCACCACACTCCGAACAGATCCCCTGCACGGCAGGACCTTTACTCCCGATGAGAACCTGCCGGGTAACGACAACGTGATAGTCGCGAGTTACGGCTTTTGGATGAGCTCGCTTGGCGGAGATCCCAACGCAATTGGAAGTACACTCACAGTAGACGGGCGGCCGATGACACTCGTCGGCATAATGCCCAAGAAGTTTTCGTTCCCCCATCCCGACGTGAGGATCTGGAAGCCGTTCGGGATGCTCCCGGCTCAAGAAGGCAGCAGGATAGGACGCTGGACCAGTGCAGTCGCCAGACTGAAGCCGGGAATCGAACTGGTTCAAGCACAAGCGTCGCTCGACGCCCTGGGTGCGCTACTCCAGCAAGACTACCCGGAGACTAATGAAGGATTCAGCATCCACATTGAGCCGCTGAAGACAACGTCTGTAAGGGAAGTTGAACGCACCCTCTTGATCCTGTGGGGTTGCGCCACCTTTGTGCTGTTAATCGTGTGCGCCAACCTGGCCAACCTGTTCCTGGCGCGAGCAACGGCACGCGAACGCGAGATCGCAGTGCGGGCCGCGCTTGGAGCCAGCAAGTCCAGACTGATCCGCCAACTGATCGTTGAGACCGTACCGGTTGCCCTACTCGGGTGCGGCGTGGGCCTTTCGTTAGCATACTGGGGACTGGCGTTTCTACAACCCTGGGCTGCAGACCGCATCCCGCGACTATCCGAAGTGTCTCTCGACATAATGCCAGCATACCGCGCTTCAGGAGTGGCACTGCACCTCTCACTAAAGGAGGGATCCAAGTCATCAGACGGACAGACACGGAATCGCACTCGTGGCGTGCTGGTGGTAGCCCAGATTGCGCTGGCTGTGGTTGTAGTGACTGGTGCCGGGTTGCTGGTGCGGAGTCTCACTACCCTGCTCAACACGGACCCCGGATTTGAGTCGGAACATGTGTTGACCATGCGGTTGGCACCCTCTTGGCAGGAAATACCTGAGCGGGAAACGGTGGCTCTGTTGTATGACGAAATTCGCACTGAATTGGCTGCAATGCCATTCGTGACGTCGGCCTCAGCCATCAACCGATTGCCGCTCAGCGGCCGCTGGTGGAGCGCCACAATCGAAATCGAGGGCCGCGATCAGTCCCCAACGGGACGCGACCCCGTAGCCCTCACTCGTGTGGTCCTGCCGCACTATCACGAGACTATGGGTATACCCTTGCTCAAGGGGCGCCATATCGATGACAGCGACGATGCCAACGCCCTGGACGTCGCAGTGATCAATGAAGCCATGGCCGATATGTACTGGCCCGATGAAGATCCGCTGGGCAAGCGCTTTTCTTTTGGCTCCCCTGCGTGGTACACGATCGTTGGAATCAGCGGGAACGAACAGCCGGCTGATCTGGCCGACGATCCATTCCCGATGTTCTACTTACCGTTCACCCAGGGATCGTTCGGCCACTTCCAGGATTGGGGAATGTCGCTCGTGGTCCGCGTGGAAGGAGACACGCAAACCGCAATAGTAGCCGTGCGACAAGTAGTCGGGGCCATCGCCCCCACGATTCCATTGCATGAGATCCGCACTCTCGAGCAGCTAGTGGGTGACGATGTGGCCGGACAGAGGTTCAACACGTTACTGGTAGGCGCCTTTGCCGCGATTGCCCTGCTGCTTGCGTCCATGGGCGTCTACAGCGTCATGGCCTACCTGGTGGCTCAGCGTACCCGCGAAATCGGTATTCGGATAGCACTTGGGGCCGCCCAATCGAGCGTCGTCGGCCTCGTAATCGCCCGCGGAATGGTGCTGGTAGCTGGAGGACTCGCTATCGGGTTGGTCGTGTCCAGTTGGGTAGGGAAATTGATGTCTACCATGCTGTACGAGACGAGTCCTATCGACCCGCTCACCTACTTGAGTGTGTCCGCGGTCCTCGCGTTGGCAGCCGTCACCGCTTGCGCCGTGCCTGCAGTGCGCGCGACCAGAATCGACCCGCAGGCGGCGTTGAGAGTCGAGTAGGCGTCCGGCGGTTGGGTACGAGGTTAGCCCCCACCCGTCGCGACACCACTCGCGTCTGCACCACCCCTCACCACCGCGTTGAACACTAACTTGAATGTTCCGTGAGTCTGCACCCGGTGCTGCGCCCGGAAGCCGATGAGCACGACCTTCCCTTGTCCGTAACCAACCGACACCACTGACGCCTTCTCGGTTATACGGTCCTCACCGATCAACCACCCACTTTGCATGACGTCACGATCCACGAACGTGGCGATTCGCTCGATCTCATCGTTGCGGGCATTGGGCACCACCTGATACGCGTGGTTTCCTTGCAGGAAGAGTCCAAGCACATGATCCGGCATGCCGTACGCCAGCGGATTGGTATTGTCTACGTTCATTCTGAGCGTCGACCCTGGCGACCAGAACTCGGACGACGGAACACTTTCAACGACGTTGCGAATTGGCAAGCCGAATTTTGCAATCGGTAGCGCACTGGCGCCGGCAAAGGTGACGAGAATTCCTCCGTTGGACACAAAGGCCTCGAGCGCGTCAACACCCTGTTGTCCGAATCCGCTGCGGTATTCCGGCGGATATGCATCGCGCCCGGTGACGAAATAGCTGCCACCACCGCCACCATCACCACTCGACTCGCCCGTCATCCGTCCGACGTTGTCGTCAGGTAGTATGATTACGTCATAACTGCGGCCTAGATCGCCGTCCTGAAGTTCGTCGTCGAGGATGGAAGCGTAGGAAAAACCAAATCGCTCGAGCAGCAACCGCGTCCACCCCTCGTCCATGTTGCCCCCCAAATAGCGTTGATACATACCCAACCGCGGCCGCTCCAGCGCACTACTCGAGGACGATACATCAGTATCCAGTGCGTCGAAGTCGACGCCGGTCCGCTCAGCTATCATCGCAACGAGGGCGTCCGGAGCAGAGGCGGAGACGACGAAATCTCCCGGTTGCACTCCAGCAGCTGCACGATCGACGCGACGCACCGTGACATTCTCATCCCACAGGGCATTCACTGCTTTGAAGCTGTCGTTGAGACGACCATCGAGTACGTATCCTAAGCTCCCTTTGGATACCTGCCCGGCCGGATCGATGGTGTCGGCGACGACTACGAGGTTGGCCTCCACGGCGAGAACGACCGGATCGACCCTCACTCCCATGTATTCCGCGATGTTGTCGGTAGACATGTCGTATGGACGAATCGGATTCCCGTCACGGCTCCGCGTGTATTCGTTGTCCGGATAGAACGTGCGGCCCAGAAGCCAGCGGATCACTCCCCTCTTTGGCTGAGCCATCGACACCACGTACGATCCGCTGCCGTATACCCTTCCCTCGTGCGTGAACTCGCCTGTAGACCGGTGCACTTCGATCCCCTGCCCCAGCAACTTGTTCACCATTTTCTGCATCGTTAGCGGATCGTGTTGTTCAATTGGAATCACGAACGCCGCCGGCTTTCCTTCAGCTCCTCGTTCAGTCTGACGTGTTGCCTTGAGGTAGGCGTTGCGCAACACTGTCTCACGATTTCGCGCAGCGATGTCCAGTGCGGCGATGGCAGAGATCTTCTGTTGCTCCACTATGTCACGCACGCGCCACCAGCCACCCGGCCACGGGTTGGGGAACGTTGTCTGCGCCTCGTACTCTGGCATGCCACGTCGCGAGCCCTGCAGTTGATCCGGATGCAGAAACAGCGGTGTGGCCAGCCTCGCGCTTGCCGACTCTGTCAGCATCCCAGCGATGTTGTGAAACGGAGTGATCCAGTGAAACCCGAAATGACCCCAGCCTGAGTAGATCGCGGCATTCACTATGCCCGACTTTGCAGCCTCTTCCTCTTTGTAGGCGATGTGCGCGCCATACCAACTCATTTCTCGCCATACTAGTGGATCTGCATCGGGGCGGATCGGCTCTGCGTAGGGTGGCACGTACAAACGGGCACCGTAAGCACCCATCTGATGATGGTCGATGTACGCCTGAGGCACCCACTCGCGGAAGATGATCTCCGCGCCGTAAAACGACTCGATCGTGTTCTGCATGAATGCGTCACGGTTGTTGTCGTGACCGATGTAGTGGTGATACAACCACGGCATGCTCACGCCTTCGTATTCCGTCCCTACCCACTCGTTGTACCAGTCTGTGATCATGACTTCGCCGTCCGGATTGAAGCACGGGATCATGATCGCGATGGTGTTTTCCAGGATGCGCATCATTTCAGCGTCATCGCGCGTCACCATGTCGTACGTCAGCTCGGCCGCCATCTGGCTGGCACCGACCTCCGATGAGTGGAGCCCCATTGACTGCACCACTACTGCCTTGCCCTCAGAGATGGCGCGATCGATCTCTGCTCGTGAGGCCCCGCGCGGATCGGTGAGCGTTGCGTTCAACTGCTTCAGCTGCCAGAGTCTTTCCAGGTTGTCGGGCGCCGAGATGAACAGGGCCAGGAACGGATTCCCCAGGGTTGATCGGCCCATGTTGACGACGTCGAGCCGCGGGCTCTGCTCGCCGAGCAGGTTGTAGTACTCGACCAGCTTGTCCCACCGCGCGAGTTGGCGATCTGCCCCCATCTGGAAACCAAAGAAAGTCTCGGGGGACGGGATCCCTTGGGCCAGCACAACGCTCGGCAGAGCAAGAGATAGAGCTAGCAGTAGCTGGGCAAATCGGACGACATGGAAGCGCTGTTTCATGGAATACTCCTGGCAGAGATGCAACTCGTGAATTCAGTCATTGCAGCTGCAGAATATCGAGCACGGGACGTCGAATGTCCAAGCGGCCTAGCGAAACAGCCCCAGGGTCAGGAATGCCGTTAGGCAGCCGTTGCCCGGCGTCGGGATCGGTTCCGGTGTGGGGGTTTCGGCGGCGCTGGTAATACCGACGGCATTCCAACCACTTCGGACGGCCTGTTGCTCCAGACTGTTGGCACCATAGAGATCCCCGGCGATCGCGAAAGTACGGTTCGCCACAGCTTGGAACTCGGCCTGGGAGCCCAACTGGCCGTCGGTGAGAGTCTTGTACCAGATCAAGCCGGCCTTCTCCCAGGCGCGGCCTCCTAGTTCCGTTGCTGTCGCGTAAAAAGCCCGGTTCGGAATGCCAGAGTTGATGTGTACGCCTCCGTTGTCCTGCGTTGTGTTTACGTAATCGTCCATGTGTCCAGGCTGCGGATCGCTGCCGAGCACCGGGTCGTCGTACGCCGTTCCGGGTGCCTTCATCGATCGGAGACCGCTGCCATTCACATTAGCCGTGAAGAGATCGGCCCCAACCAACCAATCGGCCTGGTCGGCCGACTGCCCGAGTTTCCGCTGCCGCACCAGCGACCCAAATACGTCGGAGAAGTGCTCGTTCAATGCTCCCGGCTGGTTGCTGTAGACAAGGTTGGCCGAGAATTGGGTCACCCCGTGAGTCAGCTCGTGTCCGATCACATCCAGTGACTTGGTGAATCGATTGAAGAGACGCTCGTCTTCCGGCAGGTCCTCATCTCCGTCGCCATACACCATCTGCTGCCCATTCCAGAACGCGTTGTCGTAGCCTTGGCGATAGTGCACGGTTGAGTCCATCCGCATGTTGTTGCCATCGATCGAGTCTCTGCCGTAGACCTGCTGATAGAGATCGTATGTGTCGCCGGACCCGTCGTATGCCTCGTCCACGGCCGCATCCCCACTCGGCGCGTCGCCCTCCCCCCTTACGGTTTGACCCGGCAAGCCTGTGCCAAAGTTCGCAGAGTAGACGACACGCTCCTTCACACCTGGTTGAGCTGCCGCTACCACCGCTGCCGTGACTATCTGGCGCTCAGCACGAATCTCCTCCGACGCAGTGATACTCGCCTTGGCAATCTCTTGTTGTCGCGCAGTACCGCGCTTAGCAATGGCGTCCAGAATGTGTGGTGGGACGATGCAGTGGAGAGGGTGACGGTACCACATGGGGACTCCTTTCGGTTGACGTCGCAGGAGCGGCGTCAGGTGGGAGTCAGGATGATCCACGACGCGGCCACCCTGGAAGGCGAGCACGTCGTCTGGAATCAAGTTCTCTTACGCGCAGCGCGGGTCAACCAGTCGAGCAGCGGCTGTAGTGTTGGTGGAGCTGCACTTTCAGCGGTTTCGACGGTATGGCTGCGATCCGCGGTCGCAACGCTGACCTTGTACCGGAACTGGTCAGCGGCGGAAGTGGCGTCTCTCAACTCCGCCGGCAGATTGAAGAAGTCGGCCTCTTCAATGAGCCGGTCCAGTCGCTGCTGATCTTCCTGAGACAATGTGTCTGACTCGATAGTGACAGCCAACTGCAAGCCGCCGAACCCACCCGATCTCTCAAAGTGAATGCGCATGGTATCCCTTGCAGACGTGTTGGCGTGAGTTTGTTCCGGTGTGCCAGGCGGCTCGGCATTGGCACCACAACCCCATAGCACAACGATGAAGCAGAGCCACATCAACGCCAGTACCGGCGGTGCGGCCGCAGCGATCCGGCGATCAGTCACCAGCATCATCTTATAAGAATGATTGCTTACTCCGTTACGCGAAAGAGGTCTTTGCCGTAACCTGGCGCCCACCTCGGTTCGCGCGACGGGAAAGCTCTTAGGGCTTGTCAGCTGTCAGGGACATGATTAGCCATCTGTCATGTCCAGAGCATTCGTCAATGAAGACGCGGAGGGCCGCGACCCTTCCTACGTCCTCCCCAAACGCGACGACCCCGGGTTCGACGAGGCAGCCGCCTGGGCTCTCATCGAAGGCTGGAACCAAGGAGACCTGCGAGGCTCCGAACTCGCTACGGGTTACCGCTGGCGTGAGCCAAAACTGCGGTCTCATGTCGAGCGCATTCTCGATCGTGCGCACGAGCAGCATGACGAACGTCTGGAACAGCTCGCCAGGATGTTCCTGACCGAGTAACCGCCACACCGTTCTCATGGCCTGTGCTGCGCATACGCGACTCTTGCGGCACCAAGCGCGGGTATTCAAGTTTCAAGATCGCCCTCAGAGTTGTCCTCACCACAATTCCCTCCGGGGCTAATCCGGCTCCTGCAGTCGCAAACGGCCGTTGCACGACCTAAGTGTGAAACTGCCGAACCGTCTGTAGCACCAAATCAGCCGGTCCGATTGCCCACAACAAGGAGGAAGTCATGTGGAGAGGTTCAAGCTACTTTGCCGCTCTGGGAGCAGTGGTCGTGCTGGCTGTGGGCACATCGGCCTCGGTAGTCGCCCAAGGGGAGCAGGACGCCCAAGGCGACAAGGCACGTATCGCCGTTACCGATATGACCTCCAAATCAGGCGACTGCTCGTCCGACATGGCGTCGGCCATCGGCGAAATGCTGGCCACTTTTCTCGTGAACACTCAGAGATTCATCGTGCTCGCCGACGCCGGTGCTGTGGGCACGACAGGCGTGCTGGTCAGCAGTACCATTACAAAATTTGAGCCCGAAGCCGGAGGCGGTGGTGGTTTGGGCGGGCTCAAGAAGAAGGCTCTGGGTGAGGTCGGCATCGAGGAGAAGACAGCCGAACTCGAGATGGACCTGAAGCTCATCGACGGTGGCAGCGGACGCGTGTTGAGGGCCAAGTCCATCAAGACGAAGTCCACCGACTGGGAACCGGACGTTTCCGGTGGTAGTTGGGTCGAGGACGTTGTCCTGGGGGGCGCTTTGGGAACCTATGAAGGGGAACCCATGGAGGACGCCATTCGTCTGGCGCTGGCGCAGGCGGTCGACGTGATCACGGACGAGACCCCGGAAGACTTCTACCGCTACTCAGGGGAAGAGCAGTCACCAGCAGCAGCCGGGACCGGCGCTGCAGCTGGCGCAGCGACGGCGGAGGTAGCCGAAGACATGACTCTCTACACGAGGTACGACTTCGTTCCCGGCAACAGGGTCATCTTTTACGACGACATGAAAGATGATGAAGAAGGGGAATTCCCATACCGCTGGAATTTGGATCGCGGGGTCTACGAGGTCGTGCGACTGGGTAGCGAGTTCTGGATCATGGCCACGGACAACGGGTCCATCCGACCCAAAATGCCGGACGCTCTCCTGCCACCCAAGTACACCATAGAATTGGAGTTCTACGACAACGGACCGGAACACACCGGCAACTACTTCTACATCCAATGGGTTGACGATCAAGGGTCCGATATCGGCGAGTTCGGTATCGTGAGCAGTTCGAGTACTTGGCTCTCCATCAACGGGAAGTCGCTGGCCAGCAAGAACCTCAGCAAAGATCTAGCACCTGGCCTTCACACCATGCGCATAATGGCAACTGCACGTACGATCAAGTGCTTCATCGATGAAGAGCGTGTGGCAAACGTGCCCAGGGTCGAAGGCTT
>JBDGZZ010000012.1:45356-46690 GCA_039588335.1 Gemmatimonadota bacterium | reverse complement strand
CACGACATCCTGCGTCGAACTCACATCCGCACCGGTCAGCTCAGTGTCCGCCAGCGAGAGCGTAACGGTCTCGGCAACCGGATCGCTGATCAGTGCGGTGCCGAGACCACCCACGATATCCACTCGCCCGCCGCCGTTTGCCGAGCCTGTGGTCAAGAGCGTCACACCACGGAATTCACCGGTGGACGTGTTGCCGAACTGATCCTGCGCCTGAACCGTCACCAGTATCGGGCCGTCCACCGTCCCATCGGTCGGATCGAGAATCACGTATCGGACCGTGGCTCCCGTGGTGAAGATGACGTCCTGGGTCGAGCTCACGTCGAGGCCAGTGCCCTGGGTGTCCTGCAGGGTGAGCGTTACCGTTTCGGGTACGGCGTCTGTGATGGTCCGCGTCCCGACACCGTTCACGATGTCCACGAGGCCGACACCGGTAGCGGATCCCGAGGCAGCCAGCGTCACGTCGCGGTTCTCATCGGGAACCAGGTTGCCGAATTGATCCTGGGCCTGAACCGTGACGGGGACGGTTTCATTCACCACGCCGTCCACCGGATTCAGGATTGCAAACTTGGAAACCATTCCCTCGGCGAACACGACGTCTTGGGTCGAGCTCACATCGAATCCAGTTACCTCAGTGTCCACCAGTGTCAGCGTGACCGTCTCGGCCACCTGGTCACTGATCAAGAGTGTGCCCGCTCCGCCCAGAATGTTCACACGGCCTTCACCGGTAGCCGAACCCGAGATCAGCAGAGTGACTCCCCGAATCTCATTGGTGACAACGTTGCCGAACGCGTCCTGAGCCTGGACGGTTACGAGGATGGGGTTATCGACCGTACCGTCGGTGGGGTCGAGGATTGTGAACTTGGAGGTTGCCCCAGGAGTAATGTCGAACGGGTTACTCGTGGCGCTGGTCAGGGTGCCGGAACTGGCGATCAACGTGTAACCGGTCGCCGCCTCGTCGACCCAGACGTCGTCGAAGGTTGCCACCCCTGCCACTGCACTCACCGTCGTTGTTCCAGAGAGAGCTCCGCCGCCCGGGTCGGTGCTGACGACTAGGGAAACTGCGTTGGTGACTCCCACGAGCAGGTTTCCGGAAGCGTCCAGGATCTCCACTTCGATCGGAGGCGCGATGGCTGCTCCAGCTACCGTATCCCTCGGCTGAGTTCTGAATCGGAGCTGCGAAGCCAGGCCTGCTTGGACAGCAAAAGCATCGCTCGTCACCGGCGTCAGGTCTGTGGCACTGGCGGTGAGCGTATAGCCGAAGGCCGGCTTGTCGATTGAGAGGTTGTTGAACGTAGCCACACCGTTGACGGTGCTACGCGTCTTGATACCTGAGA
>JBDGZZ010000012.1:2033-45331 GCA_039588335.1 Gemmatimonadota bacterium | reverse complement strand
CCTGAGAGCGTGCCCCCACCAGGATTCGCGCTCAGCTCGATCGTCACTGCCTGAGTCACCGTCAGCAGGTTCCCGAACGCGTCGAGAACCTCGACCTGGATCGGGGGCGCAATGGGGGCAAATTGGGTCGCATCGCTTGGCTGAGTCCTGAATTGAAGTTGTGCTGCCGCACCGGAGCCGATGGCAAACGGGTTGCTCGCGGTGTTGCCGTAGCCGGAAGCGGCGGCCGTCAGCGTGTACCCACTTCCCGCCACGTTCATGCTGAGGTCGTCGAATGTCGCAATGCCCTCTACGGTGGTCTGCGTGACAGTCCCGGAGAGCGTGGCGCCACTCGGGTTGGAGCCGAGCGCAACCGTGACGTTAGCCGTTGCTCCGGGGACTACATTGCCGAAGGTGTCGTGGATGGCTATCTGGATCGGTGCCATCGGTGTGTCCGCTGCTCCGTTGCCCGGTTGTGTCTCGAAACCGATCTGCACCGGTGAAGCCGGCGTAGTTCTGAACTCCGCGCTCGCCCCGCTGGTCGTGGTGCCGAAACTAGCGGTCAGTGTGTATCCGTCATCTGCCTTGTCCGTGGTGCCGAAACTAGCGGTCAGTGTGTATCCGTCATCTGCCTTGTCGATCCACAGATCGTCGAAGGTCGCTACGCCGTTGACGGCGGTGACCGTCTTGGTGCCGTTGAGGGTCGGCTCGGCGGGGGCCGCCGGTGGGCTGGTCTGGGCGACCGATTCAGACGAAGCGCTTTCGCCTGCCGGTGCGCTCGCCATGGGCGCTCCACCGCTACCGACGTCGATGGTCACGTCGACTGCTGCATCCGTTGCAACATTCCCGAACGCGTCCAAGACCGTCACCTCGACCGGCGGTGTGATTACCTGACCTGCCATGACGTTGGACGGGTCCGCCGTGAAGATCAGCTGAGCTGGCGTTCCCGGAACGATATCGAAGGAGTGGCTCGTGGCGCCGCCTACGGCAGGGGCCGTTGCGGTGAGCGTGTACCCATTTTCTACTTTGTCGATTGCCAGGTCGTTGAAAGTCGCCACCCCGCCAACGGCGCTCACTGAGACCTTGCCGGAGAGCACTCCATCTCCGGGATTCGATTCGATTCGCAGAGTTACCTGGCCGGTAGCGTCAAAGACGCGGAAACCGTTGGCGTCCTTGAAAGTCACTTGGATTGCCGGGTTCATAGGTGAACCGGCGGACTGGTTCGAAGGTTGGACTGTAAAGACCAGATAAGCTGCCTCTGGCCCAACAACGCCTGGACCGTCCGAACAACTCAACGCTCCGAGAATGATCAAGACCCGCAGGGTCTTTGCCCAGCCGGGAGTATTCAGCCTGCTCATCGGGGCATCCTCAATCGACATGTCTAGATTCGGTATTTGGCTACGCACGTAGCCTCTTTCTCTGAGGCAAGGTCCGTGCACGTAGGTAGCGGGAGCCGATCTCCCAGGCTGTGGGGGAGCATCCCCATAGATTGGCTGGAGATACGGGGCCTCACGGCCCGGCCCGGCCAGCCGGGCGGGTCAACGAGGGGGCGCTGCAGCGTTGCACGCGCGCTACGGTTGGGGCACATGTGTCAACCCATCTCTCCGGGCAGCCCATCTGCCGATGGGGTGGGGGTTTGCGTTGGATCCAGTGAGGCCGCCAGGGGCAGTTCGTGTGGGTTCACGGAGGATCGGGATCGGCGTTTGTGTGCTCGCTGGCTCAGCCGGTAGATTCTCTGCGTGCTCATAGCTCGAGTATGCCCGGCGGGACGTCCCATGTGCTTGTCGCTATCCTCGCAATCTCAGCGACCGGTATGTGGCAGTGACTGAAGTGCCGTGGCATCCTCCCGTGTGGTGCCTGCTCTGGCTCACCGGGCTCGTGACGCTTCTGGCGATCGCGGGTGTGGTAATGTCTACGGTGTTCTTCTCCAGCTCTCTGTCCAGCGGGGAGCCTCACCTGGTAGTTGCCTTGGCGCTGTGGTTGTTCTACACGGCTGTTTCCGTGACCTGTTTCAAGGCCATGGTGGACTGGATCAAGAATCCGTAAAGAGGAGCTAGGGCGATCGGCCGATACGAATCACGAGCCCTTCTACCACCACCCTCCCGCCGCTCGGATCAATCACCACTGTGTGAGACCTGCTGCTCATGCGAAGTTGCCGCAGTTGTTCTTCATCCACACGGAGTTCGTACGTCCCGGGCCGGAGGCCGAGAAGGAAGAACGCACCGTCTGAGAACGTTCTTGCGGGAATGGTCAGTCCCGTCTCGCGGTCTTCGAGAACGAGGTGTATTCCACCGGCTGGTACGTTCGCATCTTCGTAAATGGCGGTGCCGCTCACTTCGCCCGCCTGCACCAGGGGTATCTGCATGTGGGTATAGCTGTTTGGCCCTGGTGACACGCTCATCAAGGGAGCGGCCGGGACCCACAGCGGGTTGTCTATTGACAGCGAGTCGATCTCTAACAAGAGCGACTCGAATGGCACAAAGTCCCAGGTACTGAACCTGCCCAGTGAGTCTGTCGTGACTCCACGGGATCCCAAATGCAGCCGCAGGTCGGGTACGCCGACTTCATCGACATTCCGGATTCCGTTGCCGTTTGCATCGATGAACACTTCGCCTGATATCCCCGCTCGACCGAGGCTTCGCCCGTCCGCGAATCCGATTCGCTTGGCTCGCTGATCCCACAGTATCGATCCCTCGATCAACTGCTGTCCCTGTACCCCCGTAGCTTCGTTGTAGGCGTTGCGGCTTATAACCCGCATCGTCGGGAGTGTCGCTGTGATTCCGATAAGAGCACTGAAGCCACGCACACCCCGCTGCCAACCGGCTTCCACTTCGAAGCGTAACTCACGACCAAGGTTCCGGGCTAAACCAGCGGTTACGAGAGTCAGTCCCGAGTCCAGGTCGAAACCGATGCCTCCTTGAATGAAGGTGCTTCGAAGTAGCCGGCTCGGGCCGCGCAGCACGGTTCCACCCCTTGCATCTATCAGCTTGCGGGTTCGGCCGGGGAAACCCTCGAATCGTTGGCCGACGCGCTCTGCTCCAACTTCCAGGCGGCCGCCTCCTATCAATGCGGTGGCCGAAAGCCTCGCTGCGTCAAAGCTCCCAGCGGCGGTTTCGGAACGTTGTGCTGTCAGGCGGACGAAGGGAGCACGGTCCCTCCGGCCAGGACGCCAAAAAAGGAGGCCTTGGATCCGACGCTCGAGGAATGGCGACGCAACTATGGGCTCCGACGCATCTGATATGAACTCGGTGTGCTGCAAGTGCAGCTCGAAATCCGGTGTCGGCGTAAATGAGAAACGTCCATTGATGAACCCGTCGAACACGGCTTGCATCGTGAGGCTGATGCTGCGGGCCGGCGCGATAGCCACGATACCGTAGGGATGCCACAGATTGGGTAACGAGTCTCGTAAGAAGAAATCGGAGCCAGCACGCACGCTGAGCGCGGATGTGATCCCGTACCATGCGTCCGCGTTGAAGGCCCCCTGACATCTATCGACACCACATTCTCCCGCGGAGACCCCGTACTCGAACTGCTGCGCCGGTAGTCTGTTGTTGGGACCTACGAAAGTACGCCGAGTTCTCGACACCTGGCCGTTTGGCCCGTACGCGATCACATCAAGCGGGTTCGGCCCATATCGGACGGGAACTCGAAAACGGTACAGATCGGTCTCATCGACGACAGTGAACCCTATCAAACGCTGGTTGTGGTACAGCTCTACTTCCCAGCCCACCGGAAGCGTCCCCACTAGCCACTGGTCTGCGAAGCTGCTCGACCTGAGAAAGGGCGAATTGGTGACACTAAAGCCTCGTACTAGTCGACGTTGCCATCCGGTAGATGCTACGTCTCCAATCGCGAGCTGCCGCACCCAGCGGTGCCGTGGCCAAGCCTTGTTCCAGGAGGCGAGTGTGGAGTGAAAGCGACCTGCCGAAGTGGTGCGCTCGGTGTGTCGCGCGTCCAGGCTTCCTCCCAACAACTGTACGCCAAGCCCAAGTTCCACTCCCGATGCATTGAACGGGTCACGAGTCGATGTTGTAACTGCCCAATCGAGCACGGCACCGTCGGCGACGTTGGGCCGCATGGGAACGTCATATATCGGCAGCGTTGGAACCGGTTCTCCTAGTGCCACGGCCCTCCGCTGCTCCCGTTCGAGACGCTGGATGACCGGCAAGCGGTCGGAGTTGCGAACAACTACGATCAACTCCACCCAGTCTACCTCCGTAATTACATCCAGCGCAGCAGCTAGAACCTCGGTAGACACGTAGAACGATCCGCCACTCCAGGTTGCATGACCGGGGGGAATGGTGAAGACGGAGCTACCTCGGGTGACCGAGCTCTCCGGGGTGGAGAACTCGATGCGTGTGCCCTCAGGTTCCTGTATTACCGCATAGCTCTGGTCGGGCCTCAATGCCGTCGTTCGCAGCTCCACCAGATTGAAGAACTGATCGGCCGACAAGAGCATGGTCGAGTCGTGTACGAGTGCGAGGAGAACCGCGTCCGGCCCCCGCGCCACGCGCACTTCTACCACCGCTTCCAGAAAGGTCGTGTCTTGTTGGGCTAGTGAAGGGGCAGGGGCTACCGCCGCAAACAGAAAAGGAGACGTGAGGAGGTGCCAGAGAGCACGGCCCATCCTGGAGGTGCTCACTAATTCCCCGTGTAGGCCGCCGTCAAAGTGACAGTTCCTCTGTAAACACCTGGAAACTGAGTGCCCGTGGGTGACGCAGTGCCCCCGAACCAGACGATTCGCAAATTCTCAGGAAACTTCCTGTTGCGGATGTTTGTCACCAGCGTAGTGGACGGATCGAAATAGGTACACTTGTCCTGCTGATAACGATTGTGATGGCATCCGGCAGCCCCTCCGAATGAAACCGGCATGGAGAATGGGCCGACGGTGAGAGCCGGGGGCACATTCATGTCCAATGTGATCTCGGCTCCGGAAGCACCACGAATCTCGAACGTGCCTGCGTTGGCGGATATCTGGGGGTCAATCGTGGTTGACAGACCCGGTGTAACGTCGCCGAATGAGAGATCTTGTACGTTCAACAACGACAGCGCTACGTCCGTCACCTCGGCCCGGGCGGTCAATGAGGCAGTCTGGCCCGACAGCGGATATGATGCGACTCCAAACGCGATTGTCGCAGCTGCCGCTCGTAGTAGCCAGTAGATCCGCCGGGATGTCATCACCTCAACCTATCTGTATTCCAAAAGACCGGACGATTGGAGGAGCTGGCAGAACATTCGCCTGAGGAATGTCCTCTCTCATGGTAGAGACTTCGAAACGCACGCGGTACTGACCGGGCACCAGCTCTGTGAGGGGGAAGGCCATGCGCCGATTGACGTTGTGGTACACCGCAACGGGAGTACGCCACTCACCCACCACGTCGTCGTTCTCATCTACGATAGTGAAGTGAAATGAGCCGAGGTATGCTGCATTCCCATTTCGCTGGAGAGCGATCCAGGCTACCAGCGAGTCACCTTCGACGGTTCCCCTGAGAGCGGTGAGCTCCACCCCCGTCTGCACGTCGCCCTTCCGATATGCGGCCGAAATGATGGTGCGCTGTCGAAACGTAATACCCGCTCTGAGTCCTGTGTCTCCGGGAATAGCTTCTCTGACTCGCTGTGCCGTCACAATTATGCGAGACCAATGTTCCCCATCGGGAAGGTCGGCCGGCGGTGTAGCCAGTAGTCGCACTACCTGACGCTGCCCCGGCTCCAAGCGCACGCGCTTCGGAAACGCTCGTATCCACTCTGCGGCAGACCGTTCGTCCGGACCCGGATCGTCGATTAGCACCACGTAAGGATTTCCCAGGGAGTCAGTGGTCGGATATCCGAACTTGAGTTCGATGTCGACCTCTTCGGGTTCTGTGCCCGGATTGGCCAAGGTGATTTGGCCGGTGCGCGTCCGGTGGTCGATGAAGACAGCGTGGGGCGCCACGAGCACGGCACCTGATATCAGTGGGTGGAGCACAACGGCCAACATGGCTATCGCGCTTGCTTTGGAAATGCACCTCAGAGGTCCGGTCGGACTCATCACACCCCCGTATACGAAACGGTCATTACTATGGTTGCCGCGTAGTTTCCCTGCTCCTGGGTCGGTATCGGTACAACCGTGCCACCGAGCCAGATGTACAACCTCCCACTTGGACTCAAGTCGGTTACGAGAGGAGTGCGTGGGTCGAAGACCTGAGATGCCCTGATCGAAGGTCGCGTCGAGAATCCACCGTCACCTGCTCCGAACTGCAGTGGCATGGTGGCTCCTCCGGGCGAATCCAACGCCACAGGAAGCGTCAAGTCGACCCTCACCTCTGTTCGTCTCTCGCCGCGGATCTCGTATTGACCAGAGTTCACCGCGTCTAGGCGGCTCACAACGGTAGGCCATCCCGGAAGCACGGTCCCAAATGTCAGGTCCTGTCGACCGAACCCCGCCACCGGTTGTTGTGCCTGTAGTTGTGGAACGAGGGTGACAATGGCTGCCAGCGCCACCGCCACCCTCGATCCACCGCGGCGAAATATCGCGCAAAAGTACGCGCTCACCACGGTTACACCCGAGCCGAGTCTACCGGCTAGTTGCCCGTATAAATCGCAGTCAGCGTCACGAGGCCCGTGTACGTTCCGTTGGGCGGCGACGCTGTGGCGTCGACCGTCCCGCCCAAGAATATGAACAGCTCCCCTAATCCGGACAGGTTGGTTATGGCACCGGCGCTCGGAGTGAACCCAGTGGCTCCAGCTCCGGCATTGTTCACCGTGTTGTGGACGCCCGTGTAGGCTATCGGCAAGTTGTTTGCGCCAAACGTGAGTGGGTCCGGTAACGAACTGAAGGAAAAGCTGACTTCCGCACCGGCGCCGCCGGTGATCGAGAACGTTCCGGCGGTAGCGTCGGTTACGTTCACCGTTTTCGTGAATCCGGGAATTACGAGCTGGAAGTCCAGATCGTTGCCGGCGGTGAGTGTCAGCGCCGAGGCCACGGTCGCCGTAGCGGTGATGGTAGCCTGTGCCTTGGCGGCGGTCGGCGTCATCAAGGTGGCGAGAACCGCTCCTGACAACGCGAGAATCATTGCACTCCGTCTCATCTGTTGGCCTCCCTACGGGATTATCCCTATGCCGGTCCGTATCAATGCCAGACCAGTTGCTTTGTTGACTATTGCACTGATTTCGCAATTGATATGCCGCTCGTAGGAAAGACGTGAATGCGATACGACGCCCGTTGTGACGCACAATACAACCGGCGTGCGTCAGTAGCGTACTCGGTAAAACGCCGCGGTAACTCTGGTGATCCAAGTCACAACTCCTGGTGGGAGGTGCCGCGTGCACACAAAGGTAACCTATTGTTGTGAAGAGAGTTGCACGTCGTCAAGCCTGGCGCCACGGTTTCTGGTGCTGCCTCGCATTGATCGGCAAGCACCTGGGCGATTAATAAACGAATTCTCGTGACACAAGATTGGAGGCTGATGAGGTCCCTGAAACGCTGATCGGGTGGGAGAAGACGCCATGCAAATTGCAACCGGGATATGAAGTTGCAATGCACTCATTCTGTAAGACGGTTTGTGACGTAGGTCGCAATCACCATGCTGCATTTTCCTCGATCTGCTCGAGGTGAACGGCTTTAGACAGCGCCCTGATTATGCAAGGTGGGGACGATAGCAAGAAGGCCCCGAAGACATGCGTTCCCGGGGCCATTCGTTTGCGGGCTCCAGCCCGTCGGGTCCGTTCAAAACACCAAGAGCCCAATTATCACGACGAGAACGACTACGAGAACAATCAGGCCGAGGACTCCCAACACCACCCAAACTGCGGCCTTCCATCCAATCTGCTTCAGGAAGGTCAGGATGCCGATTTCGATGATCCGTTTCAGCCAAGTCAATATCACGTCCATAGTGCCCTCTCGAGTCCTCCAACTAACGTACGGTTAGGACCAGGGGTGAGTTTCGTCGTGGCCCATCCCATTAGTCGGGGACTTCGGGCGAATACTCGAATCCGTCTGATGTGAACGCCATGAAGGCGAAAGCGAGCATTGCGACGAGGCCCCACGCCAAGCCCGCAACCACACCTATGTCAACAATCCCCCGCCAGGGTTGGGCTAGGCCGTGAACGATGATGATGAAAGCGATGATCATGAGGGTCAGTGCGGTCGACGTGATCATCCGTCGTCGGGTGGTGTGAAAGAATCCCATGCAGAATACGGGTGCCAGAAGTGAGTGACCCACGTGCGGGTGTTCTATCAGGTACCGTGCCCTAGCTACCGCCCGGGGGGAGAAACCCAGATGAAAGCCCCGGTACCCCTCCGAGTAGAGCATGAAAAGCAGGAATACCGAGAGGAAGGTCCAGTGCAAGGGGGTGAGGGAGTAGCTGAATGCGTCTACTGCGACTCTGGTCAGTCGATAGATAGCGCTCACCAAGAGGAGTGATATGCCCCCAATCCCCCACACCGCACCAAGACGCCCAACCCACTTCATGCTTCGCCTCTGGGAGTCCCCGCCCTCAGCCTGCGGAGACCGTCGTTGGTGCCCATTACCAGCACGATGTCACCGTACCCGAAGGTATAGTCCGCGTCGGGAGTGGGCTTGAGCTGCTCCGTTCCATCTGAGGAGATCTGCTTGATCATCAAGATGCTCACACCGAAGTTTTGGCGGACATCCAGGTCGCGTATCGTCTTCCCGACGAACTGAGCCGGAATCTGAACCTCTGCTACGATGGCGTCCTTCGTTGCCGGCACGAGCTCTGTCTTGCTCTCCGGACTCACGGCCGAGACCATGCTACGCGCCATATCACGCTTGAAGATCTCTGTGTTGTAGCGCTCGATGACGTCCTTGGGCCAGATCACTCCCACCAACCGGCCGTCCTCGAGCACCGGCATTTCTCCGCGATACATCCCCAGGTGACGCATGACGTCCGCCAGCGAATCCCGCGGCGAGACGGAGGGATATTCCCTCTCAACCATGACATCCTGCGCGATCAACAGCGCGTCGAGTGAGGCTGCATCAGTCATGACCGGACGAATTTGGTCTGCTGTGATGACTCCTTCGAGGGCGTCATCCTCGTCTGTTACGAACAGTGTCGTTCCCGGATGGTTGATGAGCTTGGTCACCACGGACCCGATATGGTCTTCGGGGGAGACGGTGACGACGTCCGCTCGAACTACGTCGCGAACCGGTACGGCCTCCAGCACATTCACTGCGCGGCCCTTGTATATGTCTATTCCGCGGCGGAGCAGCTTGAGCGTATAGATCGACGAACGCTGCAGCCGCGTGGCGAGGAGCGTCGCGATGATGCAGCTGATCATGAGTGGCAGGATGATCTTGTACTCGTTTGTGAGTTCGAAGATGATCAGGATCGCGGTGATTGGCGCATGCGTACCTGCTGCCACCACGGCACCCATTCCGACGAGGGCATAGGCCCCGGGCCCGGCTGTACTGGCCGGCCACAGATTGTGGACTACCGTTCCGACGGCTCCGCCGAGCATCGCCCCTATGAAGAGTGAAGGTGCAAAGACACCTCCGGAGCCTCCCGAACCGATGGTCACTGACACAGCGGCGATCTTGACGACAACGAGGATGACCATGAAGTACCAGATCATAGTCCCGTTCAGTGCCTCGTTGATGGCTTCGTATCCTACGCCGAAGATGTGCGGTAGCCAGATGCCCACCACGCCGATGATCGCTCCGCCCAGACTTGCTTTGGCGATGGGGTGCAACTTGAGCTGGTCGAAGACATCTTCGCTTCTATACAGCGTCCGGATGAACACGAGAGCCACGAGACCCGCCATGATGCCGAGTCCTGCATAGGCGAAGAGTTCATTGGCGTGTACGAGAGAATAGGAAGGGATCTCGAATGCCGGGAAGTCGCCGAGGAACTGATGACTCACCACTGTGGCGGCAACGGACGAGATGACGATGGGCGAAAACTGGGCCACACCGAAGTCACCCAGAATGATCTCAACTGCGAACAATGCCCCGGCTACAGGCGCATTGAACGTTCCCGCGATACCTGCGGCGGCACCGCAACCTACTAGGGTACGCAGTCGCTGCTGGTCGATCTTGAGCCACTGCCCGATGGTCGAACCGAGGGCGGAGCCTATTTGGACGATCGGTCCTTCGCGTCCTACCGATCCCCCGGAGGCGATGGAGACGCCTGACGCAAACATCTTGGCAATCACCACTCGAGGCCGGATTCGCCCGCCGTGAACGGCGACCGCCTCCATGACCTCCGGCACCCCGTGTCCCTTCGCTTCACGCGCAAACCGGTAGACGATGTACCCGACGATCGCTCCGCCCACAGTTGGGGCCAGGACTTTCCACCAGAAGGGAAGGCTGTACATGTATTCGATCGTGTACTGGCCATCGCGCCAAAAGACACGGTTCAGGAGCTGGATCAGGAGGCGGAAGCCAACGGCACAGAACCCACCCAACAGGCCGATCACCACTGACACCAGCACCATATAGATCTGCTCCGTCTCGCGCACGGCGTCATGTAGTCGTCTCAGGCGGTCGGCGATCGATTGGGCCATTCAAGTGCCTCTTTGGGGCTCTGGCACAAACAAGATAAACATTGGAACGTCGCAGAGCGTTACGTACCTTGCCGCCGAATGGCGCTGTACGCATAATCCCCCGTACACAACGTGCGCCGACAGGAGTCCGGATATGAGAGACTTTCTAGATAAGATCCCCAAGGCTGAGCTTCACCTCCACATAGAAGGGACGTTGGAGCCGGAGTTGATGTTCGAGATAGGCAATCGGAATGGCATCGACATCCCGTTCGACTCGGTCGAAGATGTTCGCGAGGCCTACCAGTTCGCCGACCTGCAGTCGTTTCTCGATATCTACTACCAGGGTGCCAATGTCTTGCGGGAGGAGCAGGATTTCTACGACATGACATGGGCCTATTTGGAGCGGGTGCAGGGGCAAAATGTGCGTCATGTGGAGATCTTCTTCGACCCCCAGACGCACACGGACCGTGGTATCCCGTTCCAAACTGTGATTGCGGGGATCACCAAAGCCCTAGGGGACGCCGAGGAACGCTTCGGCATGACATCCCAATTGATCATGTGTTTCTTGCGACATCTGAGCGCCGAGGCGGCGATGGATACCCTAGAGCAGTCCTTACCCTTCAAGGAGTCGATCATTGCGGTCGGCCTCGATTCGTCTGAGGTCGGGCATCCTCCCGAGAAGTTCAAAGCCGTATTCGATCGGGCGCTTGAAGAGGGGTTCCTGACGGTCGCACACGCCGGCGAGGAAGGACCGTCGGAGTATATATGGCAGGCGCTCGATCTGTTGAAGGTGAGGCGAATCGACCACGGGGTTCGCTGCCTTGAAGACCCCAAGCTCGTCAACCGATTGCGCGATGAGAGGATCCCCCTGACGGTGTGCCCTCTATCGAATGTGAAGCTCTGTGTGTTCGACGAAATGGCTCAGCACAACTTCAAGAAGCTGCTGGATCAGGATCTGTGTGTGACGATCAACTCCGACGACCCTGCCTACTTCGGAGGGTATATGACGGAAAACTTTGTTGCCACGCAAGAGGGGCTGCAGCTGACTCGGGAGGAGATATACCGTGTTGTCCGGAATTCATTCGAGGCAACCTTTCTCGACGATGTTGAGAAGGACAGGCTCATCGAAGAGCTGGACGAGTATGTCGCGGGTTGATCGTGCGAGTTCGAACTCAAGAATGCGGCTTAACCAAGTGTCCACCAAAGCGGGGCAAGTCCAGGACCCATCCTAGAACATGGCAAGCACGGGCGGGTGCAGAAGCGATCACTCAGAACAGCGATGGCCTTCCTTTATTGGCCTGGACTCGTGCCAAGTCGATCTGACCCGGCGTGAGTAGGGAACGATCTCCAGTGGCGCAACCCGGGGACATCAGGTTGCCATCCGCCGCGCAGGTTACGTGCTTGAGTGTCAACGAATGCCCCAACTCGTGGGCCAGAATCCGAGCTGCTGATCCTGACAAGTCGCGCTGACCTGCCGGATCGAGTTCCGCTGCCACCACGGAGGAAAACGGTGGCAAGTAGACGCCTCCGACGAGGCCTCCGAAATCGCGCAGAAGGAACACATCCCACTCATCTGGAGCAGCATTCTCGAGCGGTAACACCGCTGCTATCGCTGGCCCCGTCGCTGGAATCTCTCCCCGCAGTATGCTAGCGTAGTCTGCAGCATTAACCACTTCCACTCTCACGATCGACTCGACTTGCCAGGTCACTCCGGCCCGTTCCCAGATCGCATTCGCTCCGGCGAAGATTTGCAGCACCTCGCTGTCAGCGAGAGTTGAGTTGAGCGGAGCAAACTCGGTGGATTGCAGCAAGTGCACTTTCACCTCGAGCGTGATCTGACTGGATTGGGGTCCTACGGAGTTTTCATCACTACAGGCGCCCATGAACAAGACTGCAAGCGCCAGAATGCCGATGAGCGGATTTCGCTGGTGATAGGGCCATCTGCATACTCTGGTTGTCACAAGCGCCGTCCCGTGTGAATGCGTTGTTGCTCGGCTTTCAGCTTGACGATGCCCTTGGCATTCGCCATATCAGCCACAGTTGTGACGGCGCTCGTACCTTGAACATGGGGGGGAGCGCTTTGGTTCCCGCGCCCTGCCAAATCACTCATGTGCTGAGAGGACGAATGGCTTGATGACTCACCCTACGGAGAAGCGAAGGAAGCTGGGTCTACCGATGGCCACGTCTCTCGTGGTCGGGAACATGATAGGCTCCGGCGTGTTCTTGCTTCCTGCTTCGCTGGCGGTGTATGGAGGGATAAGTGTGGTGGGGTGGCTCGTGACGGCTACAGGTGCGCTTCTGCTCGCTCTCGTGTTCGCCCGTTTGAGCAGGGTGATGCCCACAGCTGGGGGGCCGTATGCTTATAGCCGGCGCGGTTTCGGAGACTTCGCCGGGTTTCTGGTTGCGTGGGGTTATTGGATTTCGATCTGGACGAGCAACGCGGCCATTGCCGTAGCCTTCGTGAGCTATTTGACGGTATTCTGGCCCGCTCTCGCCACCAGCGGAATACTCGCCGCGTCAGTTGCACTCGTTGCGATCTGGTTGCTCAGCTGGGTCAACTCTGCGGGCGTGCGCAACGCTGGTTGGGTTCAGTTGGTGACCACCGTTCTCAAGCTAGTGCCACTGCTGACCATCGCTGCCCTGGGTCTATTCTTCTTCAACTTGGACCATTTCTACCCGTTCAACCTGAGCGGAGGGTCCAACTTCTCGGCCATTACTGCAACCATCGCGTTGACGCTGTGGGCTTTCCTAGGGCTCGAGTCGGCGACCATTCCGGCGGATGACGTGGATGATCCCGGCCGTACGATACCGCGCGCCACGATGCTCGGTACGGTAATCGCCGCCTCTGTCTACATACTTGGGACCGTCGCGGTGATGGGGATAGTGGCACCGGGTGGTCTGGCCGCGTCAAACGCGCCCTTCGCAGACGCAGCACGAGTGCTGTGGGGCGATTGGGCGGGTTATGCCGTGGGTGCCGGAGCGGCGATCTCCTGTTTTGGCGCCCTCAATGGGTGGATCATGTTACAGGGTCAAATACCGCTCGCTGCCGCTAGAGACGGACTGTTCCCCGCGGTATTCGGCAAGACTTCCTCCAGGGGCACGCCCGTGCTCGGGATTCTACTGTCCAGCGGGCTGGTGACCGTACTGATATCGATGAATTACACCAAGGGGCTGGTGGAGCAGTTCAGCTTCATCATTCTGCTTGCGGCACTCAATACTCTGGTCGCGTACACCCTCTCGAGCCTGGGACAGTTGATGATCTACATCAAGGAACGAGACCGTTTCAGAGGGCAGCGACTTATGGGTTCCTCGATCATTGCGGTGCTGGCGTTCTGCTACTCTGTATGGGCCATCGCGGGAGCCGGCAGGGACATAGTCTATCTGGGATTCCTACTGCTAGTTGCCGGTATCCCCGTGTATGTGTGGATTGCGTGGCGCCGTAGTCGAGTGGTGGGAGCGTGACATGACCGGGTATGCACAGTCCGATGTAGGATCGATTCGGCACCTCATCCTGAAACACGCGAGGGATGCGTTCGTCGACAGCGAGGCCATCGACGAACAGTGGCATGACTTGAACTACCTGGGGCGTCCGGATATCGAACGAGCCGTTCTCGAATTCGAACGCTTCGTGGCCTTGCTGCGGGAGTTCGACATCGAGATCGACTTCCTTCCCACGGATGATAGAGTGGGGTTGGATTCGATCTACGTTCGAGACGCGTCGATCGTGTGTAACAACGGCATGATCCTATGTAACATGGGCAAGTCGCAACGGCGGGCTGAACCGACGGTGCAGGAGGCGGCGTTTCGCAGCCTAGGGCTGCCGATCGTTGGGGCTGTTTCGGGAACGGGCACGGTTGAAGGGGGAGACGTGGCGTGGATCAGCGAGCGATGCCTTGCTGTCGGCCGTGGCCCGCGCACCAACGATGATGGGATACGGCAGCTGAAAGGGCTGTTGGGAGACTGTGTAGATGAGGTCGTCGTGGTTGCCTTGCCAGACTGCTCCGTTCCAGGGGACGTATTCCATCTGATGTCGATATTCAGTCCGATTGACGCCGACCTCGCTCTAGTGTACCCACCTCTCTTGCCCGATCCCTTGCGGCGAGAACTACTGGGTCGTGGATTCGATCTTGTGGAAGTGCCCGACCAGGAATTTGCCACGATGGGCTGTAACGTACTAGCAGTCGCACCACGCAAGTGCATCATGCTGGATGGAAACCCTGTCACCCGTGCGCGATTGCGCGAGGCGGGTGCTGACGTGTTCACGTTCGCAGGTCAGGAGATCAGCGCTAAGGGTGCAGGTGGCCCCACATGTCTAACGAGGCCGATTGTGAGGGAGATTGGTGGGTGAACAGAGCAGGGGCAGGGTGCGTAGAGTGCGGAGTCAGCGCAAAGCTTCTTCCACCATCTCGCGGATCTTCCCGGTGGTCTCCCCTCCACGCGACTGCGTGAAGTAAACGACGATGAGATCTTGGGCAGGTACCGCCCAAGCAATGGTACCGTCTGATCCACCGTGTCCGAACACGGGCAGGAGCGCCGTTGCACCCGTATCAGCGCGGTTGAAGATCTGCCAATGGAAGCCGTAGGGGTGAACGTCTCTGCTGAGGACGGCTGTTTCCAAGGCCCCTCGGGCAGTCTCAGGCGAGAACAGGCGTGTGGAGTCTAGGCGACCTAGATCCATCCACAACTCCAAAAACCTGGCATAGTCGTGGGTCGTCGAGTACATGCCGCCGCTTGCCCTAAAGAACTGCATTACTTGCGGGGAAGTCGAGTCCCAGTATTTGGTGAACGAACCCGATGGAGTTCGCTGATAGGTGCTCGACACCCGCGGCCGCAGAGAATTGTCATCTTCGAGATTGAGAAACGTGTCCGACAGTCCCAGAGGCTCTACGATCTTGGCTCGTATGTACTGTTCCGCGGCCATGCCGGATACCTGTGCGACAATGGCGCCGAGCGTGGCAGAGCCCGCGTCGCTGTAGATCCACTCGGTGCCCGGCGGGCTCGAAGGCCCGGCCGTGCCCACCGCATCGACCGCTTCTCGCAGATTGCTGTAGCTGCCTAGGGCCTCGGGGTATCCGGGTTGAGTGAACCCTCCGGTGTGAGTGAGAAGGTGACGCACCGTTACAGCGTCCGATCTCTCGTTGTCAAACGAAGCTATGTGCTTGGAAACTGGATCGTCGATGGACAGCTTGCCGTCATCCGCGAGCATCAATATGGCAGTGCCGACAAACGGCTTCGTCATGGAACGGATACGACAGACGGTGTTCTTCTCCCAAGGGATCTCACGCTCTCTGTCTTTCCAGCCGACCGCATCGTGCAGCACCGCTTGCCGGTTCTTGATGATGAGGATCTCGGCGCCAACGACCGCTTCATCCTCAACCCACCGTTCCATCTGATTTACTATTGCAGCTAGCCGGTTGGTGGAGAGACCCAGGCTTTCGGGATCAGCGCTGGGGAACGCCGAGGACTGGCCCTCGAGGTCGGCGGCACAAGCGAGGAACGCAACGATCGAACAGAGGTGGTGGAGCGATTTGATGGAAACCGTCTCCTAATAGCTCGCGTAGACCTCCGTGTTACCGTGCCGGTCGAACGTGAGCACGTTGTAACGCTGAATCGGAGTTCCTTCCATCCCGGGCGATCCGATTGGCATGCCGGGGACGGTGAGGCCCACGATGTCGGGTCGTTCCTCTAGTAGCCGGCGGATCATCTCAGCCGGAACATGTCCCTCGATCACGTAACCGTCGATGACGGCCGTATGGCAGGCCGACAGGTGAGGCTTGACCAGGTGCTCTGTCTTCACCGGTGTCATGTCGGAAACGTGCTCGATTGTTACTTCGAAGCCCTTGTCACGCAAGTGCTCGGCCCATGCGCCGCAGCAGCCTCACGTAGGTGTGGTGTATACGAGCACTTCGTTGGGCTCGGCACTCGCCCGCGAAGTCCACGAAACGGCGGTGGCTGATACGGCCACTGCGGCCGCCGCGACCGCGATTCCGCTCCAAAGTCGTCTCTTGGCCATTGATCGTCTCCAGGTTGTCTATTCAGGGCCGGTTCCAGAATCGGTGAAAGGTAGTGGGCAGCAAGAGGAGACGGGAGGCCATATATTGCAGTCTGGCGGAATCCTCGCCCAACCCGTTGCCAGCTACAGACTTGCGAAAGGACCGCATGAGCGCCCCGCGGGAAGATTCGTCCAGTATCGAATCGGCACACGAAGGGAAACGTCCGTCCCTGATCGGACGGATGCCTGGAGGCATCTCGAAGGCGGTAGAGCACGACGAGCGAGTCGAGGCAGAACTGAAATCGCTGCACGCGCAGCGCTTGCTGGATGAGGGCCCCACAGCCGAGATCACGCACGCAGTTCTGGCGTTGGTCGTGGCGGTGTTGGCCTGGCCAACGGTAGAGTGGCCACTCCTCGTTACCTGGGTGGGAGCCGTCGTATTCGTCACTGTGGTTCGATCCCTAGCCAGACACCGACTGGCGCACAAGGGAGCTGCGCCCGAGCGAGTCTTCTCGGTGATGCGGAGCAGCGCTGCCGCTCAGGGCCTCGCGTGGGGCGTCGGAGTGTTGCTGTTCGCTCATCAGCTCCCATTTCAGGACCTCGCCATAATCATGGTCATATTCGCCGGCCTAGTCGGCGGTGCGATTGTGACGTTCTCTGCCGATCCGATCAGCTTTCACCTGTCTATGGGCACCTTGGTCGGCCCCTTGGCGGTTGCAGTGTTACTCAACGGACAGGACCGGTCTCATCTAGTTTCTCTGGCACTCATCATGTTGTTCGTATTGGCGATGACGCGCCTGCACCAACACTCCTACGACGCGTTGGCCGGATACGTGCGAGTGCTGAAGCGCTTAGAAATCAGCCAGGAGGAAACATCCAGAGAGCGAAGCTATCTCGACTCGTTACTCACGAGCGCTCCCAACGCCATCGTCACGCTGGACAGGAAAGGCGGGATCCTCGGAGTGAACCCGGCTTTCGAATCGATGTTCGGTTACGATGCCGTTGATCTGATCGGTCGAGATATAACCGCAGTATTCGAGGTTGATCCGAGCCGGGGAGACGCTCACGTCGTTGAGGCTCTCGTCTCTAGCGGTGCCGTCGTAGTCGACGAAGTAGAACGAAAATGCCGGGACGGTTCCAAGCTCACTGTCCGTGTGTCGGCGGCACCGGTCAAGGGTGTGGCGGATGGAGTGAGCTTCGTCATGTACGACGACATCACCGCCATGAAGCAGGCCCAAACCGCCGTACGGCGCGCTGAGGAACAGTACCGGGAACTCGTAGAGTCTGCAGTTGATCTCGTTTGGCAAGTGGATCTGGAGGGACGGTGGACGTTCATGAACGCTGCCTCCGAGCGAATCTACGGCGCCAGGGTGGACGATCTTCTCGGGCAGCCGTTGGTTGGTCATGCGTCTTCGGAACACCGGTCGGAAGATGAAATGGCGTTGCAGAAGGTACTGACCGGCTCCGAACTCACCGACTATGACACGGTCCACTGCAATGTCGCGGGAGAGCCGAAACACCTGAGCTTTTCCGCTCGCCCCGTACGAACCGATGAGGGTGCGATTGTTGGTGCGCGCGGTATTGCTCGCGATGTATCCGAACGTGCCGCCGCCCTCGAGGCCATGGAAAGGGCGCGCGAAGCTGCCGAGCGAGCGGCCGAGGCGCGAAGCGCGTTTCTGGCCAACATGAGCCATGAGATTCGAACGCCGATGAATGGCGTGCTGGGCATGACGGAGGTGCTATTGGACACGGAATTGACGCAGGAACAGCGTCAGGCAACCGGGTTAGTTCGCAGCTCAGCTGAAGCACTGCTCAGAATCATCGATGACACTCTGGATTTCTCGAAGATCGAAGGTGGCCGCTTCGAACTCGAAGCGATTCCCTTCGACCTCCCCGGCCTACTGGATTCGACTGTTCGCCCCCTGGCCGTACGGGCGGTGGAACGCAGAGTAGAAATCGTCTACGAAGTGAAGCCGGATGTTCCGCACATGGTGATCGGGGACCCGGGGCGGCTGCGTCAGGTTCTCACCAATCTTGCTGGAAACGCCGTCAAGTTCACTCACGAAGGTGAGGTCGTGGTCACCGTTCTGTTGGAAGGTCGAACAGGGAAGGAAGGATTGATCCGTTTCACCGTGAAGGACACCGGAATCGGAATCCCGGCAGAACAGATCGATGGCATATTCGCGGAATTCAGCCAAGCGGACATTTCAACCACCCGCAAGTACGGTGGCACCGGATTGGGGCTCGCCATATCACGCAGGATAGTGCGACTCATGGGCGGAGACATCACTGTTTCGAGCGAAGTCGATGTCGGCTCAGAGTTCACTTTCGTGATCCCGCTGGTAATCGAAGCAGAGCATGAAGTGACCGCCGGGACCCATTATGGCATGTCGTTATCCGGGCTCAGAGCTCTGGTCATTGCGGACAAGGCGACCAACCGGCGCATGGTGAGGGAGATGCTTGAACTAGCCGGCGTGGAAGTGGAAGAAGCGGATTCCGGGAAGGCTGGCATCGACGCTCTGAAGCAAGCTGTCAGCAGTGGAGCACCGAGAAGGCTGGCCATAGTGGAGGCGCACATGGCCGGCCTGGATGGGTTCGAGGTGGCGCGGGCAGTCCAGAGCGATCCCGATCTCTCCGGCACGAAGTTCATGATGTTGACTTCGGCCGGGATGCGAGGCGACGCGCGGCGCTGCCGCGAGTTGGGTATCTCGGCTTACCTGCCTAAGCCGATATCGCGGTTTGACCTGCTCGAAGCAGCAGCGGTACTTGCCGAGTCGGACACGAAAGTGCATCCGGGAGGGCTGATAACGCGTCACACGATCGACGAGACCCGGCGTCGATTGAGCATCCTTCTGGCGGAAGACAACCCGGTCAACCAACAGGTCGCTGCCACCATGCTTCGCAAACGCGGACACCACGTGGAGATCGTGCCGAACGGACGAGAGGCGGTAAGGACGATAGCGGCGAAGAGTTACGACGTGATATTGATGGACGTGCAAATGCCGGAACTGGACGGCGTTTCCGCTACCGAAGAAATCAGAAGATCAGGCAACAACCTGCCGATAATTGCGGTGACGGCACACGCGATGGCCGGCGACCGCGACCGATGCCTCGCGGCAGGCATGACAGGGTACATCTCAAAGCCGTTCAAGCCGCACGAGCTGTTCGCGGCGGTCGAAGGGTGGAGCCTGTCGTCCGATGGTCTACCTGAAGAGGGGAAGGTTTATAAGGAGCCGCCCGTCGACATCGAGGGGTTCCGGAGTTCCATGCGCGAGGCGGGCGTGGAGGACGCCGTGCAGGCTATGATTGAGACCTTCCTACAGGACGCACCGAGGCGAATGGAAGAGTTGGAGCGGGCAGTGGCCGCCGGAGACGCTGACAGGGTGCAGAAGGGTGCACATCCATTCAAGTCGGCAGCTGGCATGATCGGTGCTCGGAGACTCGCGGAACTGCTCAAACAAATCGAATCGATGGGTCGAGACAAAGAGGTCGATCGGGCACGGGAGATGCTGAGACCCGTTCTCGACGAGTATAGGGCCGTGCTGGATTTCCTCGAGGCTTCAATTGAAGGTACGGGTTTGAAATAGCTGGAGCGCCGAGAGTCACTGGCTGATCGGAGTTGAGCAGCGCGCAGGTTTGGGAGGGGCAGAGGGCTTGGCTGTAGAGCCGACGATGTCGGTACCCCACGTGTGGGCTGAAGTCAGCACTGCCCGTAAGGCAGGTGACGATTAGTTGGTCCGTCACATAGCTTCGCACTTTCGGCTCCGGATGGCCGCGGTGAGCGATTAGTCGTTGAAGTGAGGAGTATAAACAAAGAGGGGCAGGAGACCCGTAATCTCCTGCCCCTGTCTCTTTTTTCAGGCCGGCGCTTCTACGGTTTCCTGCGCCTCGTGGGCCTGGAAGCCGTTGTACCTGCCTTGGCTCCCGAACTCCTGGAACTGACCGACGCAGTCGGTCTCCGAGTAGTAGGCCTGGTCACCTTTGGTGGGGACCGAGTCGGTGTGGCGGGACGCCTCACCGTAGGCGTCGTCCGCTTGCTCGGTGCCGATGTGACTCGTCGGGGCACCGATGGTCTGATCGTCGTCGGCCGAACACTCCTGGTTGACGTTCCGGACCTCGTAACCGAACGGTTCGCCGAAGACGGGGTGGTGCGTCTTGTCGACGTCACCTGCCGACGCGCATCGGTTGTGCGAACCGGATTCACCTGACGTGTGGTCGTGGTGCGCCGTGTGGTTGTAACTCTACCCGTTCGGTCCTGTGATCCGTTCGATGCCGGGCCCACCGTAAGCTGCCTGCGTCCGGTTTCGGAGCGGGTCCCGGCCGCGTTCACATTCCTCCTGTCGGCTGCGCTAGCGACATCCGTTCTACGCACCGGTGTCGTACGCACGGGCTGCTGCGGGAAAGAGCGCCGAGTCGATGAACTCGCGTTTCTGCTCGACGTGCTGGTTGTGCGACGCGTTGGTGCGTCGACTGTCCGCACCGCCGGGCTGGTACGCCTTCCGGCCGCGCTTGCGCTCCTACCTGTTGATGATCCGGTGTTGGCCGATGCCAGCCGGCGTGTGGGGTTGCTTACGTGCCCGGCCGTATACACGCGACGCGTGCGCGACGCTGTGTTGTACGGCGTTCTGGGGGGCGAGTATCTCAGCCTCCTGTTTGCGTAGGTGGTGGTCGGATAGCGATAACGATACGGATAGGCGTAATACCCCCCGTGGTGTCCATCGTAGTAGCAGCATCCGTAGTACGGATATCCCCAGCCATAGCCGTAGCCATAGTACGGGTATCCCCAGCCGTAGCCATAGTACGGATATCCCCAGCCGTAGCCATAGTACGGATATCCCCAGCCGTAGCCGTAGTACGGATATCCCCAGCCGTAGCCGACGCTGAACCCCCAGCCACCCCGGCCCCAGCCCCAGCTAGGTCCCCAGCCCCAGCTGGGCCCCCAGGCCCATGTTCCGCCGTAGAACGACAGCGAGGTGGTACCTGCTACCGGTGCTACAGACTCGCCCACGCCATAATGGACCAGGTCGTAATCGAAGTAGGAGCCGGAAGCCATGGTGACTGCAATGTCGGTCAAGTCGGCCTCGGCGTCCTCGAACACCAGCCAAGTTTCGGGCAGGCCGTAGTCCCAGTGGTCTGCGCGCGTGAACGGATCGAACACGAACGGATCCCTCGAGAACGCGGCGTATACGGTTCCGATTCCGCTGGAAGAGTAGACCCGAAATGCCTCGCGACTTCCGCGGCCACGGATTTCGTAGTCACTTCCACCACGAATGAAGTTGTCTTCACCAGGGTCGATCGGAAACAAGACTCTGACCCTGCCATCCGCCTCAGCATGCAGCACCACCAGGTACCCGTCAGCTTGAGCGCGCGCGTAGGCCTTCACGCGATCACCCAGCTGCGCGTCTCGTGTGTTTAGCCACACAGTTATTGGCGGATTATCCTGCTGCGCCAGGGTCGTTGCCGCAGGCAGGTTGGCAATCCCAGTGGTGGGAACTAGTAGAGTGAGGAGTGCGACGCTCAGCATAACGACCTCCAATTCTTACTGACGGCTGAACGCGTGCAACCTGAATTCGGGCGAAGGAGGCAACCCCACAGGGCACCTGTTCAAGTTGGGTTGCGGCCCCTCCTTTTGCAACCGGCCGCACGTGGGACGAATGAGACGCTCCCAATCACTAGGTGTCAGCGAGATGCGTGCCAGAAGGTAAGTTGTTGCAATATCTACAGTTGTGCAATCAAGTGATGTCTCGTCCGTCCCCCAATTGGGACGTAATCGATGATTTGAGGACGTATGCGGTCACTGCTGTGGATCGACCGTGTTGCCTCGGATGATGTGATCTCGCCCGAATCTGGTGTTGATGGCGTCTACGGCGCTGGAGAGCTGGCGGTCCCGCACTGATTCATCGGCTTCGCCAAACAGTGACAGCTGATCGAGAGTCTCTCCTGGCTGGCCGAGGTTCGACAGCGCGACACCCAAGAGGCGAGCTGGCATGCGACGGTTTCGGCGAAGCTTCTGGAGCAGCCGGCGAGCAGAAGCTCCAATCGGCCGGTCCGAATCAACCGGTTTCGCCAATGTTTGACTTGCCTGCCTGGTAGTGAAGTCAGCGTCTCTCAGCTTCACGGTTATCGTGCGCGCCCTCAACCCCTTACCACGGAGTTCGGCTGCCACTCGGGTAACGAGCCTCAGTAGCTCACGAGTAAGTTCGGCATCAGACTCGATATCGGCAGGGAAGGTTTCCTCGTGGCTCATCGACTTGGCGGGAGCATGAGGATTGACCGTAGCCGTGTCGATGCCCCTGATGCGCCGATAGAGCCAACGGCCAGTTCGATCACCGAGCCAATCCTCCAGGGCCCGCTCCGACAGATCGAGTGCATCGGCAATGCCGGTGAGCCCGCGTTGCGCGAGCTTTTCCTGCAGCCGTGGACCGATACCGGGGATGTCGGCGAGTTGAAGCCCCGCGAGAAAGGCCAACTCCTGGCCGGCCGGAATCACCAGGACACCCGTTGAGCCTGTCCGGTGTGGTTTCGCCTGTTTCGCGGCCAGCTTTGCCACCAGTTTGGACGACCCACCGCCGATAGACAGGGCGATCCCGGTTTCGGCCAGCACTGCGTCGCGTATTCCTGCTGCTGTCTCCTCCAGCCGCTCTTCTCCATACAGCTGATCCGTGCCGGTCATGTCGAGGTAGAACTCGTCGATGCTCGCGGCCTCAACAACGGGTGAGAATTGTTGCAGAACGGTTCGGATCTCGCGGCTTTTCTGACGGCACGCCTTACCTGGCACACCGACCCGCTCAGCTTGGGGGCAGAGGCGGATGGCTTGGGCCATGGGCATACCGGAGCGAACACCGAATGCCCGGGTTTCATACGATGCTGAAGTGACAACGCCTCTGCCCTCGGCAGACCCGCCGACGACTAGTAGCGGTGCCTTGCCGGCCCCGTCAGGGTCGAGCAGCCGTGCGACGGCCACGAAAAACGCATCCGCGTCGGCGAGAAGGATAGTGCGGGTGTTCGTGCTTTCTCGGTCGGTCGCCATCGCCTTTCCCGCGTAGCTAAGGAGATCGCGTCTACTGCGGCTCTCTGTTCTGGCTAATCGCGCCCTGCCTGACCGTTGGAGGTAGGAGCCGCCACACGAACCGCACGGGCACTCCCCTTTGTGTTTGGAAGGGGTCCCCCGGTGACGGTGATCTGACGCTGGCGTAGTGCACTGCCACAACACGCTCGTTGAGGTCTATCAATGGGCCACCGCTACCGCCCACCGTCGTGTTGGCTGTGTGGATTACCTCCATTCCGGTGGTGTCGCTGATACTCCCGAAGATCACGAGGGGTTGTATGACGCGGCGTCGGGCAAGTTCTTCTGCAAGCCGTCTGGCGTCACCGCCAGCTGCCTGAAAGATAGTGCCGCGCTCGCTTCGGTTTACCCGGAACAACAGATTTTGGACTCCCGTGGGATACCCGATCAACACTAGTTCGTCCCCGGGCTTTGCTCGGTCGGCCTCTGGGGCCAGCGGGAGGACAGGTGCCGCCACTGCGCCACCCAAAACACGAAAGAGGGCGACGTCGGCGTCATCCGATACCTTCTCAACGACCAGCGGGCGCGCGTCTCCGCCCGGAGGAAAGAACGCCCTCAGATCTATGAACGTGCCGGTAACGTTCAAACCACTTTGTACCATTGCCTGGAATTGCTCGTCCTGCTCCCAGGGAACGGCGACGTGGCGGTTGCTTAGCAAGAACCCCGCCGAGTCAATGAGGAAACCGGTGGCTGTGCCCTGGTGTTGAATAGGGGGCCCGGATCCGCCGAACGTGATGCCAGGAACCGGCTGCCCGCCGGCACCGGGAGACACGACGACTTCCCCCTGCGAATCGACTACGTAACGCAGCAACCGGTCGCCGCCCGACTCCATGTATCCGTACGTAAAGACCAACAGTGCTACTCCACGACTGTAATCGCGGATTGCATCGGGGTCGATTCTGGGGTCATTTGCAACTTTGCGTTGTTCGTTCTCGAGGATGGTCCGCAACGAATCGGCTTGGGACTGCACCAAGTTGAGGACTTCCTCCAGTGCAGACCGTGACTCCCGTTCCGTGGCCAGCGAGACAGACAGCTGCGAGAGGGTCCGTTCGAGGTTCGCCTTGCTGCGCTGCTGTGAGACAACCACGGTGGAGATGGCCGCGATCGTGATGACCGCTACGGCGAGAAGCCAGCGGCGGTTCCGCTTGCTCCTGCGGACCGCCATCACGACCATTTCACGGGTGGTGGTGAGTGCTCTCGATGCAGTTGCCGTCATTCCCTGTGAGAGGATGTCCGGCTTGGTGCTTCGCAGCATCTCAGCCGCCTCGGCCACGTCCCTCGGATCCAGAGTGGGTGCGGCATCGATGGCCGGTTTGAGTAAGAAGCGCGCCCCGGGACCTCCTGCGCCGAACTGGATGAGGTCACCGTCCTCGAGGACATGCTCCGTGATCCGCTGCGCGTTGACGAACGTTCCGTTTCGGCTGCCATCGTCTCGCAGCCTGTACTGACCGTCGCGGTAGATCATGGTGGCATGCTGTGCGGACACCAACACGTCTTCCGAGCCGAAGACGATCGTTTGGTTGCCCTTGCGACCGAACGTCACGTCCTCTTCGTAAAGGTCGTGTGCCGTACCAGCTCTACTTCCGGTGAGAAACACCAGATGCGCGGTCATCTAACCTCCGAAATGGACCCGGCCATAAGAAAGCTAGCCGAAATGCGAGGCGAAGTTGACACCTCTACGCGCCGATTTCCCTCAGGAAGGCGTCTCCATGCCACGACTGTCCCGCGGGGAGTTCCCAGCGACCATCCCTCAGAGCACCCAGGGTCTGAATCGTGTTGTCGTAGACGACCGTGTCGGTCCCCACGGAGCCAACTTCTGCCAGGTTCTTGAACTCAACTCTCGAAACACGCCGGATTGTGGTGCCGTCCCGGTAGAAGACGGGTCCGTTGTCCGTCAGTGACAGCTCGAACTCCCTTTCCAGGGTCTTGAGGCTGCGGATGAGCGCGTCTATGGAGCATCCTGAAACACCGGCTGCTTCCTCCTCAACCGCTACGAACAGGAACTGCTCGGCGCGCCATTGCCGTGCGCACGTGAGCGGCACGCCATGGGCCGCCCAGTCGGCCAAGAAACTGTCCACCGTCTCCAAGAGCCGCTGCTCTTCGGCGGTGGTGAGCGGGCGTGAGGCGGCAAACGTCCAAAGACGGGCGTGCGATGGGAGATCGTCGATGCGTACGAGGGGCACAAGGACCTCGGGTTCAGGAAGCAGACAAGATAGTCGATGGGGATGGGAAGGGGCAGGTGAAACTCCCTCTCTCCACGGTCCGTACGGATCTATGCAAGGTCAAATCCAGAAGGGACATACGCAAAATGCGATCAGTGCGCCGATTGTTTGTATCGATTGGGGCCCCGTTGATCTTGGTGTTGGGATTGGGCGCTCTTTGGGCATATCGCCAGGGGTCTGATTTCGTTCACCAAATTGAGACCTGGGGACAGCAACTCGAGCACAGCTCGAATCCGGTCGAACTGAAGGTGGCTGGTTTCCCGATCATATCGACGATGTACGTCGACGGAACCAAGATCGGCAAGCTCGATCGAGTCGTCGTTCTCAGGCAGGCTCCCGGCGACGTGGATAGTCTGCGGATAGTTGTGACGGTAGATGACGCTGCCCAACTGAAGCACATGGACGAGTGTCAGTTGCAGATGGATCCCGAAGCCCTCGAGGACACATTCCCGCTGGAAGGCTGGAAACGGGTCATGCATTGCACCTCTGATACCGAGGGTCTCGTACCATTCGGATCGGTGGTTTTCGAGGGGGCCGGACGAGAGATGACGTTGTTGCTGCATGAGCACGATCTCCCGTGCGGGCACATGAGCACGTCTTGTGACGAGATGAAGAATCTCAGAAGAGACGTGATACGGCTGCGCGACGAGATCCGAACCGAGGTTCGGAAGAAGGTGAAGGAGCGGACTCGGTAGCGAACTCGAGCATCGGTGCACGACGATCCCTGTTCGGCCAGGCCGGACGGGGATTTGTTTTGCGGGACATCGTGAGATCCAACCCCCTTCTAACATCGGCCTGAATGACGGGTTCGATGGCACCCCTGTGAACTCAGCGTAGATTGTCTGGCATGAGAGAATCCACGGTACATACCACTACTTGTCCGCTCGACTGTCCTGACAGCTGCGCGCTGGAAGTAACTGTGGAAAACGGCGTGCCCGTTCGCATCGATGGTGGGCAGAATCACCCTGTTACTTCCGGATTCATCTGCGACAAGGTACGCAGCTTCGGGCGACGCTTGTTTCACGATGACCGATTGCTGCATCCCATGCGGCGGGTCGGAAAGAAGGGAGCTGCGCAGTTCGAGCGGATCAGTTGGGACGAAGCGATAGCTGAAATCACAGTTCGTTTCCGTGAAATTGTGGAGCGGTGGGGTGGGGAAGCGATCCTGCCGTACCACTATGGTGGCTCCAACGGTCTCCTAACCGACGGATTGTTGGACGATCTGTATTTCACCCGTCTGGGTGCATCCCGTCTCGCGGCCACAATCTGCGCGGCACCTGCAACGGAAGTGGCGGTTGGGATGTACGGTAAGATGCCGGGTGTGGCATTCGAGGATTACTCCCAAGCCCAATGCATCATCATTTGGGGGGCTAATCCCAGGGCGTCGAACATCCATTTGATACCGTACCTCCGCAGGGCTAAAGAGCAGGGGGCATTCATTGCGGTGGTAGATCCGGCGCGGAATTTCGCCGCAAGCGAATTGGACCTCCACTTGGCAGTAAGGCCAGGGAGCGATCTCGTTGTGGCACTGGCAATGATCAAGCTCCTGAATGAGAGTGGCAGGTTGGACCACGAGTTTCTCTCTGACAATTCCAGGAACCTGGAGCCATTGCTTGCAGCTGCGGAGGAATGGCCAGCCGATAGGGCGGCGCAAGAGGCGGGAATCGACGATCGAGATCTGGTGCGTCTTGCCGAAGTGTATGCCGCGAGTTCACCTGCCGTGATCCGGTGTGGTTGGGGCGTCGAACGCAACCGTAACGGCGGTCAGGCGATTGCTGCGATTCTCTCTTTGCCGGCGCTGCTGGACAAGTTCGGCAAACGGGGCGGCGGTTACACTCTTAGCAACAACGGCGTTGCGAAGTTCGATGCCGCGACTTGTCTCGGCCTGCAGGATTGGCAGACACGTGTCGTGAACATGACGCAGCTCGGGGAAGTGCTCAATCGCGAGAACGACCCGCCAGTCAAGGGGATTTTCGTGTACAATGCCAACCCCGTGGTGACGGTACCCGACCAGCGAGCGATCCTCAGCGGCCTCGAGAGAGACGACTTGTTCACGGTAGTCTTTGAGCAGGTGTCGACCGACACTGCTGCGTTTGCCGACATCCTCCTGCCGGCTACAACGTTCCTCGAGCACCGGGACATCCGAGTATCGTATGGCAGCTACATGGTTGGTGGCGTTCAGCCGGTGCTGGAGCCACGGGGAGAGGCGCGTCCCAATGTCGAGGTATTCGCTGAACTGGGTCGTGCGATGGGTTTTGCCGATGAGGCATTTGGGTGGGATTCCGAAACGGCTCTTGGCAGAGTCTCCGACGCACTCACGCTCAACAAGATGCCGGCCGAACTCGAGTTGCTTGCAGGAGGTCGCTCGCAGGGTTACCGATTTCCTCAATCGGGACCGATACAGCTCGAGGACGTTTTTCCCCAAACGCCCGATGCCAAGATAGATCTTTGTCCCGAGGGGTTGGGAGCCAAACCCTATGTATATCTGCACTCGAGCGGCAAAGAGTATCCTCTTGTTTTGATCAGCCCCGCGATTTCGAAGATGATTTCCTCGACATTGGGAGAATTCAATTTCAGTGTGTTACACGTGCTGTTGCACCCGGACGATGCAAGCATCCGAGGCATCGAAGAAGGGGATCCAGTGCGGGTTTACAACGAGTTGGGTGAAGTCCATTGCACGGCCAAGGTCGGCAACCGGATAAGGCAGGGCGTAGTTTCGATGCCCAAGGGGGCATGGCGCAAGTCGTCACGCAACGCGATGACGGCCACGGCGTTGTGCCCCGCGCACGTCAACGAAGTGGGTGGAGGTGCCTGTTTCAACGACGCGAGAGTGGAGGTCGTGAAATTGGATGGTACGAGATGACCGGTGCAACACCGCCCATCTCGTACCATCACTGATCAACGTTCCGGATCGAGAATCTTGTCGATTATGACAATGGCGTCGCGGAAGTGTAGCGTGTCTGTTCCATTTCTACCCTGATTCAACGCCCTCTGGATGTCTCTCTTCAGTGTGTCAGCTCACCACCTACAAACGGCCTAATATTGGACTGAGATACGTCGACGTCGGTCGTGAACAAGGCAGCGAAACTGCTAGCCTGAGGTGGTTCCTCGGTCATCAGGTAGTTGAGGCGCTCTAGGTATCCCCGCTGCAGGTTGCGTCTGAAGGTGTCTGTAGTTAGAACCTCTTCAAGTATGTCACCTTCACCACGGCGGCCCGCTCGCTGAAGGCCCACCTCGATGTATCGTCTCCGCGGAACTCGTTGAAGACGATGAACAGGTCGCTACCGGGCGAGTGTACAAAGTTCACACGGACATTGGCTGATACTGCGTTGTCAAGGCTGTTGTATTGTATGAGAGCATTTGCCACGAGGCGTGTGGAAAACGCATATGTGAGTCGGATCGCTGCTATGTCGGCTGTGAAAGCACCATCCGGCACATCGACCCAATTGCGACTGTAGCGCAGTCTGAAAGAGACATTCGCGTTTGGGGTGAACCCCAAATTGCTATTCAACGTGGTGATATTGCCGTCGTAGTTGCCCTGTATGAATGCCTCTCCCGCGAGCACAGCAGGGCGATTGAAGCTCGTATTCGCAAAGATGATGATTTGCCAGAGGTCGTAATCACCGGCGGGAACGTAAACGTCGTCGCTCAAATCGAAACCTTCGTCCAGACGGTTGAATCCGACGCCACCGTATACTGTGATTGCTTCACCTGAATTCCACTCCGGACTCAAGGCTCCACCGACACCCCAATCCTGCAGCAGGCCGTCGATTCTGCTGACGTGGGCTCCAGTGGCAAACAGATCGATCTTTCGCAGTCCCAAAGCCTGTGGTCGCGGTGTGTACCGAATGAAACCATCAGTTCGCCGTATGTCGGTGCGTGTGATGAATCCGACGTCAGCGGTCGTTTCAGGCCCGATCGCGACGTGCTGCGCGTTGACACCGAACTTGTCCTGCTGGAGGTCGAGGGCGATTCGATATGCAACGTCGTCGCCCCCGGGGCCCGAAGTTGTCGTCGCTGCAGCGAATCCCTGCAAGTTGAGTGCACCAGTGGGCCAGAAAGAAAAGTCGACGCCACCGGCCGTGTTTGATCCGGCAGACCAGCGGCGATCGGTCAGCATGGCACCCACGTAGTGCCGTGCTCCGACGTCGCGCTTCACGCGGGCAACAGCGAAATTGGTACGCGGCTCCGCAAATGCGGAGTCAGTTACGACATCCAAGATTCCGACGGTCTGTTTTCCAACGCGGCCCGTCAGTCGGAGGCCGCCGATGAGCGGGATTTCACCGTCATCCGAGATCCCTATCCGGCGAGAGAAGAACAGCAAGAATGGTGGCGGCTCGAATGCAGTTCGCACCCCGAATTCGAATGTTCCGGCGTTCTCCAGGAAGAACTCACGCTTTTCGGGGAAGAACAGGTCGAACCGGGTGAGATTGACCTGTTCATCATCTGCTTCGACCTGTGCGAAGTCCGTGTTGAGGGTCATATCCAACACGAGACCAGGGCGCACCTCATACTTTGCATCGAAACCGATCGCCAGATCGGGATCGGTCTCTACGACTGGTCCCACCGCTTCCTGCTCGACTCTTCCCAGTACGTAGGGTTTGAAATCCAGGTTGAGCCCCTTGCGTGGTAAATCCGTTAGGTCCTCGATATGTCCGGCGAGGCTTACGCGGTGAAACCCGCCCTCACCTCTGGTCCACGCGCTCCAAAGAACCTCCTCGTTCTTTCGGCGAATGATGCGGTACACATTGAATCCCCAGGGCTCAGAGGTTGCACCAGACGGGTAACGCAAGGTTCTGAAGGGAATTGCGAACTCCGCCGACCAGCCCTCTGGTGTCCTCTGTGCCTTTACCTCCCAAACCCCGCGCCAATCGATGTTGAATTCGCGGCCCTCGTCGGTTAGCAGCGCTTCGAACTCAGCCCCATTGGGATTCGTTGCAAACACAACCGCGTTCCTGCGATCGTGGAAGGTGTCGAACAGGATGGCCACGGCGTCATCTCCGGCAAATTGCGGGATACCAGTGAAATCATCCGTGTTCATGACTTGATCGCGTTGCAGGATCCGCGCAATGACCCCTTCAGGGCGGCTGTCGTACGCGATGACGCCGATGTACAGATTGCTATCGTCGTAGAGAATGCGTACCTCAGTTCTCTCGGTTGCCGGAGCACCTTCGTTTGGCTCCCGCTGGCGAAAGTCGCCGGCAACTCCGGCACGGCTCCAGACTGGCTCATCGACGATCCCATCAACGAACACGTAGTCTGAATCGCTGTCGATCCGTACGGCGGCGACGGTCGGGCGCTCGGGTTCTTGGGCGCTTAGAGGGACCGCCAGCACCACCAGGGCCGAGAACAGTCTGAACCCACGAAAATCAAGTGTCATTCGGGCTCGTTTGAGGAATGTGTCCGGTGTACGATACTACAGAGTTTTCGCCGTAGGTACAGAGTAGTGCCCGGAGGCAGGAGTGCGATACGGCCAAAGGGTGTTGGCTTTCGGCTGCCGTTGTCGCCTTGATTGGAGCAGCTGGGGCGTTGACGGCGCCTTATCTTGTGGCTGTGGGAAAGTGACGGGGAGGGGGGAGCTGGGAGCAGACATGCCAAACTGGAGATGTACCATGTTACGTCTACATCGCGTACAGTCAGTGCTTTTCTTGATTGTCGCTTCATCAGGGACCTCATTGATAGCCCAGTCGGGATCAACGGCGACCGCGGTGAAGCAGGCCGTGCGCGGTTACCGCATCGAACATGAGGCAGAGATCCTCGATGAGCTCCACGAGCTTCTCGCCATACCCAATGTTGCCAACGATCGCGACAACATAGCTCGGAATGCCAATCATCTCATCGAGATGCTAGAGACTCGCGGTGCGTCAGCACAACTACTAGAAGTCGAGGGGAGCCCTCCCGCGGTGCTGGGTAGTCTCGATGCAGACGGCGCAACAAGAACCGTTGTGTTCTACGCGCATTACGATGGTCAACCGGTGGATACCACCAGATGGTCCAGCAGTCCGTGGCAGCCGATATTGCGGGACGGAGTGCTAGAGGAAGGTGCGAGCGAGCTGTCGTGGGATGCGATTCAGACGGACATCGATCCGGAGTGGCGTATTTACGCCCGCTCAGCCGGAGACGACAAATCGCCGATCGTCGCGTTGTTGCGATCCATCGATGCTCTGAGGGACAGCGGCCTTCCACTCTCGGTCAATCTCAAGTTCTTCTTCGAGGGAGAGGAGGAAGCTGGCTCGGGACACCTCCGTTCCTTTCTCGAGCGATATCGCGACCTGCTGCAGGCCGATCTGTGGATATTCTGTGATGGTCCGGTGCATCAAACAAGGTTGCCACAGGTTGTATATGGGGTCCGGGGTGTAATGGGGATGCAACTGACCACGTATGGAGCGACCAGCACACTCCATTCGGGTCACTACGGCAATTGGTCTCCTAACCCCGCCGTGATGCTCGTGCAGTTGCTTGCCAGCATGCGAGACGACGAAGGGCGAATCCTGATCGATGGTTTCCATGACGACGTACGTCCGATCGGAGATGATGAACGACGCGCCATAGAGAACACCCCCGACGTGGAGGCGAGCCTGCAAGAAGCTCTCTCGCTGGGAAGGACGGAGGGTGAGGGGAAGCGTCTTCTGGAGCAGATAATGAAACCGGCCATGAACCTCGATGGATTGGCGGCCGGCAATGTGGGTGCGGCGGCGCGCAATGCGATACCGACCAGAGCTACGGCGAGCATCGACTTTCGATTGGTGCCCAATCAGCGTCCGGAGCGGATCCGCCAGCTGGTGGAGGCACATCTTCGCTCGCGAGGCTTCCATGTCCTCCGCGAAGAACCCGATGCAGAAACACTGCGGTCTAACGAGCGAGTGGTGCGTGTAACTGGTGGCGGAGGATATCCGGCGACGGGAACGCCAATGGACCTACCTGTGTCCGTCGCCGTGGAGGAAATAGTGCGTGACGCTTCGGCCGAGGGGATGGTGAGTGTGCCACTTCTGGGTGGAAGCCTGCCGCTCTACACGTTCGAGGAAGTGCTGGGAGTTCCTCTGATCATTGTCCCGATGGTGAATCACGACAACAACCAGCACGGTGCAAACGAAAACCTACGGATCCAGAACTTGTGGGATGGCCTTGAAACGTATGCTGCGCTGATGGCGCGCTTGGGGTATCTCTGGCCTAGAACCGACCCCGTGCCCGTTCCTTAGCAGGGAGTACCTCGAGACAGGTCCTGGGATGAGACCGAGATATTCGCACAAATCGCCCCGCTCATGTAACAGGTATAGCAGGCTTGCTCCTGCAGCGATACTTCCCTTCGCACGGCATCCGCGAGCGTATTTGCCAAGTGGGCCGATTCGTAATCGAGCAAAATGGGACATGCGTACACGCCGCGAGCCGTCACCAGTCGAGCGCGAGTGCAGAGCAGTTGATCCAGGTTGTAACCACATAGCATTTCGTGTGTGACTCGCTCGTGCTGTGCGTATCCCCGCGATCGTGTCACTTCGGCCCCCATACGAAGTGGCGGAATGACCTTGATTCTCGCACGTTCGTAGCCGAAGCTCGCTAGGACGTTCCGGAAACTTGTTAGCACACGGTCGTGCTCTTCGTCGGGCCAACTCTGCATCGCCGTAATGATCGGAAGGAATCCCGCCGTAACCAACCGGTTCACACCAGCCATTGCGCGACCAAAGGCGCCCGTACCCCGAATCGCATCGTTCGTCTCTTCGTTCACACCGTCTATGCTCACTCTGAACTCCAGAGAGTACGGTGAGCGTCCCGCGCTGATAGCGAGACGGTCCGTCCGCTTTGGTGTAAGAAGAGTTGCGTTGGTGAGCACAGTCGCGGGCCCGAACTCGAGGGTGTCGGATAGAATCTCCACCATATCTCGGTTCATGAACGGCTCGCCGCCGGTGAAATAATACTCCTTTACACCGAGTTCAACGGACTCTTCCAATGCCTGCATCACGTCTGACCGCTTCATGAACCAGAACGAGTGGTTGTCCGGGGAGCAGTTAATGAAGCAATGCGTACATCGCAGGTTGCAGACCGTTCCGGCGACCTGGAACCAGAGCTGGTCGAGCGCCGCTAGCGGGACGGAGGGAGTGGATGCGAGTTCTGTCATTTTCTACAGAATGCAACTTGCAACGTGCAGTGTACAGGGTAACGGGTACCGAGTACGGAAGTCTTCAACCATACCTTGCGTGCCTCACCACGAGTCCACTGCGCTGCCACTGGACTTGCGAACGTGATTGCCAATGCTGCCGTCAGGCCAGCGAGCTTCACTGAACGAGCCGTGTGTCAGGGTAGTATACGGACCACGCGAACCAGAACAGCGTATATGCATCTGCGACGGGGGCTAGTTGCTCACCGTCGAGTGGTCCTGCAACGGCCTCACCCCGAGCGTTCCAAGTCGACCCAGTCTCTGCGTCGGCATACAGATAAGTCGCGGTGTCGGTTACCGAGAAGGTCAAGTTCTGACCGTCGACCCTCCGATCGAACGCACGTGCGGTCTTGAACGCACGCTCATAGGTCACCAGGATCGAGAGTCCACCTACGGCTTCGTTGACTGCCACCACCTCACCCATGTCCCCCAGCACCCCGAACGGAAAGGCTACGCTTGCTCCGTTTGCATGCACACCCAGTACCAACTCTTTGGGTGGTCGCACAGAGCTGAACTCCGACCCTGGCCACGGAACAAACTCATTGTCTTCCTGGTCGTAGTCGCCGTAAGGGTAGACACCGTAACTCAGATTGAATCCCGTGTTAGTACTCACCACGGTCGATTGGGGGTACAGTTCGCGCCAACGCCCGAGGTTGGTTTCGAACACGGTCAGGCGCGATAGCTCGGCACCCTGTGAAGGACCGCATTGAGCTCCCAACAAGAGCTGGTTCCATAGACTCTCGGTTTGTCGGTCAAACATGATCAAGTTGTTCTCGTAGAGCAGTCCCGATACCCCGAAGCTGAGCAGAGTACCGCCGACGCTTGCGTTGAAGCCAATGCCAGAGCCGGTCAACGGACAATAGGTCACAACGATCTCCGCATCACCCAAACGGTCGTTCGCCACCTCGTGCCACCACATAACCGAATACGGGTACGCGCGCGCCTCACCGTTCACCAGCACACCAAGCACGCGCGTTGAACTGGAGAACGCCGCTTCGTCCGCAGTGGTTACAGTCGGTCTTTGGAGAGAAGGGATTCCGTCTCGGGGCGGGCCACCGTCGAAGATTTGCGATGTGGGTATCGAGCAACTCAGCGAGCCTGCGTCGAAATCGCCGTTCGAGTCCGAACTCACGAACGAGCACGCTGACGTTGGCAGCGTTGCCAAGAGGGTCAGCCAAATGATTTGTGAACGCATTTGACAACTCGTAGGAAGTGTTTTCCAACGGAACGCTTCTTTGGAATCGGGAGTTCCTGTAGAGGTCAACACGATCTCTACAGGCTGGCCGAAAACGCCGCCACGATATGTATGACTCGCATGAACTGCCTCGCTGGCGTGATCTTCCCAGGAACCAAATAGGGACGCCGCAGGTTCCCGCTGGGAGCCGATTAGCAGAAGCGGGACCCGGGAACCTCTGGAGAAGCCGTGATGTTAAGGGGGGCGTCAGTCGACCTCAGAGCCACCAACTCAACTCTCCAGAGGGAGGAAGAATGCTAAAACGAATCGTTCTGGGCGTCGGTGCGGCCGCGCTGTTTGCCATTGCGCTGCCGACCGATGCTCAGGCCCAGATGCCTATGGGCAAGGAGGCCACGATCACGGGCACAGTGATCGACCTGTCCTGCAAGTTCGCGGGCAACCAGTCTGGCGAGACCCATAAGAAATGCGCTGTCATGTGTGCGGAGAATGGCGTCCCCTTGGCGATTCTCGGCTCGGACGGCACGCTCTATGTGCCCATCAGCAAGGGAATGCCCGGGTCAGATCAGAACGAGAAGTTGAAGGAATTTGCTGAGGAGCAGGTGGTGATCGAGGGTATGGTGCTCGATGCTGCCGGCGCCAAGGCCATCCAGATCGAATCGATCAAGAAGGCATACTGATGCAGGTTCTTGGAGCGGACCGGGGATTTTCCCGGCCCGCACTGACCGCCGTCCTGGCAGGCGTGTTGACTGTCGGCGCTGTCGCCGCGAGCCGGCTCGGGAGTTCACCCGAGGTCGAGCGAGGGCCCGTGGCAGTTCCCAACGCCGATGCCCAGCCCGCTGTGGAGCGGACCGTAGCTGGGGTCCGGTACCTGGAAGCCGGCGAGGCCCAGGAGAGGCTGGTTCTGGATTCGGTGCCACCTACGAGGCAGAGCAGGCTGCTCTTTTTCCAAGGACTGCCGCTGCAGCCCCTTCCCGAACATGCTAGCGTGGGCCCGGATGGAGCCAGGGGCCTGCTCTGGTTCGATGGGGATCTGCGAGTCCACAGGGTTCGCGCCCGCCTGGCTGGCCGAGTGCCGGTGAGCGCAGCAAGCGGTGGAGAGGATAAACTGTGGATCGCGACGGAGACCGGTGAGATTGTGGCGGTCGACGAGAGCGGAATGATAGTAGACTCGCTGCGGGGTCCGTTCGACTACTCCCAGGTCTATTCCGACGCCGCGGGGCAGGAGATCTGGCTGGCGCGGTCGAACCAGAACTGGTCTTACCGTCTGTCGCAGGTTAGCGACCCACTGTTGGCCCGACTCGACTCGAGCTCGGACCTTCCGGAGACGATCGGTGGCATCAGGGTGCCTGAACACGTGTTGCTGGCAGAGCTCGCCAACGCCGGGCACCTGGCCGTGTCCGAGGAGGTCGTGTACTACGCACCATTCATCCGGGATGAAGTGATCGCCATGTCCAAGCGTGGCGACACCCTCTGGGTCGCGACGCGTGGACTACCCCAGAGTGTCGAGGAGCCGAAATTCGTGATCGAGAACGGCGAGCCGCTGATCGACTATGCACCGGTGAATCTCGGGGCTGCGCTCGGCCCTGACGGCAGGCTGTATGTGCTAAGCACACCGGGGTTTACGACGCAGCGAGTTCGCCTCGACGTGTTCGATGCTGCGATGGGTCACCTGTCGCGGTCGGTTCTCGTTGATGTCCCCGATCCCACGATCGCGGTCGATGACGAGGGGCGCGCATACATACTCGACCCATTCCGGCTGATGACCGGTGTGGCTCCTGCCGAGCGCGAAGAATTCCGGGCCTTCGACCTACCGACTCTGGATGGCGGACAGATGACTCTCGCAGATCTAGGGGGCAAAGTCGCACTGCTGAATTTCTGGGCGAGCTGGTGCGCCCCGTGTCGCGCGGAGATGCCGGCACTCGACTCTCTGCGCCATTCGATTACGAACCAAGAGTTCGTGTTCGTCGCAATGAACGATGACGTTACGGAGCGTGACGCGAGACAGTTCATCGAGGAACACGGTTTTGAATTCCCGGTAGTGCTAGGTGGTGGGAAGCTGAGCAACCGCTACCACTACATCGGCCTGCCATTCACGGTCTTGTTGGACCGGAGTGGACGAGTGGTTCAACGCTGGATTGGTTACGCCGGGGAAGTGCAGCTACAGGGCATCCGGACAGTTGCTGAGGCCGAGCTGATGCGGGAGGGAAAGGGCGGGGGCCATCAACACAGTGGGTCGATGATGGAGCACGAGGGTCACGGGGAGCAGCCGCCGGGTTCTGAAGGCGGTCACGGACACGATGTAGGACATTGATGGCGTTGGACCTTTCTGGATCCCCGGGTTTCCGCTGTTACCGAGAACCCCGGGCTGCCGCTGTTACCGAGAACCCCGGGCTTCCGCTGCTACCGAGAACCCCGGGCTTCCGCTGCTACCGAGAACCCCGGGCTTCCGCTGTTACCGAGAACCCCGGGCTTCCGCTGCTACCGAGAACCCCGGGCTTCCGCCCGGGGTTAGGTCGTGCTCTTGTGTGGGTCGCCCGAGCGGCGGTAGCGGAGTGCGGTAACGGCTCCAACGATGGCGATGAGCAAGATCAGCAGGGGCATCAATTCAGGATGCCGCCTGTAGAACCAGCCGAGCCCCGATCCGGAGAGGGTGAATACCAGTGCCCCGGGTAGGATGCCGACCGTAGTGGTCCAGAAGAAGGTCCAGCGACTGACCGGTGTGAGGCCGGCGGCCCAGTTAATAGCAGTGAACGCGACTACCGGTATGAGTCTCAAGGTGAGCATTCCGAACGCGACTACCGGTATGAGTCTCAAGGTGAGCATTCCCGGCCACCCGGCTGACAGCACCATTTGATCTGCTTTGGCGAGCACCTCCGGCGCCAAGAGCCGCTCGCCCAGCGGGCGGCCGAAACGACGGGACAGCTCGAAGCTTATCATCGCTCCTATCACCGCGCCGCCCCAGGTAATGCCGACTCCGAGCAACGATCCGAACACCATCCCGTTCACCATCGCCGGGATCTCTGCGGGGATTGGCAGGACGGCGACAACCACCATGAATAGAGGCGCAAGCACGTAGGTGAGTGCTCCCTGATTCTCCACGAAGCCGGCGATGGCGTCCATGGTTAGGAATCTACGGGCTTGTCAAAGTGTCGGTTTCAGCGGAGCGTCGTGCACTGGGAAGAAAAAGGGCGAGAGGAAATCCCCTCGCCCTTCAGTGTCTTCACGCCGATCGTTTCTATCGACTCAGCCAATACGTGAGCTTCACCACGAACGTATTGGAGCCGTCGAGTTCGCGTCGCTGCGCCCGTGCTGCCATACGAAGAAGAGCGTCGATCCGGGCAAGTATTCCCAACGCATCACGACATTCGAGCGGAACGACAAGAATGTGAAGTTGGGGTTTCCGAGACCCACGTCGGCTTCACCGTTGCCGTCGATGTCGATCGCGATGTCACCGTCATCTTCGATGACCTGATCGTCTTCGAACACCTCGAATCTGTCGTCGAAGTGTTGACCCTTCGGATCCGTGACTCGCTGGTATGCGAAGTAGTTGCCTGACGAAACGAACGGTTCCCAGTAGAGCTGGAGAGACAGCGTGGGCGTGAACGTCAGGTTTCCACGGAACCTGGACGACACCGTGGTCTGTTCCAACTTGCCGAACATGTACTGTGTCTCGCCCAGGGCGTCGTCCTGGCGCAAGTACTGCCACTGGTTGTTAGCCTTGTTCAACCTTGGCGAAATCGAAAACTGCAGGTTCGCGGCCGCTCTCCAGTTGATGTTGGTGGATAACCCATACCGCCAGCCACCGCTCTCGTCTTCCTTCATTCCAAACGCGTTGGCACGGAACTGCAGCGATTTACGCTGGTCGGAAAAGAAGCCAAGGAAACCGTTCCACACTCCGGGGCGGATGAAGGCCGGCCCGCCGCGCAGGGCACCGTTGGAGATTCCGCTTAACTCCCGGTTCGCACCGAAAAAGCCGCCCCAGTAGTTCGAGAGCGTGAAGTTCGCGTTGACGTTTCCACCGACGCCGTTTCGGTTCCAGCCGTAATCGAACCAGGACCACTGATTGAAGTTCACCTGAAACCGCCGGAATATCTTGCCCGGCTGCAGCCAGCGGTGGCTCAGCCAACTCCACTGGATGTGCCGGTCGGCGTCCTGCTGGAATCCGATGTCGTTGACTTCAAATCCCGGAGACCTGGTGTCGACACCGACCGAGTACCGCCAGTTCCCGGCACGTTTGCCGATGGACATCGCACCGGAAATTCCGGTGAGCGAAGTGCGGTTCGGGTCGTACGTGACATGATCGTTGTCGGGACGCTGGAAGTAGCGAGCCGAGGACCGTTGCGTGATGTCGATGGCTTCCGGGGTGCCGGTTACGTGGCTTGCGCCGACCCATCCGCTGAACGAATAGGTGTCGTTTCCGAACCGGTGGCTCCAATTGGTGGCCAAGGAATAGGCCGAGTTGCGCAACCATTGGAGATTGTCGGGTAGATCTCTGACGGTGGCGGTCCCGAATACTCCAACCTTGGTGAGACCTCCGCGAAAGTCACGCGCCAGTGTGCCGACCATGTAGCCGGTTGCCGGCTCGATCACGTCCGAATGCCGGCCACCGATTGAGTCGATTACCGTGGCTTGTTCCGCTGCGGTCAGTGCACCGGTGACTCCCATGGTCCAACCGTCGGGCGTCTTGCCGGACAGCTTGGCGGCCGTGTAGATGGTCGTCTGATTGACGGGTTCCACGTAGCCACCCCTGGAGTCGGCCCAGCCCTGTGGCGCACGACCGATACGGCGTGTATAGAACAGAGACTCTGCGGAGCCGTCTCCATCACCCAGACCGATCCCAAATCGAAAGATGTCGAGACCCTCGTTGAAGAACGGTCGCCTTTCCGGGAAGAACGTCTCGAACGCAGAGAGGTTCACGACAGCTGGGTCCGCCTCGACCTGCCCGAAATCGGGGTTTACCGTGGCCGAGAGTGTCAGGTTGGACGTAACTCCGTAGTAGACATCGCCACCAAGAGCGACATGACCATTTCGTCCGTCCATGAACGGGTTCCCAGCCTGGCGGGGCGCCATGTCAACCGTGGCAGCCGTGTACGGAGTCATCTCTAGGCGCCGTGGCGGATCGATGTTCTCTATGCCTTCCAGGTCGCCGAAACGCGAGACATTTCCGCTCTCCGACTTGGGTGGCATGCGCCAGTACTGCTCTTCGTTCAGACGGTTGATGTTGCGGTAGACGTTGAACCCGAAAGTGTGGCGGGCCGCATTGGAGAACCGCAACTGGCTGAACGGGATCCGGAATTCGGCCGTCCACCCCTGGTCGTCTATGTCAGTGGCCACCTCCCACACGGCGTCCCACGAGTCGTCCTCGTTGGTATCGTCGAACAGGTAGATGTCGCGTTTCACTCCGGCGGGGTTCACCATGAAGAGAAACCCGGTCCGCCGATCGTGGTACGAGTCGATCCCGATTCCGATCCAATCGGAGGGGGAATGCTCGTCGCGCCGGGTGAGTAGGGCTGCGATCTTGTCGGGCTCCGAGTCGAACGCACGCACGCCCACGAAGATCGCGGCATCGGTGTAGAGGACTCGGACCTCAGTGCGCTCGCTGGCGGGCTCTCCTTCATTGGGATCGCGCTGGGTGAAGTCTGAAATTACCGGTGCCGTCTGCCAGGCCGGGTCATTCAGATTCCCGTCTAGCTTGGGAGATTCGGGCTGTGCCCGGACCGCGAGAGCAATGGCTGGCCGGGGGGGGTCAGTTCCAGCAGCGCCGTTCCCGGCAGCCTTTTGCTGGGCCGTCGCGGGGGCCGAGAACAACGCCATTGCGGCCACGGCGGCGACTGCCGTTGCCGTTTGGCGTACACGCTCCCCCCCCGCTTGTGATACGGTGATCTGCAATGGTCCCTCCCGACCTTGCTGGGCTATGACTTATTGTCTCTTAACTACGTGCCTAATTCGGTGTGGTTTCGGATGAGCTTCCCATCCCTTACCATGCTGTTAGACGGAGTTAAAGTTCTAAAAGTTGCAACCCGAATCGATTTGCAAATTGGAACGTATGCGGTGAGGGAGCGGGGAGCGGGTAGCAGATGGCAGATCACGGGGAGCAGGGAGCGGAAAGAAGGGATCCGATAACGATATGAAACGACTGGTATTGCTCCGTCACGGAGAGAGCACGTGGAACAAAGAGAATCGGTTCACTGGATGGACTGACGTCGGGCTTACCGAAAAGGGCTACGAGGAGGCGCATGAGGCCGGCCGGACGCTTCTGGACGAGGGTTACTCGTTCGACGTGGCCTACACGTCCGTGCTGAAGCGGGCGATCCAGACGCTGTGGGTCGTGTTGGAAGAGATGGATCTGATGTGGATCCCGGTGCATCGAAATTGGCGTCTGAACGAGCGCCACTATGGGGCTCTGCAAGGTCTCAATAAGGCCGAGACGGCAGCGCAACACGGCGAGGAACAGGTCAAACACTGGCGGCGGAGCTATGACATCAGGCCGCCTGCGCTCGAGCCGGACGATCCTCGTTTTCCGGGCAAGGATCCGAGGTATGCTGACCTCGACCACGACGACGTGCCACTGACCGAGTGTCTCAAAGACACGGTCGAGCGATTCTTGCCCTACTGGAGAAGCACGATCGCCCCTGCCGTTCAGGATGGGCAACGAGTGCTCATCGCGGCGCACGGCAACAGCCTCAGGGCTCTGGTGAAGCACCTGGACGGGATCTCGGACGAGGACATCGTGGGTCTGAACATTCCAACGGGAGTGCCGCTGCTGTACGAGCTGAACGACGATGACCTGTCACCCATAAAGAGCTACTACCTGGGCGATCAGGAAGCGATCGAGGCCGCGCAGGCAGCGGTCGCGGCGCAGGGGAAGGTGAAGAAATAGTCGAGGAAGTAGCTAGCCCGCTGTCTCTCGAATGAACCTGCCGGAGGCTGCTTCATAGATCCGGATACGCACGATGACGCCCGTACGCCGTGCGTCCACTTCCCTCACGTGCACCACCTTCTTGTCCTTCCCCGGCCGGTATAGGATCCAGGATCCCGCGGGAGCTCTGCGATCGATGCCGTCGCAGCTTCGCGCCTTGGGCTGATGTCCCGGCGGATCGCCGGGAATCCAGATGCGGCATTTTCCGGGCGGTGGAAGATGGCCCGGTGGCACCTTGAGGGTGGCGGCCGTGCTGGGACTGTAGTCGGTGACCTCGGGCTCCGGGGCCGGGGCTGAGTCTACGGTCGTTTGGACGGTGCAGGCGGTGGTGAACGCCGCCAGCGCTGCTAGCAGGATCGCCCCTTCGATTTGACGCTTCATGGTTTCCTCTACCTAATGCCTGGGTGTGCGCGTAACCCAAGCTCGAGCGTTTTCGGGGCTTATTCTGTGATGTGGGACCCAGCCACTGGCCCCCGAAAGACGACGGCGCGGTGCGCGAGCCCGATCCACTGGAGCCGAGTCCTCGAGACGAAATCGTTCACCGGGGAGGAGCGGCCGTGCGGGTCAGTGACCGTAAGGAATTGCTGGATATCGAGTTACGTGTGGCGATCGGCGTTTCAGACGCCTCGTCTCACGCTTCAGGCGTCGTCCCTAACGCTTCAGGCGCCGTCCCTTACGCTTCAGGCAAGGCGCCTAACGCTTCAGGCAGGCCGCCTAACGCTTCAGGCAAGCCGCCTAACGCTTCAGACAAGGCGCCTAACGCTTCAGGCAAGCCGCCTCACGCTTCAGACAAGCCGCCTCACGCTTCAGACAAGCCGCCTCACGCTTCAGACAAGCCGCCTAACGCTTCAGGCAAGCCGCCTCACGTTTCAGGCAGGGCGCCTCACGCTTCAGACAAGCCGCCCCACGCTTCAGGCAAGGCGCCTCACGCTTCAGTCGCGTTGCCCGACGCTTCGACGAGCCGCATTCAGCGTTCAGGTGCGGCGCCTCGAGCGTCATGGTCAGCGACCGACGCGCCAGGGAACGAGCCTGAGCTCTCAGGCGAGCTGAGAGACGCGTCAGACGGCCCGCCTTGACGTTGGCATGTCGGCCGTTTGGGCGCCATTGACCCCCCTGAAGTGCGCCACTAGCTTCAACTTCCGCGGATTGTCTGGTGGCTCGCGCACTTCTTGCAGCTCTATTAGTCGCGGGTGATCCCCGGCGCGTGGTGGCTGTAGCTCAATCGGTTAGAGCGCCGGACTGTGGCTCCGGAGGTTGGGGGTTCGAGACCCCTCAGCCACCCTGGGGAACGGC
>JBDGZZ010000012.1:0-2018 GCA_039588335.1 Gemmatimonadota bacterium | reverse complement strand
GAGCACCGGTCTCCAAAACCGGGGGTTGCAGGTTCAAGTCCTGCCGGGCCTGTTCGACAAAGGCCGCGCTGAATGCGCGGCCTTCTGTCGTAACAGGCACCGCCAGTCTTCGCTCTTACCGGCCCTCCGTCCGCTTGCGCGCACGGAGACGCCGCTTGTCGAGTCGAGTCCTGCCGGGCCTGTTGGGCGCAAGTGGTTGATTCACTTGCGCTTATCTTCTTGCCCCCAGCTACCCCTACCTGAGCGTCACATCGGCCTGTGACCGATTTTGTGGCGGTTTCACGGTACAAATCCACCTCAGCTAGCGCAATGACGGCACCATCGAAGTGGCGCATGTCACCGCATCCCCAACCGCCTATAGAAGTCGTCCCATCGAGGGTCGTCAAAGATCTCGGAAGGTCCAAGTTCCTCACAAAGGCGGCTCAGCCACAAAAGAGGATCCCGCTCTTGAATAGCCTGCTCAAGCCACTCTAACGCCTCATCCACTCTCCCAAGAATAGCACATATACAACCTATGACACCGCTAGGTATGTACTCCTCGTTCTGGCGTGCGATCAGCTCATCGTAGATGGCAACCGCGCCCGTAGTGTCACCCGTTGCCAGCAACACTGACCCATACTGCGGCAAACTCATGGGATGCCGCGCACCCAACGCAAGCGCCGTGTCGAGTACGGCTAGGGCCTCGGAATACCTACCTTGCGCTCGATACGTATTTGCGAGGTTGGTGTAGTTCATGAAGAATGTCGGCCCTAGGTCGACTGCTCTGCGATGTTGAGTAATCGCCTCTGCATGTTGCCCAACTCCCGCAAGGACTCCCGCCAGCGTGTTAAGAGCGATGTAAGACAGCGGATCGAGTGCCACCGCTCGACGGGCCGCAGCCAATGCTTCGTCATCGCGAAACGCAACATAGTACAGGTATTCGGCTAACCTGTAGTGGCCTTGAGCGTAGCTTGGATTGAGTTCGATGGCGCGGCGGAAATGGATCTCGGCAACGGGCATGTCCCAATCGTATATCACTCTCAAGTAACCCAATGCCACGTGCGCCTCGGCGAGACTGCTATCGAGTTCGAGAGCCCGCACGGCGGCGGCCTCGGCCAGCGGCATAACCTCGGAAGGACGGCGCATACCGAAGAATCCCATTAGGCTGTACGCATCCGCAATACCAGCGTATGCGGGAGCATATAGAGAATCGAGGGCAACCGCCCGCTGGAAGTACTCCAGCCCTCTTAGGATTCCCTCCCCACGTTGATTCCAGAAGAAACGACCCTGCACGTAGAGCCGGTACGCTTCCGTATGCTCCGTTGCGACAACTGCAAGCCGTTCCTGTTCTTGAGCGGACAATGCCAACTGCAGATCGGACGCAACTCGCTCGGCAACATCCCTCGTGATGGCAAACATGTTGGCTGCCGTGTAGACGCGGGTGTAGTCGTCCGCCCAGCGAACGCCCCCCGTCTCGGGATCGATCAATTGCACCGTGACACGTATGCTGTCACCGGCGTGACGGATGCTGCCGTGCATCAAAAGATCCGCGCCCAACCGATCTCCGATCTGCCTTCACCTCGAACCCACTGATCTTTGCGAGTTGTGTGTTCACGTCTTCGGCGATCCCATCGCCAAGGTACTCAGCGCCCTCACCCGCACCACGGTTCTCGAACACCAAGACGGCAATCGGTATCGGTCCATTCGGGATCTCCGTGACCGTTCTGCCTCCGCCCGCTACCAACCACCATCCGACCACCAAGGCAACAACCGTCCCAAGTGTGAGCCACAACCCGACGCGGCCCTTGGCAAGTAGTGTCCGCACCGCGCCAACGGGCATCGTCGCTGTCGGCGTTACACCCCCACTCGGCGTACCCAACGCTTCTAGTTGCGGCAACAACTCCTCGGCACTCTGCCAGCGATCTGCGGGTTTCTTCTTCAAACACCGCATTATCAACTCCGCCAACGCAGGCGGTACGGTGTCCCGATACTTCGTTACCGGCTCCACGGCCTGAGTCACGTGTGCTGCGAGTATTTCC
>JBDGZZ010000011.1:0-38869 GCA_039588335.1 Gemmatimonadota bacterium | reverse complement strand
CGTCGATCAGCCACACCTGACCCAGTGGGAGCACTGGGATTGGGGTCGTTTTCACCACTTCACGAATGATCCATGTCTGCCAACATCACTAAGCCACGTGGCCCTTCCCGAGGTATCCAAGGTTTGCTGCTGCTGGCCGGTTGCCTGGCCGCACCATCGGTAGAGGGCCAGAAGCTCGACCAAGGGGAGATCGAGTTGCTCGCCCAGGCCCAAGTCATGCCGGCTATTGGCACCTTTCGCGAATACCTCGCCATTCCCAATGATGCGCACTTCCCGGCAGATATCCGCCGCGTCCTCGACTGGCTGATTGGGGCGTTTTCTGAACGCGGGTTTGCGATAACGGAACTTCAGACGGGAAGGAGTCCGCTTCTGCTCGCCGACCGCACGTTTCCGGGCGCCAGGCGTACGGTTTTGTTCTACCTTCAGTCAGATGGCCAACCCGTGTCACCGGCCGATTGGCATCAGGCAGATCCATACGCTGCAGTCTTGAAGGAGCCGGATGAGACGGCGCAACGGACTGAGATCCCTTGGGATCGGCTCGACGCCGAATGGAACGATGAGTGGCGTATCTTTGCACGCTCGGCTTCGGACTCCAAGGGCCCCAACATCCAGTTCCTGGCCGCACTGGACGCAATGGGGCAAGCGGGTTTCACGCCGGACTTCAATATCAAGGTGATCGTGGATACCGAAGAGGAGCTCGGGTCGCCCCATCTACAAGAAGCACTCGTGAGCTATCGAGAGGCTCTCGTGGCTGACTGGCTCGTCATCCTCGACGGCCCACCACATGTGTCCAACCGGCCGACGCTCAAGTTCGGTGCGCGTGGCATCGCCACCTTCACGCTTACTACGTACGGACCCCGCGTGCCTCAGCATAGCGGGCACTATGGCAACTATGTTCCTAATCCGGCACTTCGCCTGGCACAGATCCTAGCGTCCATGAAAGATCAGGCTGGGCGCGTCACCATACCGGGCTTCTATGATGGCGTCAGTCTCGATTCAGCGACCATGGCCGTTTTGAATCGTGTTCCCGATGATGAGAGGGTAATTCGCGAGACGCTTGGCATTGCGACAACTGACTCTGTTGCAGGGAGTCTCCAGGAGGCCGTACAGTATCCGTCGCTCAATGTCCGCGGGATGTCTTCCGGCTGGGTCGGTGATCAACGCCGGACGATTGTACCGGCTACCGCCACTGCCGAAGTTGACGTAAGGCTCGTGTTGGAGAGTGACCCTGAGCGGCTGTTGCGCCTCGTGAGGGAGCATATCGAGGAACTCGGATACTATGTAATAGACCGGGCACCAACGGAAGAGGAACGACTAGCGCATCCAGCAATGGCGACGTTCACATCCGAGGTTTCCTATGGTGCCTTTCGCACCGATTTCGATTCGGAACCGGGACGTTGGCTAACTGCCGCAATGGTCAACTTGTACGGTGAGGAACCGATCAAGATCAGGACCAGCGGTGGGTCCATTCCCATCTCCCCGTTTGTGGCGACTCTGGGTCTACCTGCAGTGTCGGTCCCGACGGTCAATCCGGACAACAATCAACACAGCCCCAACGAGAACATCCGACTGGGCAACTTCAGAGAAGGGATCAAGGTTTGCCTGGCCATTTTGGCCCAGAGCATTGAAAGTATTCCTTAGAAGGCCGAAACAGTGTATGGAAGGCATGACCGCCGCCTTTGTGGGATGTTCATTGATGTCCAACTGCTAGCAAGACTACATCAAGGACGTGCCGAGACTACGCTCTATACCGGTCCGCCTGCTGTTGTCGACTGTCCTGTTGCCATTGTCTCTCCGTGCGAGCACCCGGGTCGGAGAGCTGGATCGGTTGGGCGAGCTGGGAGTCGAAGTGATTGTGTTTGACCAGTGTGCCAACTCACGAGAGGCTGGCGATTACCTCAGTGTCATGAGGGAGAACGCCGAGAATCCCGCAACGGCGTTTGGTCGGTAGGGTACCGTAACGAAGCTAACCCCGGCGTCGCCACCGGGGTTAGCTCATACTTCATTCCTTGTTCTTTTCGTCGCGCGATTTCTTGAGCATCTCGCGGAACTTCCGGCGCCTGTTCTCAAGTCCTTCGACAGCCTCTTCCGCACTGTGTCCGATAGAACTGCTTCCAGGTACCCGTGGATCCTTTGCGAACCAGACCTCGTTGCCTTTCTCGTCCACCTCCATCGAGATCCGGACGTCCTGCTCTCCAGAGTGCTCTGGCTCGGGGATCTCTTCACCTTCTTCCTCTCCGAGGTCGCCGGCGCGGCTGCGCCTCACAATGTCGCGGTACTGTTGGCGCCGATCCTCCAGGCCCTCAACTGCCTCTTCGGCGCTGTGTCCCATGGAGCTGCTACCGGGAACTCGGGGGTCCTGCGCGTACCAGATCTCGTTTCCTTCGGGATCTACCTCCATCGAGATCTCGACGTCTTCTTCTTCGCCACCCCCGGGCTTGCGGCCGAATCCCAGTTCTTCCGGTTCCTCGAAATCCAGTTCGTCGTCCGTTCCGAGCTCATGGTCCGGATCGACGTTATACTCGTCGTCGTAGTCGTAATCGTAGTCGTTGCGAGCCATCGTACGTCGTCACGCGACTAGCGCGTTTCTTCCCTTATCATCAAAAGTTCGCTGCAACTCGGACTTATTTCACGTCTTTGCCTCGACCCGATCGGCTTGCTTCGCCAACAGTCTTCTGTAAGATCGAGCCTCTCTTCCAGTTCCGCAATCTGGCGTCAATTCTGGTCTTCCACCCCGCAAGTTGTTGTAGCTGGCGATTCTCAGAGTGCTCCAACAACTCCTTCACCTGGCCCTCGTCAATCTGAACGGAACGGCCGCGGCGAAAGTTTCGCATCTTTGGCCATGCACCATTACTAGTCATCCTGGGCCGTAGCTTCAAGTTGAGCCGATGCCGCCTGGACCGGCCAGTGGATCACTACGTAGATCTGGCGGGTACCAGATGCCATAATTGTAGTTGTAGAGTCGCCCACAGACCAAAGTCCAGGAGGTACGAATGTCCGCTTCGACACCACGCGGCCGGTTTGTCTGGTACGATCTCATGACATCGGATACCGACGCCGCTAAGAGCTTCTACACCAAACTCGTCGGATGGGGTACGACCCAATGGGAGGGCAGCGAGCAACCCTACCAGATGTGGACCAACCAGGACGCGCCGCTGGGTGGTGTCATGGACTTGCCCGACCAGGCCAAGGAGGCAGGTGCGCCACCGCATTGGATCGCGTACGTGGCGGTCCCGGATACGGAGGCCTCGGTGGCGCTAGCAACAGATCTCGGTGGCAAAGTGCTGGTGCCGACTACCCCGATTCCCTCGGTTGGGCAGTTCGCCGTACTGCAGGATCCCCAGGGAGCGGTATTCGCCGTCTACACGCCGGCGGCCGATACACCGGGACACGCGGGTCCGGCCAATGTAGGTGAGTTTTCCTGGCACGAATTGGCGACTACGGACCACTCCGCTGCCTTTGACTTCTACAGCAACGTGTTCGGCTGGGAAAAAACCGAGGCCATGGACATGGGGGACGCTGGTACCTACCAGATGTACGGAGAGGGTGGTTCCGGGACGTCACTGGGCGGGATCTTCAACAAGCCGGCGGAGATGCCCGGGCCACCTGCGTGGTTGTTCTACCTCAAGGTGAACGACGTGAACCAGGCAATCGACCAGGTCAAGGAAATGGGAGGGCAGGTATTGAACGGGCCGATGGAGGTGCCCGGAGGTGACCTAGTTGCCCAATGCATGGATCCCCAGGGAGCAGCCTTCGCGCTGCACTCGACGCCAAGCAAGTAGACCGGCGAAGGTTTGGGCGTCTGGGTGGCGGTCGGGGAGGCAGCCTCGGAACCCGGAATCCAGGGCTCTCTTCGCGGAGTCAGGTTGCAGACGTATGAGGCCGTTTCTCACGTGCTTGAATGTGTTGCTGGTGCTGTCCGGCCCAAGTGTGCTCGCTCCGGCTATGCGACAGCACACCTCGGAGTCGGGATCAAACGGAATCTCGGTGTGAGACTCGCAGTGGACATCGTGGACCGGCGAGGTGGGGCCGCAGTGTTCCCTTACGTCGGAATCAATTTCGCCAACAGTAGCCAACTGTCACCAATTGAGGGAGTCGTGGGAGCACTGACGCCGCTGCTGGCGGTGGTGATCGGGGAAGTCCTGTAGTCGGACAGCATTGCCAGACCTTTCCCCTGGCGGTGTCGTAGAATGTGACGTAGTGTGTGATCGTCGCAAACTGCCAGGTACCCTCCCATGACCAGACTCAGAGACATCACTCACGAGATCATGGCATCAGCCGTTGCCCTCTGCGCGTCCGCATTCGTCTGCAGTTCTGCGGTCCTTGGGCAGGTCGATAGCCAGCAGATCAGAGACTATCTGCAACAAATAAGGGACGAGACGGGCGTGCCCGGGATATCGGTGGCCATAGCCGTCAATAATGAAATCGCCTTTTCCACCGGAGTGGGCTACTCGGACCTGGACAACGGTGTTCCGGCAACCGGCAGGACTGTCCATAATGTGGGATCGGTTTCCAAGGTACTTGCCCTCATCCCGGTCATGCAGTTGGTGGAACAAGGTAGGGTCGATCTCGATGCCACGATTCAGGCATACCTTCCCTACTTTCCAGAAAAACAGTGGCCGGTAACGCTTCGACAGATCCTGACACACACATCCGGCATTCGGCACTACGATGGCGAAGAATTCGGACCGTATGATCTACTCGAGATGCGTCACTACGATGACTTCGAGGAGGCCAGCAAGCTCTGGCGGGATGATCCGCTATTGTATGAACCGGGCAGTTACTGGTACTACTCGTCGCATGCGGTCAATCTGCTCCATGGGGTGGTCGAGGCGGTTACCGGTATGGATTTCGAAGAATACTGCAGGAGGTACGTTTGGGAGCCGGCAGGAATGTTGAGTACGGCGTTCGACGTGCCGTGGCGGATTGTGCAGAATCGAGGGCGTGGCTACGTGCGTGATCCGAACGGGGTTCTAATCAACCCCAGATATGCTGATGTGAGCTACAAGTACGCGGGCGGCGGCACGATATCGACCGTAGAGGATCTAGCGCGGTTTGCCATCGCACTGAACGACGGCACGTTGCTGAAGCCGGAGACGGTGAATCAAATGTACGAGGTTCAGCTGGATCCCTCTGTTGAGCGCTACGTCCGAAATGGTGAGGCAATGCCATTGGACCACGAGCAGGCGTTGTTGTGGTGGATCCGAACCGACGTGCAGGGGCGCGACTTCCCCACTCACACCGGGACTGTAAAGGGCACTAGATCTTTCTTGTTGAACTCTCCCGAGCTAGGGATTGTCGTAACTCTCCAGGCGAACGGATTGCCATTTGACTCCGCAAAGTATGGCATGGCGATCGCTCAGATGTTCCTTCCGCCCGTCAATCAGGGAGTCAATTAGAGAGGAAAGCGCATCCGCGAGCACATGCTCAACTCTACGCATCGGTTCTTGATCCTCGCCACTGTACTGGCAGCAGGTTGGCTGCTTGGGGCGTGTGGGTCAAGAACCCAGCAGGAACTCTCACCAGACCTTCCGGCGCCCGAGTGCGTTGTGGCTGGTCCGCCGACACTGCAGGGGAATGATACTGTCACGGTTACCGTGATGGAACGAATTGACTTTGCTGGCGCCCCGGTTCCGCACAATGAGAGTGAACGCCTGGTCTATCGACACATATACGAAACCCTCCTGCGACTGGACTGTCATGGCCGGCCGGTAAAGGGACTTGCCGAGTCGTGGAGCACCTCCGAGGGGGGACGGCGGCTGGGGTTCGTGCTGGCGAGCAACGCGACTTTCTGGGATGGCAGCCCGGTAACGGCGACCGACGTGGTCCTGAGCTGGCGAGCGCACGGTCACTTGGAGCAGTTGGGGATACTACCCGACTCGGTAGTAGTCGTATCCGAGACGGAGTTATCGGTTGTGTTGGCCGATCCGTTGCCGCCAGTCCCGGGTGTTTTCGCGAATCAACGTTTGGCGATCGTAAAGCCGTCTGAAGAATCGTATGTGCAAGGTGCGGGGCCGTATCGTGTTGTCGAGCCAGACACGCAGGGTGGAGTCCTGGTAGCTCCAACGTCGATGCGGAGTGATCCCGTAATCGAGTTTCGAGTAGCACCCGGAATGGATGCACGTGACGTGATCGATCGTGGAACTGACGTGCTCCTGACCAGCGATCCCAGAGCAATCGACTACGCGACGGGCCAGTCCGATTTCGATGCGGTTCCGTTACCTTGGGTTCGGAGCCATGTGGCTATGTCTCCGTCCGGGAACCTTCTGGATCCTGATGGCGCGAAAACCGGCCTCCCCGAAGAGCTGCGTGAGGAGCTTGCCCGTGATGTAGTCCGCGCGGAGGCTAGGAGTTCCCAACCTCCATATTGGTGGCAGGCGCTAAATGGTTGTGCAGTGCGGCAGCAGGTCCCAGAGACCGGGCGCGCTCAGGCAGACAGACCGCCTCAGGTTGAGCGTATCGTGTATCGACGGGACGATCGTGTGTCGCGCGACATCGCGGAACGATTGGTTGCCTTGGCGACTTTGCAAGACAACTCTCAACTCCTATCTCAGATGGGAGTGTCGCTGGACCTGGTGCTAAGGGTGGTTGAACAGGAGCGCCTAGCGGCGACCGCTTTGTCTGCGGAGCAATTCGCGACGTCGTTGCGGTTGGGTGAGGATCTGCTTTACATCGTGGGGCTCAAGAGGTTTGAGACAGATCCATGCCGCGCTGCCCAGGCATGGATTGCGGCGGCTCCGTGGCTGGCACAATCGGATCCGTCGATGGGTTCACGGTCACAAGTCCATCTTGCAGAACAACTCGTTCCCCTGGTCGATACGCGGGCGCATGCCATTGTGCGACGCGACAGGGTGGGGCTGAGGTTGGACTGGGACGGAACCGTAACCTTGTTCGGACGATGAGCCTCCGTACTCGACTGATGTGGAGCTTCGCTGCGTTGGTGGTCATCCCACTGGTGGTCGTGGGCCTCGGTATCAGACACAACATGACGAGCCGTTTGAACGAGCAGTTCGGCAATCGGGTGTCAGCATTGGCTTCGTTCATCCAGATGGACCTTGCCGAGGAGAGTCGGAACATAGGCGATCGGTTGGAGGCACTCGCGCAGGCAATCACAGAGGACAACAGGATCCGGACGGCCGCAGTGCAGGGAGCTGCATCAGAGAGGTCGTATCTGCTCGACTACGCAACGGGGTCCATGAATCTCAGTGGTCTGCAGATGCTACAGATCCAGGACGACAGCGGCAGGATCTTGAGCTCCGGCCACTTTCGAAATGAGTACGATCGGCTCGAGCCGGAGCTTCCGCCGGCGTTGGCTGCGGTGTCCGAAGGGACGGCGTTGGTGAATGCGAGAACTGCACAGACACCCTTCTTGGCGCTCGTCAAGGTGGACTCGTTCATGCTGGGTGCACGGTGGTTTCACTTGGTGGGTGGCACTTCTGCGGAACATGGCTTTCTCGATCGACTTGCAGGGGATGCAGCGCTCGCCGTCTCGCTGGTGTATCCGGGTGGCGTGTCGTCGTCGGATCGAGAGTTGGAGACCAGGATGAGCGTAGTGATAGGGGACGGAGGTGAAGAAGATGGGCCTGATTTGGAGGAACTCCTCCCCGATTTCATAGTCACTGAGGTCGAAGTGCCGTATGTTGCCCTGCGCGAGGGGCGACGGATATACTCAGCGTCGATTGTCGTGACCCACCCCCTGACACAGTTGCACGAATTGCGTCGCAGTATCGACCTGTGGTTTACCGCGGCGGTTGTCGTGACGGCGATCGCTGCACTGACGGTTGCCACGTGGCTCTCATCTCACCTGAGCCGTCCGCTCTCTGATCTGGCTCGTAAAACTTCGGAAATTGATCTGGATCGTCTGGATGTGGGCTTTGACAGCGATCGCACGGATGAAGTCGGTGCACTTTCCGTGCTTTTGGGCACAATGACACGACGTCTGCGAAAGAGTGCTGCGAGATTGAAAGAGGTTGAACGGCGCGCCGCCATCGGTGAGATGGCGCGGCAGGTGAACCACGACATCAAGAACGGACTGATCCCAATCAGGAACGTACTGCGTCACTTGCGGGAGGTGGCGGATGATAATCCAGGGCAGCTTCCCTCGGTTCTAATCGAAAGACAGGGTACGCTGAATACGAGTGTGGCCCACCTGGAGAACCTGGCAGCCAACTATGCACGGCTCTATCCGCAAACCGAGCGTCGGCCGTGTGACGTGAACGACATGATACGGGTGCTGGGACAGAACTTGAGGCTGGCCGGCCGGACCGATTTGAAGATGGAGCTTGGGGAAAGGGTGCCGCCTGTCATGGGTGATCCCGTGGCACTGCGGCGCATTATCGAGAACTTGACGGGAAACGCAGTCGATGCGATTGGATCGGAAACCGGCACCGTTACCATCTCGACGTCGCTGTGTGAAAACATGGTGCAAATATGCATTGAGGATACAGGCCCCGGGATGACGGCGGAGCAACTCGAAAGAGTCTTTGAGGATTTCTACACCACCAAGTCCGATGGCACCGGACTAGGACTTTCGATAGTCCGCCGGCTGGTGTTAGACATGGGAGGAACACTGCGGGTGGAAAGCGAGCCGGGAGTGGGGACGAAATTCACCGTGGAGCTACACATGGGAGCAGGGGGAGAACCGCAAGCATGAGGGGCAGAGTGGCTGCGAGTGGGCTGACATGTCTTTAGTGCTGGTGATTGACGACGTACCGGCGATGGCGCAGCAATACGCCTACGACCTCAAGCGGATTGGTGGTCACGACACTCTGGTAGCCACAAATGGAAACCGCGGCCTGCAGATGTTGGAACAGGAACCGGTGGATTGCGTCATACTCGATCTCGAGATGCCCGGACTAGATGGCTTCGACGTGCTGAGGGCGCTGAAGGAGCGGGGAGATGAGACGCCCGTCATCGTATATACCGGCACCGGCAACTACGATCGCTGTGTACAGGCCGTGCGTCTGGGGGCGTATGGTTTCGTCGACAAAGAGGAGTCGATGGAGCGCGTGGTCCAGGAGATCGAGAACTCGCTGGAGCACAGGAGGTTGGTCACAGAGGTCAAGTACCTTCGGAAACAGACCGGCTGCGATTCGCCTCTCATCGGCAACAGCGAACCAATGCGGCAACTGAGATCGGCGATTGAGCGAGTTGCATCCATCCCAAGTCCGGTACTGATCGTGGGCGAAAGCGGTACCGGAAAGGAGCTGGTAGCGCGAGAACTGCATCGGCTAGGCAGGGCTGGTGCCGCCGCCAAGCGGAAGTCGACTGAGGTGCCATTCGTTGCCCTCAACTGCGCAGCCCTGCCCGAGAGCTTGGTAGAGAGCGAACTCTTCGGCCATGAACGAGGTGCTTTCACCGGGGCGAGCAGCACGCGCAAAGGTGCGTTTGAAGCCGCATCCGGTGGGACGTTGTTTCTCGATGAAGTGGGCGAACTCTCGCCCCAGGTCCAGGCGAAGTTGCTTCGTGTACTGGAGCAGCGGGAGGTGACGCGGGTCGGTGGGACTCGGCCGATCGCCGTAAAGGCACGATTCGTCGCCGCCACAAATCGTGACCTAGATGCTGAGGTGGCTGCCGGGCGGTTTCGAGAGGACCTTTTCTTTCGGATCAACGTGCACAATATCAGCTTGCCGCCGCTCAGAGAGAGGCTCTCCGACATTGCTGAGCTGATCGACCATTTCTTGAGTTCGATTTGCGAGCAATACGGTCTACGCAAGAAGAAACTCGAAGCAAATGCGCTCGAGGCCCTCATGTCATACGATTGGAGGCGTAACAATGTGAGGGAACTTAGGAACATCGTGGAACGGATGATCATAGCGGCCAGTGGAGACTCGATCACCCTCGATCACGTTCCGCCTGAAATTCAGCAAACCGGTATCCGGGTTGTCGCCCGACAATCGAGGGCCTTCCAGGAACTCAAGTCGGAAGCAGAGCGCCAGATCGTGGTGGCCGCACTGGAGAAGAACGACTGGCACATAACCAAGACTGCGAGAGGACTCGGACTCGCCGATCATGCCAGTCTGCTGAAGATCATGAGAAGGCACGGAATCGAGAGACCAACAGGCAAGTAGACGAAGTGTCCATTCGGACACATACGATCCTGCAAACCGTGTCCAATTGGACACAAATCGCCTGCGTTCACCGTATCGACCTACCAGTGTGGTTCTGTAAAACCTTTTGTTTCAAACAGTTAGGATTCAAGTCCCAGAGGCCAAGTTTGTGGCAGTGGCCTTGCCTTTAGTGCTGGTGACCATAGACCAGTCACCGGCGCCCTATGGGCGCACAGCCGAAGGGAGGACCACCATGGCTTTCACATTCAACCCGGAGTCCAGGATTCACGTGCGGACTGGACAGGCGGCAGTCGCCGCACTGCTAGGCCTGGTCTTATTCGGAGTGATCGGGTGCGATGCACCGATCGGCGACCGCGAGGAGCAGGAGACCGTCAGAAAGAGTCCGGCGTCAACCACAGAAAGGGAATCATGGGTGGCGCCCACGGTTCCGGTTGCCCAACCCGTGGCAGAAGTTGAGCCCGAGCCCGCAATCCCCGAAACCGTCTCGTTCGAATACGCCGAGGCTGCGTATCGCGATCGTCGCTACAAAGACGCGGTCGATCTCTTTGCGGTCTACAGCGAACGCAATCCGGACGACGGTTGGGGCCACTACATGCTCGGGTTGTCTGCACGGATGGCCGCGGACCTGGAGCAGGCCGAAGCGTCGTTTGAAAATGCGTTATCGCTGGATCCCAACCATGTGAAGAGCATGCTGAATCTGAGCCGCGTCCTGCTGGACGATGGGCGGCCCGATGAGGTCTTGGCTCACCTCGAGGTAGCACTCGACATCGATCCAGTATCTGACGACGGTTACCGCCTGAGAGGGATTGCCTATTACGAGCTCGGCCGAGACCAGGATGCGATCGACTCGTTCCGTGAGGCAATCACTGTCAACGAACGTGATTCATGGTCCATGAATAACTTGGCGCTCGTTTTGATCAGGCAGGAGAAGTTCGAGGAAGCCCTGTTGCCTTTGGCGCGTGCCACGGAACTACGGAAAGATGTTGCTGTGTTCCAGAACAATCTGGGTATCGCGCTGGAGCGCACCGGTCACGTGGCGGCTTCGCAAGAAGCATATCGGAGCGCCCTGGCTGTGGACGACGGCTATGAAAAGGCGTCCATCAGTCTCGCACGAGCTCTGGAGCTTAAGGAAGACCCAGCAGTACTCCCGGTCAACCTTGCATCACTGGCCCTCAGGTTCACCGCCGAGATAGATACTTGGCAGGCGCCACTGGCTAAGGTACCGCCGCGCGATGAGAGCGAGGCACCCGATGCCCGGGAGCCGGAAGAGGCCACGGAGCAGCTGCTCGAGCCGCTGAAGTCCGATTCAGGTGGGACCGAGAAGCAGGATACCACCACCACCAAGCCTGACACGATCAAGGTGAAACCGGATACATCGGGATCGTTGAACGGTAGGTAATCGAGTCGCGCAACGTTTGGGATAAGACTGACCCCAGGCCAAGGCCCGGGGTCAGTTGTTCCGCGGCCACTCCGCCTCCAGCACAAACACCTCCATGGCGCAATACTCCGGCAGGCCCATTCGATCTGCATTTGCAGCAGTATGAGGTTAAGAGCTTCCACTCGTTACCAGGACTGCCTGCGATACAGGACACACCACCCGTAAGCTGGGGGTGTCGTTCTATCGGAAGCAGACCCCAATGGTTGCGGGGTGATTGTATTTGACACATCATATCGGCGCCGTTATCAGGCAGAATCCACAATCCTACAAAGCCACTCGGAGGGACTGTGCACGGTGCTCATGCAGGCGGAACCACTCGAAGATCAGTGGGCATAGCGGGCTGCTTACTCTTGGCTGCTTGCGGCGAGATGCCACGGGCCAAGAAGGTGTTGCTCATCGGGTTGGATGGGGTCCGGGTTGATGTAATGGCGGAGGCAAACACTCCCCACCTGGATAGCTTGATTGCGAACGGGAGCTTCACCGCTCGAGCGCAAACTAGACCGCCAACGGTTAGTGGGCCCGGGTGGTCCAGCATGCTCACAGGAGTCTGGTCTGACAAGCATCTCGTGACGGGCAACAACTTCGACGGCAACGACTACGCCACGTACCCCGATTTCCTGACACGGCTGGAACAGGTCAATCCGGAGTTCAGCACGTTTGCGGTTGTCGACTGGCCGCCTCTGGGGGCTGCCAGTTCCGGTGGCCCGCTCATCAGTAATGCTATCGACTCGAAACTCAATATTGACGGTGACGAACTGGGGTATACAGAGGCTGACGCACGCTCCCTGGCGATGGCAATCGAGTACTTGGCCAATCAGGATCCAGACGCAGCCTTTGTCTACCTGGGTGACATCGACATAGCCGGCCATGACCATGGTTCGTTGGCTCCGGAGTACACGGCTTCGATCGAAACCGCAGATGATCAGGTTGGACAATTGCTACGTGCATTGGAAACAAGGCCCACATACAGTGAAGAAGATTGGCTGATACTGGTCAGTACAGATCACGGCCGACGGGACGACGGAGGGCACGGTGGTACATCGACGCTCGAGCAGACGATCTTCTATCTTGTCAGCGGTCCGTCTGCGCGAGCGGGCGTCATCGAGGAACAGGCAAACATAGTGGACATAGCAGTTACTGCCCTGACCCACTTGGGCGTCGATATCGATCCTGAGTGGCGTCTGGACGGAAAGGCCGTTGGATTGGAGCAGCATGACTGAGCCCACGGTGGAGATAGACCGGACCGCGGTGTTGCAGAACGTGTTCATCGAGGAATATGGCCGACCAGGTACCCATATGGCACGAGTGCCCGGTCGAGTGAATCTCATTGGAGATCATACTGATTACAACGGATTACCCGTGCTGCCAATGGCGATCCAGCGAGATGTGTTGTTGCTGAGTTGCGCGCGGTCGGACGCCACTATTCGCATCGCAAACGTTGATCCACAGTTCGAGCCCCGGCGCTTCGAGATTGCTGTGGAGGTTGCGCCGTTTGATACTGGTGACTGGGGCAATTACCCCAAGGCGGCGGCACAGGCCCTGGCGCAGCGTGAAGGGTTGCTGCAGGGTTTCGATGCAATGCTATCGTCTACCGTTCCGATTGCAGCCGGGCTCAGCTCATCGTCTGCCGTCTTGATGGCCACTGCGTTGACGATCGTGGACATGGATGACGTCGGCATAGCGGGGGCCCAACTGATGCAAATGATGGCAGAGGCTGAACGATATGTTGGAACCCAAGGTGGTGGAATGGACCAGGCCATCTGCATCGGTGCGCAACCGGGGTCGGCGAGTCGGATCGAGTTCGATCCCCTGCGAATGACACAAGTGCCAGTTCCCCGCACATGGAGGTTCATCGTTGCGTCCAGCCTGATTAGGGCCGAGAAGTCCGGACCTGTCATGGGCGCATACAACCAGCGGGCGAGCGACTGCAAGGAAGCGCTGGGCAGCGTAGCAGCGAGTTTAGGAACTCCTGACATCACCTCCTACGTCGAACTCATGTCCGGCCTTTCTGTGCCGGAACTGCTCGATGCGGCCAGACTCGCGCTGAGTGATACGCTTGTTAGGCGATTCCGTCACGTAGTGACCGAGGCCTCGCGCGTCACTTCGGCCGCGACAGCAATGAGATTCGATGACCCCGAAGAGTTCGGCCGGCTGATGTCGGATTCACATCGGAGCCTGCGGGACGATTTTGAAGTGAGTTGCTCGGAGTTGGACGAGTTGACCAGGATAGCCGTTGCCGCCGGAGCCTTCGGAGCGCGACTCACAGGTGCTGGATTCGGCGGCAGTGTGGTTGCGTTGTGCTCGGAAGATCGTGTAGACGACGTAATAGCCACGCTCGAGAGAGACTTCTACGCGAAGCGAGACTTCGAAGGAGACATCGAGGACGCACTCTTCGTGGCCGAGCCCTCGGCGGGTGCCGCCGTGATGGAGGTCTAGTCCCTACCGTCCCTTACCGTCCCTTACCGCCCCTTACTCAAATCCCACCTTCGGCAGCGTGTTGAACAACGCGAACCCTGCGACCACTACAATCACGGCACAGAAGGTTCCAATGCCGATACTACCATAGATGAAATAGCCTGTCCCGAACAACGCTCCGTAAATCATCACACACCCCAGGAACCAGCAGAGCAGTGCAGCTGTTACGCTATCTCGGCCCGTTGAGGGAATGACGTTCACTGCCTTGCGCCAGCCCCGCCCGATCGGACGGATCTTGTCGTAGAACGATTGCAGCGTTTCAGCGGTGTCTGGTGGTGTCAGCAGGGTTACCGTGAGCCAAACCACGGTTGTGATTGCTACCCCCAACACGAGCATCAGCGACGGATGTACAGGCGAAAAGCCGAGTGCTTCGTGGATGAACTGAAAGTACATGGCAACCAGGAACGAGATGACCATCGCGGAAATCTCGCTCCAGGCATTGATGCGCCACCAGAACCAACGCAGCAGGAAGATCAAGCCAGTTCCTGCGCCAATCTGAAGCAGGATCTGGAATGCCTGAAGCGCGTTTTCCAGCCAGAGCGAGATCATACATGCCAGCACGATCAGCAAGATGGTCGAGTACCTCCCGACGGCCACATAGTGTTTCTCGTCCCTATCACGCACGAAGAAGCGACGGTAGAAATCGTTCACGACGTATGAGGCACCCCAGTTGAGGTGCGTACTTATGGTCGACATGTATGCAGCTGCAAGAGATGCCACAACCAGGCCCAACAGGCCATGTGGTAAGAATACTAGCATGGCTGGATAAGCGAGGTCGTGTCTGACTATCGAGGGGTCGAGGTTTGGAAACCGTGCTACTATCGAGTCGAGACTCGGATAGACAATGAGAGAACAGAGCGCTACGATGATCCAAGGCCAGGGGCGCAGAGCGTAGTGTGCGATGTTGAACCAAAGGGTTGATCCCATCGCTTCTTTCTCGTTCCGCGCTGCCAACATACGTTGAGCCACGTAGCCTCCACCTCCCGGTTCCGCACCAGGGTACCAGGTGCTCCACCACTGCACCGCGATCGGTATGATGAGAACGGGCAGTACCGTCCGCCAGTCAGTGAAATCCGGAAGCAGCGATAGCTTGTCGGCGAGCGCGGGATGTGAGACCATGCCGGCAAGGCCACCCACCTCGGGTTGTTGCAGAGCATAGAATGCGGCTGCGAATGACCCGACTATCGCTATTACGAACAGCAGCAAGTCTGTGACGACAACACCCCACAGGCCCGATGTGGCCGAGTAGATGACCGTGATGGTACCCGCAATCAGCACCGTCGTATACTTGTCGATACCGAGGAGCACACCGGCGATCTTGATGGCTGCCAGAGAGACGGTAGCCATGATCATCACGTTGAAGAAGACGCCGAGGTAGATGGCTCTGAATCCGCGCAGAAAAGCCGCTGGCCGTCCAGAATAACGCAGTTCGTAGAACCCTATGTCTGTGAGCGCTCCGGAACGTCGCCAGAGTTTCGCGTAGAAGAAGACAGTGCACAGTCCCGTGATCGCGAATGCCCACCAAAGCCAGTTCTGACTGACCCCGCCGGTACGCACTAGGTCGGTGACGAGGTTCGGCGTGTCCGTAGAAAAGGTCGTTGCGACCATCGACGTACCGAGCAGCCACCACGGCAGCTTCCTGCCGGACAAGAAATACTCTGTGGTACCCTTGCCGGCACGCCGGGCAAAGATGACTCCAACCGAAAGGACAATCAGTCCATAGAGGAGCACGACGGACCAGTCGAGGCTTGTTAGTTGCATTTGACCATAGGTGTGCAGGTTAAGACTATTGCCGGAACCAGGCTGGCAGATCGGCGGGGTAGATCCCACGGTCCACCAGATTGCGAATCCTCCGTGTTACCAAAGGCCTATCGTCGGCGAACGTCATGCCAAACCACTTATCTCGGGCCTGCAATACTCTAAGCCGAGTCTCACTTCGCGCAAGCTGCTCGTTGACCGCCGAAGGGATCAAGAACTCGGCGTCATCGTCGGGGTTGCTGGCGACGAATTCCTCGAACTGGCGCTTTAAGAGCGGAAACACAGCTGGCGTGAACCCCCACAGGTTCATCGAGACTGTCTCGGATCCCTCCAGGTGCACGCCGTCGCCAGCTTCGGTCACACCAGTCAACTGAGAATTCGCTTCTTCAATCTGCTTCACTTCTACCAGGCGCTCGAGATAACCATCCGTGTCACACTCACACACGGCTCGCGCCACGCCGCCGAATGGAGAGAGTGTATCGCTTAGGCGATAGCCCACTAGAACTCCCTCTCCGACCCTTGCTGTGCCAAGATGAGCGGGGAAAGCAGATGCGTCCAGAAACCCCGCCAGCGACTCATACGCCGCCGCACCATAGAAATCGTCCGCATTGCAGACCATGAACGGAGTGGACACCTCCGACGAAGCGGCGAGAAGCGCATGGGCAGTGCCCCAAGGCCTCTCCCGTCCGGGAGGTATCGCCTTCCGGGACGGTACGTTACCGATCTCTTGAAAGACAAAAGCCACCGTGATGGCGTTTCCAACAAGCGCTTCCACATGATCAGCGATTGCCGCTTCTATTTCCGGTCGAATGACGATTACCAACTTCGAACAGCCGGACCTCACAGCGTCGTAGATGCCGTAGTCCATCAACGCCTCGCCGCTAGGTCCCACCGGCTCGAGCTGCTTCAAGCCACCGTATCGGCTGGACATACCGGCAGCTAGTACTACCAGCGCCAGTTTCACCGGCTACTCGAGAGGAGGAAATCCAGTTGATCTCCGGTCTCGAACTCCTCCGGTTCACTTCCCTGTCTAAACAAACGAGCCCCGGAGCTGCCTCCCAGTAACATGCTGTCGCCGCTGATCTCTAGCCACGCACCTTCGCGCAGTCCAACGACCGGCTGGGGGTTCAATACGTGATACTCCTTGATGCGCGTCTCCCGCGTCTCTCCTTTATGCTTGGAATCGGGGTCGGGATCGAGGTAATGCGGATTGATGTTGAACGGCACGAGGCCGAGGGCGTCGAAGGTCGAGGGTCGCACGATGGGCATGTCGTTGGTGGTTCCAATTGTGAGTCCGGCGACGTTCGACCCGGCACTCGTACCGATGTACGGGACGCCGTTCGCGACCTGTTCACGAATAGGTTCGATTAATCCGGTCTCATACAGGTCTCGCAGGAGAAGAAACGTATTGCCGCCGCCAATGAAGATGACATCCGCGGTCTCGACAGCTTCGCGGGGATCCGTGGCAGCTTCTATCCCGTTCAGCTCGAACCCCATTGTCGCAAACCGTTCTCGGGCTCGCTTGCTGTAATCGGCGAGACTTATTCCACTCGGACGAGCGAATGGAATGAACAGAACGCGCAGGCGGTCCCGCAGGAAACCCACGATGTCGTCGGCACAGTAGTCGAGGTATCTACTGCCGTGAACGGTAGAGGTGCTGATCAGGAGCAGGCGTCTAAGCATATCTGCACAGAGGCTCATCTGTTGACGCAAATGAGAAGCTGGACAAGCGCTCCCTAAGCTATCTAAGTGTAATCCCGATAACAACTTCCACTTCACGATAACAGCTAGGTCAGCATGGCTCCAAAGTGCCATAAGCCGTGGTGCTGGTGGTTGACTGTCTCGGGAAATCATTCTACAACAATGCGACAGGCATATGCAGGTAGGCGGCGGAAGTAGCCGGCAACACTCCCCAATCGAGGGGGTCAAAACAGGGCCGTAGTCTGATACGTACTCGGGTTGTGGGATACGTCCGGTGGCTCCAAGTTAACAACGTTCCCATGCGTGCGGAGATCACCATGCGGCTAGCGTTCATTCTCCTGTGCATCGTATGTCTTGGATGCGCGGACCAATCCCGTCAGACTGACTCGTTTGTCGGCGTTACGATGGTGGCGACCGAAGAACTTCGGGTGGGCAGTCCCGATGACCCTGAAGCCGCTTTCACCTGGTTTCGGGAACTCGAAGTTGGACCGGACGGCACCATTTAAACTGGTCACCCTCAAGAGAACCAGATTCGCATGCACAATGTATCCGGCACGTTCCTCGGCTCGATTGGTCGCGAAGGCGAGGGGCCCGGCGAGTTCAGCAGGGTCGGCGTTATGGCCATTACCGGTGACACGCTGTGGGTGATGGACCACGGGTTGTACCGATTCTCGTTCTTTGATCTTCAAGGAAACTTCCTTGGTAGCCGCCGCATCCCAGTCGATCTCGGGGATTCGCCGAGGGACCTGCCGCCGCGGCCGAGAGGCCTTTTGCGCGACGGGACGATCGTCGGTTCACCACCCGCGTTCTCGCACATGGTTGCCAGTGGCGAACTCACCGAGAACTTCATCGTCCGGATGGACACGGCAGGGAACGTTGGGGACACCATTGCCCACTATTCACTCGTGAACACGGTGTGGGAGATCACGAACAACGAGCAGGGCCCTGCTGGTTTCGGGTCGTATCGACCACCGCCCTTCAGCGATACGGAGATCGTCAAGGTTTCGGACTATGACATGGTCGCGGTGCGCGTTATGCGAGGCCCGCCGGGGATTGACGGTCCCGCGACCTTTACCGTGACCACCTGGCGGATTGACGGCGACACGATCTTCTCACGGGCGTTTCTGTACGACCCGATTCCGCTGAGGACCGCTATCGTGGACAGCATCATTGATGGCTTTGCCGAGAGTGTCGCGAACTCGGAGTTCTTGGCGGGTCGGGCAACATTCGACGAGGCCGCACGCTGGGCGCGGGCGGGACTCTACTTACCGGCCTATCACCCACCTGTGAGCGCTGTTGTCATCGGTCCCGATGGTCAGCTTTGGCTGCGTGGCGAGGAGTTGGGTGAACTGGTCGTTGAGTGGCGCATACTGTCAGGAACTGGAGACGCGATCGGCGTTGTCGAACTGCCATCCGGGTTCACCATGCTGTTCGCTCGAAGCATGCAGGTGTGGGGTATCGAATACGACGAACTGGACGTTCCCTACATCGTGCGGTACCGGATAACCGAGGCCGCGGAAGGGGATTAGACAACCTCTACGACATCCATCCGAGACGACGAGCGGTCCCTCTTGGTGCACGCGCTGCCTTGCGCTGTAGCAAGGCCCGGACTTAACGTGATCGAGCACGCCTTCGAGGAATTGAAGGCGAAGGTGGGGAACGAGTAGGGGAAGCGGCGCCCTGGAGTTTGGCTTGCTTGCGGAGGGACTTTGAGTGGCGCACTGACCGCAACCGCCGCTTTGTCTGTTATGCACGTGATGGCTGAAACCACTTCCAACTCTCACTCCCACTTCAACTCCAGACCGGTCCAGGTGGGGCGGGGTTCTTACGCACCAACCTGATGCATGTGCACATCCTGCTGCGGGTACGGAATCGAGCATCCGGCTGCCTCGAGCTGCTCCTTCAGCGTACGCATCATGTCGAATCGCAGGTTCCAGTAGTCTTCCTTCGTGCACCACGGGCGGACGACGATGCTGACAGATGAATCTCCCAACTCGCCTATGGCGACCACGGGCTCAGGATCCTGCAGTACACGGTTGTCCTTTTCGAGCACCCGTCGGATGGTCTGGACTGCCAGCTCCAGGTCGTCGTCGTATGAGACTCCGACCACCATGTCGTTCCGCCGGGTGGGATTCACGGCGTAGTTCTTGATCGTGCTGCCGTAGACCGCGGAGTTCGGCACCACGATACGAACGTTGTCGGGTGTGTTGAGTGTCGTTGAGAACAATCCTATCGCTTGGACAGTGCCGGCCGTACCACCAGCATCGATGTAGTCACCCACGCTGAACGGTCTAAAGACCAGGAGCATGACTCCTGACGCGAAATTGGACAGGGTTCCCTGGAGAGCGAGACCGACAGCAAGCCCAGCCGCACCAAGAACTGCAACCATCGAAGCGGTCTGCACACCTACCATGCCTAATACCGCAACGGCCACGAAGGCCAGAATCAGGTAGTAGGCCAGCCCTGATACGAACGGAACCAACGTCGCGTCGGCGTCACCGCGCTGCATCACCGTTCCAATGAGGCGGCGTGCCCAGCGGGCCACCATTCGTCCAATGATGAGGACCGCTATGGCACCGAGGATCTTCAGACCCCAAGCGGTGAGCAGGCTGGTGAGTTGTCCGAGGATCGCCTCGAGATCGATCTGGTCCATTTTCCATTCTCCTGTGTCTCTTGAACCTTGAACAAACGGCTTTGGACGGTAAACTCAAACTGATGTGGTCGCAAGCTATGGAGCTGGAGGGGCATCCGTGATCGATGGAGCGATCCACGTGATCCCGGTGCCGGCCAAGATCCGGATTCAAGACGGAGTCTTTTCGTTGTCTGCCGAAACCGAAATCCTGGTTGAGGAGGGCTGTGAGGCTTTGTGGGGCTGTGCGACGTTTCTCTCCGACATCATCTCCACCGCGACCGGATTCCGATTCGCGCCGACGATGGTTTCTGCGAATGACGTGCCCAAGCAGAGCATAACCTTCACTCACAGAGGGTGTGGGCCTGATCTGGGCTGTGAAGGCTACCTATTGGACGTTGTTTCGGATGGAGTCACCGTGGCGGCCAGTGACGCGGCCGGCGCCTTCTACGCTGTACAGACTTTGAGGCAGCTCTTTCCGACTGAGATCGAGTGCGGTGGACGAGGATCCGCCGACATGGTTTGGACTGCGCCAGCCGTGCGTATTCACGATGCTCCGCGCTTCAGATGGCGTGGCCTGATGCTCGATTGCTGCAGGCACTTCATGACCAAGTCCTTCGTGAAGCGGTATATCGATCTCCTCGCCTATCACAAGATGAACCGGTTCCACTGGCACGTCACCGAGGATCAGGGGTGGCGCATCGACATCGACCGGTATCCCAAGTTGGTCGATGTGGGGGCTTGGCGCACCGAAGGCGACGGCACTAGATACGGCGGATATTATTCGAAGCTAGACGTCCGAGACGTGGTTGACTACGCGGCCAGCCGACACGTGACTGTGATTCCGGAGATCGAGATGCCGGGTCACGCGATAGCGGCCCTGGCGGCATATCCGGAGTTGTCGTGTCGCGGGAGGCCGCTCGATGTGGCCACGACTTGGGGTATCTTCGACGATGTTTACTGCGCGGGCAACGACAGAGTATTCACCTTTCTCCAGGACGTGCTCACCGAGGTGATGGAGCTGTTTCCCAGTGAATACATACATATCGGCGGTGATGAGTGTCCCAAGGCTCGGTGGAAGGAATGTTCACGTTGTCAGAAGAGAATGGAACGAGAGGGGCTCAGCAACGAGAGCGAGCTTCAGGGCTACTTCATCGGGAGGATTGCGGAGTTCCTAGCATTGAACGATCGCAGGTTGGTGGGTTGGGATGAGATTCTCGAAGGAGGGTTGCCTGAAACTGCGACCGTGCAATCCTGGCGCAGCATGGACGGTGCGATCCAGGCCGCCCGATCCGGTCACGATGCCATCGTTTCGCCCACGAGCCACGCGTACTTCGACTTTGATGTTGCCACGACGAGTCTCGAGCAAGTCTATTCGTTTGACCCGATCCCAGAGGCACTAAGCGGAGAGGAACGAAAACGCATTCTTGGCGGGGAGTGCACTATGTGGACGGAACGTGCGCCACAGGATACTGTCGACAACAAGGTGTTCCCGCGCCTCCTAGCTATGGCGGAGTGCCTGTGGTCACCGCCAGAGTGTCAGGACTTCACGGACTTCCGTCGCCGGATGCAATTCCACTGCGCACGGCTGGAGGTGCTGGGTGTGAGCTGTGGCCCGGAACATGGCTCGGCCGATGCATGACGGGATAGTCTGGTCTCGATTGCGGCTGCTGGTCAGTGCTCTGTCCGCTGTGTCTGGCTGTGACACGGCAACACCTGGTGGAGGAGAAGGGGTTGCCGAGCCCGGGATCCCGTGGGCGCCACTCACCTACGTGGCGTACAGAGCACCTGCTCCCATGGTAGTAGATGGTAGTATGGACGAGCCTTCGTGGCGCCAAGCTTCGTGGACTTCAGACTTCGTGGATATTGAAGGCTCTCTGAGGCCTCTTCCCAGGTTTCGCACGAGGGCGAAGATACTGTGGGACGACGAGTTCTTCTACGTTGGCGCGGACATGGAGGAACCAGATATTTGGGCGAAGCTCACCCAGCGCGATGCAGTGATCTACTACGACAATGACTTCGAAGTCTTCATCGATCCCGATGGAGATACGCACGAGTACTATGAGTTGGAAATCAACGCTTTCGGTACTGAGTGGGATCTCTTGTTGATCCGTCCCTATCGCGACGGTGGCCCAGCGATCAACGCTTGGGATATCCAGGCTCTCGAAACAGCGGTTGCGATTGATGGGACGCTGAACCGCCATGGCGATCGCGACCGCGGCTGGAGCGTTGAGATCGCCATCCCGTGGTCGGTGCTCGGGGAAGCTGCGAATAGGCCGACACCGCCGGAAGCCGGCGATCAATGGAGAGTCAATTTCTCGCGAGTGGAGTGGCGTACCGAAGTCGAGAATGGTGACTACGTGCGACTGCTGGACAATCCGTCCGGACGCAGCCGGCCCGAAGACAACTGGGTCTGGTCCCCTCAAGGTTTGATCAACATGCACTATCCAGAGATGTGGGGAATAGTGCAGTTCTCCGGTGACGTGGTGGGGGAGGGAACGGACTCGGTTTCCATCACGGAGGCAGATCGGGCGAAGTGGGAGCTGCGGCGTGTTTACTATCGTCAACGTGCGTGGTTCGCCGAGCACCAGCGGTATGCAGACAACATGCGGGACCTAGGGTTTGTTGATCTTAGCTGGCCAATCACGTTGGAATCCACCGAACATCTTTTCGTAGCATCGCTCACTCTGGGCGACCGCACATATCGGATAAGACAAGACGGGCGCGTTTGGTGAGCTGGTATTACTGCCCTGGGGTTGCGTGGTACCCTTATCCACCGCCGCCTCCCAGCATCACCCGCGAGCAGGTTCAAGGATGAACTTCACGGCTATCGACTGGGCGATCGTCATGGGCGTGTTGGCTTTCATGGCAGCAGGCGTTCTGATCAGCAGGCGCTACATGCGGAGCGTGGCCGATTTCCTTGCTGCGGGACGTACGGCGGGTCGGTATCTACTGGCTGTGTCGCAGGGCGTGGCCGCTCTGGGAGCTATCTCAATCGTCGGGTTTTTCGAGCAGAACTACGAAGGAGGTTTTCCGCTAACGTGGTGGGGTTTCACCACCGCTGCCGTTGTGCTGGTCATAACTGTTTCAGGGTTCGTGCACTACCGGTTCCGACAGACCCGTTGTCTCACGCTGGCGGAATTCTTCGAGCGTCGCTACAGTCGACATTTCCGCATATTTGCGGGCATCCTGGTATTCGCTTCGGGTACAATCAACTTTGGGATCTTCCCAGCGGTTGGAGCTCGCTTCTTCATCAACTTCATTGGATTGCCACGAACTCTGGACGTCCTTGGTCTCCAGGTATCCACATTCCCTGTCGTGATGATAGCGTTGCTCTCCATCGCACTCTTCTTCGTTTTCAGCGGTGGGCAGGTAGCAGTCATCATCGCCGACTTCATACAGGGCACGTTCGTCAACATAGTGTTTCTCCTCATCATTGTGTTTCTGCTCACGCTCGTCGATTGGACGCAGATCTTCGAGGCGCTCTCACAGGCACCGGAAGACAGGTCGTTGATCAATCCTTTCAAGACCAGCCAGGTAGAGGATTTCAATTTCTGGTTCTTCTTGGTAGGGACTATCGGGGTCATCTATGTCGTGATGTCGTGGCAGGGAACACAGGCCTACAACGCGTCAGCTAAGAGCGCCCATGAAGCGAAGATGGGACAGGTGTTGACCAATTGGCGCGGCATACCGCAGATCCTCTTTCTTCTCATCGTTCCAGTCGTGGCGTACACCATCCTGCATCATCCCGACTTCTCCAGTGAGGCCCAGTATATCAATGGTGTGTTGGAGCAAGCGGAGAGCGAGACGATCGGCACCCAATTACGGGCCCCGATTGTGCTGACAACCCTTCTCCCTGTCGGCTTGATGGGTGCGTTTGCCGCCGTCATGATGGCCGCGTTCATCAGCACTCACGATACTTATCTCCATTCTTGGGGATCGGTGTTCATTCAGGACGTGTTAATGCCGTTCCGAAAGAAGCCGCTTTCGAGGGGCCAGCATCTGCGAGTGCTCAGGGGCTCGATCTTGGGTGTGGCGGTATTCATCTTTCTTTTTAGTCTGCTGTTTCAACAAAGCCAGTACATCTTCATGTTCTTCGCAATTACAGGGGCGATCTTCGCAGGCGGGTCCGGGTCGGTTCTTATCGGGGGACTCTACTGGAGAAGGGGCACTACTGCGGCGGCATGGTCGGCGATGATCGTGGGTTCCTCCATTGCCGTGGGAGGCATAGTCATTCACCAAGTAGTGGACGAGTTCTTCATAAATGGGCAGATGTTCTGGGGCATCGCGATGGGAGTGTCCGTAATCACGTATGTGAGCGTCTCACTGCTGGGGAAGCGGCGGGCTCATGACATGGACAAGTTGTTACATCGTGGCCGTTACGAAATCGCGTCTGAGATGAAGGTGGTTGATGCCGAGCCTCACAAGGGTTTCCGGATGTTGGGGATGGGCAAGGAATTCACTCGCGGTGACAGGATCACGTACATCGTGAGCTACGTGATGATTGGCTTCTGGACGCTCGTCTTCATTGTCGGGACCGTGTGGAACCTCACACATGACGTGAACAATGAAGCGTGGGCCAGATTCTGGAAGTTCTATGTGTATGTAGAGTTGATTCTGGCTGTCGTTGTAGTTATGTGGTTCACGACCGGTGGTCTGAAGGACATACGGTCAATGTTGAGCCGGCTAGGAGAGATGGAGCGGGACGATACGGATGACGGTCGTGTGGACAGTGGACACCACACGGACTGAGAACCGACGCTAGAGAGAACCTACCATGGTGCTGCATCGTCATTCAGACAACCCGATCCTCACACGGCGCGACATTCCCGAATTGGCCCCGCAGCTCGTGGACGTCACTTCTGTGTTCAATCCCGGTGCCGTGGCCCATCATGGAATGGTCTCCTTGATGCTTCGAGTACAGAGCAGGGGTAGAGAGACCTTTCTCGTCATGGCCGATAGCACGGATGGAGTAGCGTTTGAAGTGCGACGAGAATCAGTGGAATTCGCTGGAATCGACCAGATAAAGGACCCGATCTACCACGTGTACGATCCGAGAATCACTAGGATAGACACCTCCAACTACATCATGTTCGCTGTTGACATGGATCGTGGATGCAGACTCGGCGTGGCAACATCGGTCGATTTGGAGTCGTTCCAGTTCGTCGGACTCGGTGGTCATGAGGACGTTCGTAATGGAGTGCTCTTCCCGGAGCGAATTGGAGGCCAGTACGTCAGGCTCGATAGGCCGAATAGGGTGAGTGTAGAGGGAGGTCCTAGGGCTGGCGATGAGATATTCCTGTCAGTCTCAGATGATCTGATCGACTGGAAGCCTGTTGGCTCCGTTATGAGAGGGAGGCCGCATTCTTGGGATGAACTGGTTGGGCCGGGACCGCCGCCCATCCGAACGGAGGAAGGGTGGCTACAGGTCTATCATGGCATCGCCACACACTTCGGAAGCACCAACATATACCAGGCTGGAGTTATGTTGCTCGATGCTGATGATCCGTCGACAGTCATAGCGCGTGGCCGCAACAACATACTCGAACCGCGTGACACTTATGAGCTAGTGGGACAGGTCCCGAATGTTGTGTTTCCGAGTGGACTCGTGGTAATGCAGGATCAACACAGCGGACCGGCGCGACACGAGAGTGTCGCGTATCTGTATTATGGGGCGGCCGACACATCAGTGGGGTTGGCGACTGCGACAATTGGTGACCTGATCGCTGCCTGTTACGAATAGTGCTAACTGAGGGGAATAGTGTGACTGCAGCTCCGAGGCAGGCGTTTGTCGTCTCCCACACTCATTGGGATCGAGAGTGGTACCTGACCTACGATCGGTTTCGTGTGAGCCTGGTGCGGGTAGTCGGAGAAGTTCTCGAAGCACTCGAGCAGGATCCCGACTTCAAGCACTTCCTGTTGGACGGGCAGACAATCATCCTAGAAGACTACCTACAGATCTGTCCGGAAAACCGGCACAGAATCGAAACGCTGGTCAAGGCCGGTGCATTGTCGATAGGGCCTTGGTACATCCTCCCCGATGAGTTTCTCGTGAGCGCGGAAGCGACGGTGCGCAATTTGGTGGTCGGGCACCGAGTGTGTCGCGAGTTCGGCAACGTCCAGAAGATAGGGTATATGCCCGACTCCTTTGGGCATATCGCTCAAATGCCGCAAATACTGAGGCAGGTCGAAATAGACTCCTTCATATACACCCGAGGCAACGGTGCCGAAATCGAGCGGACTGGCCACGAGTACATCTGGCAGGCTCCCGATGGCAGTGAGGTAACGGCCATCAACCAGTGCGGAGGGTACTGCAACGCTGGAGGGCTAGGGTACCGCGAGGAGTGGGAAGCACATACGCAGCGGACTGTGAACATAGAGCATGCAGTTGAACGTGTGAGTGACCTGTTTGCCAAGATGGGTGAGCTGTCACAGGGAGACGTGTATCTCGTCAACAACGGTTGCGACCATTTTCCCCCGCAGAAGGACTTCGGTCGAATCATGGAAGCTCTCTGCAGAGAGTTTCCCGATACCGAGTTTTTACATTCCAGTTTGAACAGCTATCTCGAGGCCGTTCGGTCTGCCGGTTTCATCAAGAACTCGCACACGGGAGAGCTAGCCCAAGGCCGGCTGCATCACATCTTGTCCGGTGTGTGGTCGGCACGGATGTATCTCAAACAGACAAACGACCAGGCGCAGACACTGCTCTCGGACTACGTTGAGCCGTTGTCGGCATACTCGCATTTCATGGTCGGTCGACTATACCAGAGTGGCCTCATAGACCATTCGTGGAAGCTCCTGCTTGAGAACCACCCTCACGACTCCATCTGCGGCTGCAGCACCGACGAGGTGCACCGTCAGATGGGACCGCGCTTCAGCGGCGTTATCGAGACGGGCGAACAGATCCTGGCAGATGAACTGCGGTATTTGACACCAACCTTCGCTCGATCTCCCGATGCGGATCGGAACACCGTTGTTTGCGTCGCCAACACTCTACCGGAGACTCGAACCCAAGTCGTCGAACGATTGGTTGTGCTGCAGCCGTTCGGAGTGGACGTGGAGCGACTAGGCCTGTTCGATCAGGATGGAAACGCAGTTCCTTTCGAGGTCGTGGATGTCAGGTACGTAGAGCGGTTCTGGGGCGTCGATTATCGCAGTGCGCTGTGTGGTTCACGCCAGCTAGACCAATTACAGGTGTACCTGGCCGAGTTCGGCGATCGAATGGTGGGATCCGAGGCCGACAAGGACACGCGCGACTGCTTCGTCACGATTCGATTCCTAGCCGAGGACTTGCCGGGATTGGGACACAGGCAATTCTTCTTGCAGGAGTCCGCTGATGATGAGACGCGGGCCCGTAGAGTGGAACAGCCGGGTTCGGTCAGCGTTTCTGAGAATGCCGTCGAGAACGAGTTCTACCGTGTGAAGCTTCATTCGAACGGCAGCTTCGACGTCGAAGACAAGGCAGCCGGTCATCTGTACGTGGGATTGAACCGGCTCGAGGACACTGAGGATGTCGGTGACGAGTACGACTACTCACCGTGCGAGCATTCGCAGACTATCAACTCGGACGGTTGCGCTGGAGTGACGAGGATCTTGAAGGGCGGCGGTCTCTGGGGGCAGCTCGAGGCCGAATGTGCCGTCGAATTGCCGGCGTCAATAGATTCGAGTCGGCAGCGGCGGAGCTCGGACCTCGTCGAGTGTCGGGTGCGAACGCGTGTGGGTCTACGGAAGGGAAGTCGCGCCATAGAGGTGGAGCTAGAGTTTGACAACCGGGCCGAGGATCATCGGTTGCGTGCTGAATTCCCGACGGGGGTCGCGTCCGATACAGTGGTGTCGGACGGACATTTCTACGTCAACCACAGGCCGATAGATCAACCGAGAGGAGAGGGCTGGCGCCAGGCGCCGCCGGGGACGTACCCACAACAGTCGTTCTCCCTGATTCAAAACGCGGGGCGCGGCTTGGCTGTAGTGAACCGCGGGTTGCCCGAGATCCAGGCAACCCAAAGCGAATCCGGTGAGGTCACGCTGTCTCTCACGCTTCTACGGGCTGTCGGGTGGCTGTCGCGTGACGACTTCGAAACGCGGCGCTGCCAGAATGCGGGTCCTACCTTGCACACACCGGAGGCACAGTGTCCAGGTGAGCAGTGCTTCCAATATGCGGTGGTTCCGTTTGCGGGCGACTATGTCGCGGCCGACATCATGGGCATCAGCAGGCGCTACAGAGTGCCTGTGCTGTCGATTCAAGGAGTCGAAGATGGCAGCGTAGTTGGTGGAGAAGGGCTATTCAATAAGAGTACTCAGCTGACGTGCGTGAGTGCCGTGAAGAAACATGAAATGAGAGATAGCCTCGTCGTGCGCCTGTATAACATCACCGAACAGCGAGTAGATGAAACGCTTCAGTTCGGTGTCGATATGGTGGCGGCTTGGCAGCTCAACCTGCTAGAGGAACGCGGATCACGGATCGATCTGAAGAGTACTCGGGAGCTGAGCATTTCTCTCGGACCTCACGAAATCGTCACTGTGGAAGTGGAGTTGGGCTAGAGCGTCGCTCCTGATGCCTGGCGTAGCCATGCCTCTGTCCCTACATTCCGTCGCTTGATTGGAGACATCACATCCAGGAGCTAGCCGCAGTGAACCGGGACCAGCGCTGTCTAAGCCTCGTGTTGCCACATTGTGAACGAATGCCCGTAGAGTCTCCTCGAATGTCAGCCGAGGGGAGCAACCGGTGACCGGCCGGAAACACCCGCCAGAGTCAAGCGCACAACAGGTAGAAGACCTCGCACGTCGCCAGGCGGCTCTGCTCAGGCTCAGTGCCGAGATAGCGGCAACACTGGACGAGGATCAAGTCTGCAAGAGAGTAGTGCATGGCTTGCGCGATGAATCTCTGGGTTACGACTTCGTCGGCGTCTTCGTTGTGGACGAGGCCACCGGGGATCGCATTATGCGGGCCGGGGTCGGATGGTCTGATATTCCTGAGGACCTTCGTCTCCCCCGGGACGAAGGGCTCAGCGCGCGCCCGCTACAGGACGGGCAACTCCACTACACGCATGACGTGACGCGTGAGCCGCTATACGTACCTGGCCTCAGTACTGGTTCTGAGGTCGATGTTCCACTCATGATCGATGATCGGCCGATCGGCGTGCTGGTGGTAGAAAGCGAGCAACCGGAGGCATTTGGCAAGGCAGACCTGGAAATCCTGACCGTAGCAGCAAATCAGGCGAGCATCGCGATAGCGAGAGCGCGGCTGTTGGAGAATCAGCGTCGGCTGCTCGAAGCTGAGCGGCGTCGGGCGAACGAACAGCAGGCTTTGTTGGAAACGACCTCTGACTTATCGGCTGAACTGGAACTCTCCAAGCTCCTGCAGGCCGTCCTCGAACGCGCCGTCGCCCTGCTGGGAGTGACAGCCGGAGAACTGGCGATCTTCGAAGACGACAGGCAGGAACTCGTCATCGTGGCCAACCACAACACGGGTACCATGTCAACGGGCACGCGGCTTAAGGTGGGGGAGGGGGCCATGGGACGAGTAGCCCAGACTCACCAACCACTCAACATACCGGATTACAAGAAATGGGCAGGGCGGTCGGAGCAGTACGCCGACGTGGAAGCTCATGCAGTGTTGGTGGTACCCCTGCTCATGGGAGGTAGGTTGGTGGGCGCCATCAGTGTATGGGATGCCGACGTGGCGAGACGGTTTGGCGTAGGTGATCTCAGACTCGTCAATCTGTTTGCTCCACAGGCTGCAGTCGCCATCGAAAACGCCCAGCTCTTCACTACTGCGAGGAGGCAGAAACAGTACTTCGAAGAGTTGGTGCGTAACAATCCGGTTGCAATTGTCACGCTGAACAGTGAACACGATGTAGTCGCCTGTAACCCTGCCTTCGAGAAGCTCTATGGTTACGTCCAGAGCGAAGTCCTGGGTCGAAATCTGGATGAGTTGATAACAACCGAGGATACCAAGTCAGAGGCGGTGGCGTACACGCAGCAGGCTGGCGACAAGGCGGTGAAGGGAATAGGGCAACGGCGGCGCAAGGACGGTAGCCTGGTAGACGTTGAGGTCTTGGCCGTGCCCGTGGTCGTAGACGGAGAGAGGGTCGGCCTGATGGGGTTGTATCACGACATAAGTGAGTTGCTCAGCACCCGTAAGGAAGCGGAAGCAGCCAGCAGTGCCAAGAGCCAGTTTCTAGCGAGCATGAGTCATGAGCTACGCACTCCTCTGAACGCTATCATCGGCTACAGCGAGATGCTTCAGGAGGACGTGCAAGATGTTGGACGGACGGAGTTCGTTCCCGATCTACAGAAGATTCATTCGGCAGGCAATCACCTACTAGCCCTCATCAACGAAGTACTTGATCTGTCAAAGATCGAGGCAGGAAAGATGGAGTTGTACCTCGAGAGCTTTGACACACGCGGCGTGGTTGATGACGTAGTCACCACCATTCAGCCGCTGATAGAAAAGAACTCGAACGAGTTGAAAGTGCAGTTCAAGGACGATTTGGGGGAGATGTTCTCTGACGTCACCAGGGTTCGCCAGGTGCTCCTCAACCTACTTTCAAACGCCAGCAAGTTCACCGAGAGTGGTACTGTAACGCTTGCGGTGGCGCGAGAGGAGGACTCTGAGACCGGGGAAGACTGCATTGTGTTTGATGTGAGCGATACAGGTATCGGCATGACGCCCGAACAGTTGAATCGTCTATTCCAGGCTTTCTCACAGGCTGAAGTGGGTACAGCCCGAAAGTATGGTGGAACTGGACTTGGACTCGCGATCAGCAAGTCTTTCTGCGAGATGATGGGGGGGGGCATCGCAGTGGAAAGTGAGGCTGGCAGCGGCTCCACGTTCACCGTGTGTCTTCCGGTGCGAGCCCCGAAGGCCGCTGACAAATCAGTACCCGACCTAGGTGCTGGAATTCCGGCTCCCTTGGACGGTGAACTGGGCACGGCAGGCACCGTATTGGTGATCGACGACGATCCGGTGATGCGCAACCTGATGGGGCGGTTTCTTCGCAAAGAAGGGTTCAAGGTTGAGGAAGCAGCGGGAGGCGAGGAGGGTTTGCGCCTGGCACACGAAGCTAGGCCTGACGTTATCACATTGGATGTACTTATGCCCGGGATGGACGGTTGGGCGGTACTTACTGCGCTCAAGGGTGACGCAGAACTGGCAGACATTCCTGTGGTCATGCTCACGGTTGTGGACGACAAGAACATGGGCGTTGCGTTGGGGGCATCCGAGTACGTGACAAAGCCGATCGACCGTGAACGGCTTTCAGCTCTGCTCAGAAAACACAGTAGGGCCGGTGGAAGTGGTCCGGTGCTGGTGGTGGAAGACGATGATGCCACTCGCGCGTTGTTGAAAAGAACTCTGGAAAGCGAAGGGCTGGTGGTTCTGGAAGCAGCGAACGGACGCGAGGGCCTGGAGCGGCTCGCCGAACGTGAGCCGGGACTGGTACTTCTCGACCTCATGATGCCGGAAATGGACGGCTTCGAGTTCATAGAAACACTGCATCGGGGTAGCAACTGGCAGTCGATTCCCGTGGTGGTCATTACCGCAAAGGAACTCACGGTTGAAGACCGTAAACGGCTGAATGGTGGAGTCGAGCGCGTGTTCCAGAAGGGAAGCTATGATCGTGAAAAACTCCTGATGGAGGTGCGTGATTTGGTCGCGGCTCATGTCCAGTCGGAGATGCAAGGCTGACAAATAATGGGACGCGCTGAGACGAGCCCTTCGTCGACACGGTTGAGAAGCGCAGCGCTAGAACGCCGCCAGGCAGCCTTGCTCCGCCTGACGACTGCAATTGCATCTGCCCAACAGGAAGCAGACGTATACCGCTCGATGGTGAACGGACTGCATGACGAGGCGTTGGGGTACAACTTCCTCGGCGTGTTTCTACATGATGACACAACCGGAGATCGCGTGCTGCAAGCCAGCATCGGTTGGCCCGATGTCCCGCACGATTGGCACGTGCACCGTGGTGAAGGGCTGAGTGAAAGAGCGTTGGAAGATGGTGAACTACACTACACACCGGACGTAACTCGTGAGTCGCGGTATCTGGCAAGCTTGGCCAGCGGATCTGAGGTCGATGTACCGCTCAGAGTGGACGGAAAGACTATCGGTGTGTTGGTCGTTGAGTCCACCGAGCCCAACTCTTTCGGGGACGAGGATTTTGAGATACTAAAGGCCGCCGCCAATCAGGCGTCCATAGCAATCGGGCGGGCACGGCTGCTGGAGGCTGAGCGCCGCAGGGCGGATGAACACAAGGCGCTGCTCGACACGATGGCCGACCTATCCTCCGAGCTGGAGCTGTCCAAGGTTCTCCAGTCCGTACTGCAGCGTGCCGTCACACTACTGGGTGTGACCGGGGGAGAGGTGGCCATCTACGATGAAGCGACCGCGGAGTTGGTCGTCGTTGCCAGTGATCACATCGGAAAGGATTCGACGGGAACACGGATTGCCATGGGGGAGGGGGCGATGGGTACAGTGGCCGAGACTCTCGAGCCGTTGATCATACCGTCGTACCACGAGTGGCTGGGCCGTTCCGATAAGTATGCAGATGTAACGGTGCATTCAGTCATGGCAGCGCCGCTGCTCATTGGTAGGCGATTGGTCGGTGCCATCGCGTCCGTTCATTCTGATCCGGAGCGAGTCTTCAACGAAGAAGATCTACGGCTACTCAACATGTTCGCCCCTCAGGCTGCAATCGCCATCGAAAATGCACGCCTCTATACAGCCGCACAACGACAGAAGAAGTATTTCGAGGAGGTTCTTCTAAACAGTCCGGTTGCGATCGTGACGCTGGATCCGTCACACCAGATCGTATCCTGCAACCCGGCCTTCGAGAAGTTGTTCGGGTACGCTCAGGAAGAGGCGGTGGGACGCAAACTGGACGAGCTGATCACGACTGAGGCAACGCGATCTGAGGCAGTGGCGTACACGCGTGAAGCATTGGATCGCGCAGTCCACGGTATCGGACGTCGCCGCAGGAAAGATGGTACTCTAGTCGAGGTGGAAGTCCTGGGTGTCCCGGTCATCGTAGAGGGCGAGCGTGTAGGCCTCATGGGGCTGTACCACGACATAACGGAACTGCTTCGTGCTCGCCGGGAAGCAGAGGACGCCTCTAGCGCAAAGAGCCAGTTCCTCGCAAACATGAGCCATGAATTACGAACCCCGTTGAACGCGATCATCGGCTACAGCGAGATGCTAGAAGAGGAGGCCGGAGACAAGGGACAGGACGAGCTGGTCCCCGACCTGCAGAAGATACGCTCGGCCGGCAAGCACCTGCTGTCTCTGATCAACGAGATTCTAGACTTGTCAAAGATCGAAGCAGGTAAGATGGATCTGTACCTAGAAACCTTCGACGTGGCGACCGCGGTAGAGGAAGTCGCCACCACCGTTCGACCTCTGGTTGAGACGAACTCAAACCAGTTGGAAGTGAACTATGCCGAGAACGTCGGCTCGATGCGATCGGACCTGACAAAGGTGCGCCAGATGCTGTTGAACTTGCTGTCGAATGCCTCGAAATTCACAACGGAAGGTGTGATTGAGCTGAGCGTCCTCCGCGAGGCCGATGAAGACAACGGTGATCGGTTGGTGTTCCGCGTCTCAGACACCGGTATCGGAATGTCGAGTGAGCAGATGGATCGGCTGTTCGAGGCTTTCTCTCAGGCCGACGCGTCGATCAGCCGGAAGTACGGCGGGACTGGACTCGGACTGGCTGTCACACGCCGTTTCTGTCACCTGATGGGTGGCGATGTTCATGTTGAGAGTGCTCCCGGAAAGGGATCCACGTTCACTATGCAGTTACCTGCCAGTTTGGAGCAAAGTGCTCTCCCGACCGGACAGGCGACCAGATAGTCAGAGGAGGTAGATTGGCGAAGATTCTGCTGGTCGAAGACAACGAGATGAACCGAGATATGTTGTCACGGCGACTGAGACGCAAAGGCTATGAGGTCGAGATCGCAGTTGATGGATTGCAGGGGATCGAGAAAGCGGCAACTGGTGAGTTCGACATCATTCTCATGGACATGAGCCTGCCCGAACTGGACGGCTGGGAAGCGACCAAGCGACTAAGAGAATCGTCGGACACACAGGAGATCCCGATCATCGCGCTCACGGCTCACGCCATGGCGGGTGATCGGGAGAGAGCCCTCGAGTCTGGTTGTGATGATTATGACACCAAGCCGATTGAGCTGCCACGACTGCTGGCGAAGATAGAGGCGTTGCTAGGCAGGAACGAGTGAGCGACAGCGAAGCGAAGATTAGTGCAGTGGCACAGGCATCCGTAGCTGAGCTGCGGCATGACATGCGGACGCCGGTGCATCTGATCGTTGGGTACTGTGAAATGCTGCTCGAGGACGCAACCGGTCCGGTGCATGCTGACAGGCGGCAGGTGCTGGAAGGGGCCCTTGAAGCCGTACATGACGCTCTGCAGCTGATTGACTCGAGTCTACCCTCCACAAGGGACAGTATCACTCATCCTGAAATGACACGGCTTCACGAGTCATTGCTCGAGCCGCGGGGACGGATTCTTCAGGCCGTGACAACCCTGATCGGGGCTGGTGGCAGTTCATCGGATGAGGCTTTTACCGAGGATCTCCTCAAGGTGAGATCTGCTGCCGAACGACTAGCGGATGTGAGGCGAGCAGCGGCAGACAAGCGTGGCACCTCTAACACCGCTGATTACGAGGCTCATGACGGGGACCTCCAAGCAGATCGGAACCAGGGGAGGCCCGCCCGAATCCTCGTGGTCGACGACGTAGAGGACAACCGTGACATCTTGGAGCGGCGGCTCAAGAAGCAGGGGCATGAGGTCGAATGTGCTGGTGACGGTCGTGAAGCGATCGAGATGATTTCCGTCAGACAATACGACCTGGTCCTGCTGGACGTCATGATGCCCGAGGTTGATGGATACGAGGTGTTGGAACGGTTGAAGGGCTCGCGTGGAACTCGTGACATTCCGGTGATCATGATTTCGGCGCTGGATGATATGTCCAGCATTGTGAGGTGCATAGAGCGTGGGGCAGAGGACTATCTGCCCAAGCCTTTCGACCCAGTGCTCTTGCGGGCTCGGATCAATGCTTCCCTCGAGAAGAAACGGTTGAGGGATGCCGAGATCGAGTACTTGGGACAAGTAAGTAAGGTGATCGAGGCGGCCGCAGCCGTTGAGAAAGGACACTACGAACACGGCGGCCTTTCAGACGTGGCGTTGAGGAGCGACCAGCTTGGGAAATTGGCCCGCGTGTTTGACTCGATGGTGGCTGAGGTAGAGTCCCGCGAAGATCGCTTGCGCGAGCAAATAGACGATCTCAAGGCCGATGTAGAGAGAACCAGGTCCACGCCGCGCCAGGAAGACTCTGCTCCTGTCGGCCCGAGTCTTCCCATCGGAGAGGTTTTCGCAGGTCGCTACAACGTCACTGAGGTACTTGGTCGTGGAGGGATGGGGGCCGTATATCGGGCCCACGACCAAGACCTGGGCGAGGACATAGCCATCAAGGTGCTGCGTCCGGATCTGGTGTACAATCCCGCTCTCATTGATCGCTTCAAGACAGAGCTGAAGCTCACCCGCCGCCTCTCGCATCACAATGTGGTTCGCACGTACGACTTGGGCGAATGTGACGGGAACTACTACATAACCATGGAGTGCGTTGAGGGCGTTACTGCCCGCGAACTCATAGACACTCGTGGCAGACTTGGTGTGCCTTCAACTTTGGCACTCGCTACGCAGCTGGCCGAAGCCCTGAGTGTTGCACACAAACACAACGTCATCCATCGAGACATCAAACCGCAGAACTTGCTGCTCGACGGCGAGGGCGTGCTCAAGGTCATGGACTTCGGCATCGCCCGCTTGGCAGAGCGCACTGATGCAGTCACGGAAGCAGGCCTGGTTGTGGGAACGCCGGCGTACATGGCGCCCGAACAGCTGTTGGATGAAGATGTGGATGCTCGTAGCGATCTCTATGCGGTTGGGGTTGTGATGTATGAATGCCTGACGGGCAGGCTGCCCTTCGAGGCGAAATCGACCATCTCGCTGATCGCAAAATTGCTTCGCGAAGACCCCTCTCCACCTACAACGCTGAACAGAGAGGTACCTCAGCAAATCTCCTCGCTCATCATGCGGTTACTCGCGAAGGAACCCGCCAAACGCATCGGCTCCGCACTGGAGTTACGAAATCTCCTCGATACCGTCGAATAGGACTGGCGAAACCCCTACTTGGTCTTGTACCGTAGTCAAAGTGTGACTGGCCGAACGACGATCTGAACACTCGGAGATTCCGATGATCCCAGAAATATTGGACACGATCGCCCCGCTCATTGCCCTGTTGGGTGTTGGTACCTTTGGGCTCATTGGCATGCGAATGTGGCTCAATGCCAAGGGCAACAAGCTCGCGCAGGGCGGGCATAACGACGTCGAGCGGCTGGGTGAGGCACTGGACGGCTTGCACGACCAGGTCCGACTGTTGAGGGAGGATCTCGGAGAACTGCACGAGCGCGTGGACTATGCCGAACGGCTGCTGGCCCGGTCCAGCTCGGCCGGAGCTACCGATCACGGGGATGCGACACCTACCTGATCTGGTGGGTAGAGTGCTACTCCGGACTATCGGTGAAGGGAACCTGGATCGGCGTCGGTAGCAGTACCCGGATCGTTGTGCCGCGTCCCGGGGCACTGTCTACCTTTACCGTTCCCTTATGACTTCGCACCACCCCGAGCAGTGCAGCGAGTCCCAGGCCACCTTCCTTGAACTTAGAGGAGAAGAACGGATCGAACATCTTGGCCTTCTCCTCAGGATCGATGCCCATACCAGAGTCAGCGACCTCGAGGAAGGCGTAGGTCCCTTCGGGCAGATCGTCGTCGATATATGTGGACTCGAGATAAGACCTATTGGCATCCACAGTGCCCGTCGATACAGTGATAACACCCCCATCCTCGCCCAGCGCCTCGAATGCGTTCGTGACCAGATTCATGACGACCTGTCGTAGGCGACCAGCGTCCGCCATGATGGGCACTGATTCGGACGAAAAATCGTAACGCAATTCTGCCTTGTCAGATACCACTGCCTCCAGCACATGGCCCATGTCCTCCACCAGCCGGTTGAGGAATAGAGCGCATTCGCTCAACCGCTCTTCACCAGCGTAGACCAGCATCTGGTTGGTCAAGTCGCCGGCGCGTCGAGCCGCGAGCTCTATCTTTTCCATGAGCTCCCTGCCCTGCGGGGAGCGGATCGCGCGTGCCAGTGCCGCGTTATCCAGTATGCTCATGACTAGCTCGTTGAAGTCGTGGGCGAGACCGCTTGCCAAGGCTGCGAGGCTCTCCTGCTTTTGGACCTGTTGCACCCTCGCTTCCAGTTTCCTTCGTTCATCCTCGGCCTTGGTCCGCTCGGTGATATCGAGGGCTACTCCTAGCACTGCCGGCTGGTCTTTGCCGGACACTTGGAACGGGATCTTGATGGTCTGGAGGACGTGTTGCTTTCCTAGGGAGTCAACGAAAGTCTCCTGTGGGATGAACTTGGGAACGCCCTCTGTAATCACTTCCCGATCGTCGCTCAGCATCTGTTCCAACTCGGTCTCATCCTTGTGGTGCTCTGCGTGTCGCGTCCCTGTGAGTCTCTCGACCGTCGTGCCATAGGCTTCGGCTACGGCCTTGTTGGCGAGGAGGAAGCGTCCGTTCCAGTCTTTTACGAAGACCATGTGTGGAACTAGATCGATGATTTGCCGAAGTTGGGATTCACTCAACTCCAATGCCTCTTCAACGCGGTCACGTTCTGATTCGAGGCCCTGCAACTCGTCTACGCGCTTCCTCAGCGCGACCAGCTCTTCGACAAGTTGGTTCTTTGTCTTGCGGTCATCTTTCATGCTGCACCCCCAGAAGACGCGGGCCGTAGGCCAGCTGGAGAAGGCAACCAAGTTGTGAAGACACAAACGGCGGCCCCCGTTTGTCGAGTCCGCCTGAGTCGCCGCTCATTGTTTGCATTCTGATCATGGCCCAATCATCTGCGGCCTGTATCAGATGCAATCTATAGTGACAGGGCAGCAGCGCTAGGGAGTTGACCCGGTCTGAAACGGAACGGATGGGGTAGCCACCTTTCCTAGGTTGCCCAGGTGAGTATGGCCAAACGCGGTTGGATACTTGAGACCGTACCCCAAGGCCCTATCCAGCCCAATGTGCGCAGTCCAGATGAGTCCGATGGCCACTGGCAACGAGCTTTCGTTGAACACTCCGGCCACCCCAACCGCAATCGGAGCGGCATAATTGTGTACGATATTGTACGTGTGGGATCCAACTCGTGAGCCCGCCAGGTAGCCCAGGAAGGAAATGTCCGGGGCCAGGAACAGTATTATGAACAGAGTCCACGGGTGCCCTAGCCAGGCATAGAGGACCAAACTCAGGAAGAACACCGCCAGGTTTTCGAGGCGCAACCAGATCTGGACTGCTCCCTTTACTGCGGCCATAACTCTCTCCATTAAAGGGTCACTTCGGCAGCAATCTACGCAGCCTGTTCTACGATAGTGAGTGTCACCTCATCCTACTCGTTCGAAGATCAATTCGGGAGCCGATGCTGATCTGGCTTGGAAGGCATCAGGATCCGCAATCTCAGCTCGGCGTTGCACCTCAATTCATCCTTTCTCACCGGGCCAAGGGTGGAGTCCTCAGGCAGAATCTCGAGCATGCGTTCGTAGGCGTTGATGACCTTCAATGAGTCTCCCATTCGTGAGGTATGATTCTGCAAGGCCGTTGAAGGCCCGCGCCGAATGAGGATTAGCCTGCGTGTTCAGCCGGAACACGTTGATTGCCAGATCCAGCTCTCCGG